>JAYOEB010000171.1:0-5103 GCA_038116775.1 Opitutia bacterium | reverse complement strand
CTGGTAATCATAACCTTTTCCATTCTCCTAACATTGTTTTGACCTGACTCAAAAATCACCTTACGAAAACATTCGGTTCTTCCGACAACCATCCCCTCACCTCTTCTGGCTTGGCCTTCGACTAGAACTTCAAAAACTTCCCCAACCATTTTCTGATTTGAGCGCAAGGATTGATTTTCCAAGATCTTCAACAATTCTTGATTTCGAAACTCTTTGACTCTTTGCGGAACCTTATCATCGAGTCTAGCGGCAGGCGTACCGCTTCTTTCGCTGTATTTAAAAATAAAAGCCATTTCAAATCCGCATTGGATAAACGCTTGTTTGGTCAGTTCAAAATCCTCATCGTCTTCCCCCGGATATCCAACAATTACGTCCGTACTCAAGCGCATGCCTTTTTTGGTATTTCGAAGTCTTTCCACCAATTCAACGAATTTTTCCCGCGTGTATGGGCGATTCATCGATTTGAGAATCTTGTTTGATCCGCTTTGCATAGGCAGATGAGCGTAGCTGCCTAATTTTTCAAGACGGGCATAAGCTTCTATCAAATCTTCGCCAAATGAAGTGGGATGCGGAGACGTGAAGCGAATTCTCCGAATGGCTTCCACCTCGTGAATCGCTTCGAGTAATCGAACGAAAGCCGTTTTTCCATTCAGTCTCTTGATTTTTCCCCGACCATAGGCATTCACTATTTGACCTAGGAGGGTAACCTCTTGAACTCCTTTATCCGCGAGGATCTTGACCTCTTCCACAATTTCATCAATGGGACGATATCTCTCTTTACCCCTTGTTTTGGGAACAATGCAAAATGAACAATTCATATTGCAGCCCTGCATGATCGAAACGAATGCTGTACTCTTGCCACTCTTCTCCGGCACGTGATTCTTTATTTCGCTTTGTGAGTTCTCTTCTTCTTCAAGAGAGACGATGGGGTGGTTGTCGCGCCGGTTTCTATTCTTCAATTCATCCAAGAAGTCAGGAATGCGATGAAACTTTTGAGTTCCGACTACGAGATTCAGATCCGGAAGAGACTTAAGGAGGTTCCCTCCCCTATTCTGGGCCATGCAGCCCATAATTCCCAGCATGAAGTTGGAATCCGCCTTGCGCTTTGCTCGCAAATGACCGGCCTTGCCAATTGCTTTTTGCTCCGCATGCTCACGAACGCTGCAAGTGTTAAGCAAGACGATATCGGCGGATTCCTCGTTGGCGACGAGCTCGTAACCTCGAGATTTTAATCTTGCGGCCACATCTTCGCTGTCTCTTTCGTTCATCTGACAGCCATAGGTTTTGATGTAAACTCGATTCATTAAGGATCAATATTAAATTGACTGAAATACAGGGTCAAACGATAACCTCTTTCAGTTCGGTCATATCATCAAACACCATTCGTCCGGTCCTAATCAAACGATCCCTGGAATTATGACCTTTCGAGAATAGAATGCAATCCACCTTCATGACTAAAGCAACCTCATGATCATGTACGGTATCTCCTATCATGAGAATTTTGTTTGATGGTATTGAGATCTTGCCTTGATGAAGTTTGGCAAGACCGACTTTTCCGTCTGCATTTACGTCTTGAACCCCTGAAACTAAGGAAAAAAAGTCCTTTAGTCCATGCGAACCAAGAAATCTCAAAACGTCATTTTCCTGGCCCGCAGAAAGGATGGATTGATCTATTCCTAATTTTTGAAAATATCTCAATATATTGAATGCATTCGGATGCAGCGAGCATTCGACTTGTTTCTTACGATAATTTTCAATGAAATAATCTGAAATTCGTTCAAAGTGTTCTCCCTGGCATGGAAGCCCAAGTCCTTCATAGTAATCGCGAGCGGGAAATCCAAAATGATTACGATAATAACCCAAGCCTACGACGGGTAGGTTGTATTGCGATAAATTTTCATTGACGATTTCCACGCACAGCGACAGATCGTCGATCAAAGTACCGTTCCAGTCCCAAATTATGTGTTCGTACATAGCCAAACTAACAGCCCCACGTAAGGATTATGCCTGATAAAATCACTAAAAATTACTAATTTTCCGAAAATCAAAGCTTAAATATTAATTTTGAGTTAAAACAACTTGCTTCAACCAAAAATGACGGCAAAGTGGAAATAACCCTTTTTCAAAATGCCTAAAGAAAACACTGACAAAACCCAATCCAAATCAAAAAATACCGACCTTGAACTTGCATTTCAGGGCATAAACAAAAAATTTGGAGAAGGGGCTTTGATGCGCCTCGGAGACGCCAAGAAAATGAATGTCTCCGTAATCTCCACTGGATCTCTTGCCATAGACTTATCCTTGGGAGCCGGCGGGCTTCCGAGAGGCAGGATAGTCGAAATCTATGGTCCTGAATCATCCGGTAAAACCACTTTTTGCCTTAGCGTAATTGCAGAAGCTCAGCGCAAAGGGGGCAACGCGGTCTTTGTAGACGTGGAGCATGCGCTCGATCCCAAATATGCCAAGATTGTAGGCGTTGACCTTGACAACCTCATGGTCTCTCAACCCGAGAGTGGCGAAGATGCCTTGAACATAACCGAAACCTTGATTCGCTCGGGAGCCATAGACGTAATAGTTCTGGACTCCGTGGCGGCCTTGGTGTCAAGACAAGAACTCGACGGTCAAATGGGCGATACCACAGTCGGACTGCAGGCTCGCATGATGAGCCAAGCAATGCGCCGACTTACCGCAGCAATTTCCAAAACGAACTGCGTCTGCATTTTCACAAACCAGATTCGAGAAAAGATTGGGGTGATGTTCGGCAGCCCCGAAACCACGCCCGGGGGAAGAGCCCTTAAATTTTTCTGTTCGATTAGAATGGACATAAGGAGAATTGGACAAATAAAGGAAGCAAATGGTACTGTAACAGGTTCAAGGACAAGGCTTAAGATTGTAAAAAACAAGATTGCTCCACCATTTACTGCCTGTGAGTTCGACATCATGTACAATGAGGGTATTTCCAAGACAGGATCCATCATCGATCTGGGCTTGGAACATAATATCCTTACCAAAAAGGGAGCTTGGATATCATTTGATGGAAATCTAGTCGGGCAAGGCAGAGAGGCCGCTAAGCAAGCTCTTGCCGAAGACAGTAAGTTGATGGAACAAATTACACAGGCAATTTTATCAAAAGTTGAAGTTTCGGTAGGTTCCGTACTCGCGCAGTCCTCCGAAGAAATCGGTGACTGACCTTTTCTCTCGTATTTCCTAGGGATGAGCGAAACTATCGTTGCTCTTGCAACGCCCAAGGGTGAATCTGCCCTTGCCACCATACGAGTAAGTGGTGATTTGTCCAAGGAGTTCATGAATCATTGCTTTTGCATCCCCCACCCTACTCCAAGAAATTGCTATCTCGCTCATTTCCGAGATGCACGAGGTGAAAAGATCGATGAAGTCATCGTTGCCTATTTTGAAAAGGGGAAGTCGTTCACCGGCGAAGAAATGCTCGAAATTTCCTGCCACGGCAACCTTCTGATCATTGAGACCATTATTCGCGACCTAATACGTCGAGGAGGGGTCAACGCTTCCCCTGGTGAATTCACCAAAAGAGCCTTCTTATCTGGCAAGATTGACCTCATTCAAGCAGAATCTATTGCAGAAATCATTGCTGCTCAGAACTTTGATGATGTTATTCTAGCTAGAAAAAACCTCGCCGGTAATTTATCCTCGATCATTAAGGATCTGCAAAATAAAATCATCCGGATACAAGCGTTTGTGGAAGCCTTCATAGACTTTCCCGAAGATGACATCGGATCCCAATCCTATGATTCGATAAATATCTTACTGAGAGATTGCAAAAAAGTTACGGAACGACTCATTGAAGGATTCGAACGCAGATCGCATTTAAAGTCTAAATTCAAAGTACTCCTAATCGGTGAGCCTAATGCAGGGAAAAGTACCCTATTCAACGCTTTGATTGGTTATGACCGCGCTATCGTCAGCGAGAGTCCCGGAACAACAAGGGACTATATTTCAAAGGACCTTAATTTGGGTAAATTTCTAATCGAGTTGATCGATACCGCCGGAATTCGTGATACGCCTGTTTCGACTGAATCAATGGGAGTATCAAATTCCCTTAATCTCATTCGAGAATCCGACATTATCCTCTTCGTTTTCGATTCCACCCTACCCTACCCTGCTGAAATGATGTCGGAATGTTATCAAAATGTATCGGGACAGTCGGTTATCATGGTCAAAAACAAACAGGATTTAAAGTCGAATGTGAATTCGTACCCTTTTCCGAAAAATTCTGCCATAATCGAAATATCAGCAAAGAATCACAAAGGCATTGAAGAACTCGTTTCATCGATAATTACCGTTTTGAACAAAAGCAAAACCACAAATACGGATCTCGACGTTTTAGTTAATCTAAGACACAAAAACTGCTTGGAGCATATCCTTCTCTCTTTGAATAATGCCTGCGAATTGCTTTCCGATTCAGAAGATGACCTATTGATTATCGATGAATTAAAGAGCGCCCTTTTAGAGTTGAATCAAATGGTCAGTCCAACGGACAACGAGTCTATGCTGGATTCACTATTCGCAAATTTTTGCATCGGTAAATGAGCAAAAAGAAAGAAGAAGTCAAAGACTTCAAATATGACGTGATTGTTTGCGGCGCAGGGCATGCAGGATGCGAAGCTGCTCTGGCATCGGCTCGAATTGGAGCCAAGGTATTGTTGCTTACAGGAAATCTCGATACGATCGCTCAAATGAGTTGCAATCCAGCTATCGGAGGGCAAGCAAAGGGGCAAATTGTCAGAGAAATCGACGCCCTTGGAGGCGAAATGGCTCTAAACGCCGATGCGTCGGGGATTCAGTTTAAACTGCTAAATACATCTAAGGGACCAGCCGTTCAAGCGCCGAGAGCTCAATGCGACAAAAAGGCTTATCAATTAAGAATGAAGCATCTTCTTGAATTGACGCCCAACATATCAATTTTTCAAGCCATGGTAAACGGCTTGTTGATGAAGAATGAATCCTGCATTGGCGTGAAGACGACGATTGGAATCGAATTTCATGGAAAAACAGTAGTCGTAACGACAGGAACCTTTCTTCATGCTCTGATGCACATAGGATCCAACAAGAGCGAAGGAGGAAGAC
>JAYOEB010000170.1:0-5172 GCA_038116775.1 Opitutia bacterium | reverse complement strand
CACTTCGTTGTCCGCGAGGATCATCTGACGCATCGCATCGATCCGGTCACCTTCAAAAAACATGTGCTCGGTGCGACACAAACCGATCCCCGTCGCTCCAAAAGCAATGGCGTTGGCAACTTGGGAAGGCGAATCCGCATTGGTACGAACGGTCATCTTGGTCGCCTTTTCGCACCAATTCATGAGTTGTGAGAAATACTTGTAGTCTCGGCTCTTTTTCGGATCTAATTTCTTGTCAACCAACACCTGAATGATTTCGGAGGGGGCGGTCTTGAGTTCACCGGCGAAGATTTCACCCGTGGTTCCGTTGATGGAAAGATAGTCACCTTCCTTATAGGTGGATCCGTTCACTTTCAAAGTGCGGGACTTGTAGTCGATGTCCAAATCCGCGGCTCCGCACACGCAGACTTTCCCCATTTGACGAGCGACCAAGGCAGCATGAGAAGAAACCCCTCCCCGAGCGGTAAGAATACCTTCGGCGGCAATCATTCCCCGTAAATCCTCCGGAGAAGTTTCTTGCCTGACCAACAAGACAGGCCCCTTCTTGGAAGCTTCCACGGCACGCTCGGCGTTCATGCAGATTCTTCCAGACGCAGCGCCCGGACCTGCTGGCAATCCCTTGCAAAGCTTTTTCGCTGCTTTTTGGGCAGCGAGGTCAAAGACCGGAGCAAGCACTTGATCAAGTTGCTCGGCAGGAACTCGTTTGATCGCGGTTTTCCAATCAATCAACTTTTCCCTAACCATTTCGGCTGCAATTCGAACGGCGGCCAAGCCAGTTCTTTTCCCGTTTCTGGTCTGCAGCATGTATAACTTTTCGTCTTCTATGGTGAATTCGAAATCCTGCATGTCCTTGAAATGCCTTTCCAATTTCTTTTGGACTCCAACCAGTTGCTTGAACGGTTTGGGCAAAACACGCTTCAATTTGGCGACGGGCTGCGGGGTGCGAACACCGGCAACGACGTCTTCCCCTTGGGCGTCGGTGAGGAACTCCCCATACAAGACTTTTTCCCCCGTTGCGGGGTCTCTGGTAAAGCCTACCCCCGAACCGGACTTCTTTCCGGTATTGCCGAAAACCATGGCTTGGACGTTTACTGCGGTGCCCCACTCTGCGGGGATGCCGTACTTACGACGATACACGATGGCGCGATCATTCATCCAAGAGCTAAAGACAGCTCCCACCGAACCTTCGAGCTGCTCCCACGGGCAAGTTGGAAAGTCCTTCCCCGACCTCTTTTTGACCAAGGCCTTGAAACGGGAAACCAGTTCCTTCATTTGGTCGACGGTAATTCGGGAATCATCGACTTCACCCTTTTCCTTGGGGAAGATCTCCCTCTTGAATTCCTCGATGAGGTGCTCGAATGGATCATGATCCTCGCTTGGGAGTTTCTGCACCCCCATGACGACGTCACCGTACATTTGAATGAACCTGCGATAACAGTCCCATGCAAACCTCTCATTACCGGAAGCTTGAGCCAAAGCACCAACCGTTTCGTCGTTCAGTCCGAGGTTCAAGATGGTGTCCATCATGCCGGGCATGGAATCTCGGGCTCCGGAACGAACGGAAAGCAAAAGGGGTTTCTTCATGTCGCCCAACTTCTTTCCGAGTTGTTTTTCCATGGTGGCCACCGAATTGCGGATCTGATCGTCAAGGGACTTTGGGTAGGTCCTTTTGTGGTCGTAAAAATAGGTGCATACCTCCGTGGTTATGGTAAATCCTGGAGGCACGGGTAATCCGATTTTGGCCATCTCGGCTAGGTTGGCCCCCTTACCGCCCAACAATTCCCGTTGCTTGGCATCACCATCGGTTTTTCTTCCAAAGTCATAAACGTACTTTGGGTCGTGGGTCTTGGAGGAAGAACGCTTGCTAGCCTTTTTCCCGGTAAGTTTTGATTTGGCTGACTTTGCCATTTTTTTCTGTGCCATTTTGCGAGGTGGTTGTTAGCTTGTGAAATTTATACAAAATCTTCCGTGATTCGTCAGGGGAAGATTTTGCAGGGAATGAAAACTAATCCTATTTTTTGACTGTTTTGTCAATGGACGACTTGAAGGTTCTCCCTCAGACGCTTCCTTTGGACTCGTTTAAGCATGGACGAAACCCGTAATTTCATGCATAAGAAGTGCCCTGATACAAACTACACTCATTTTACGAACAACCCACTCACGATGAGCTCCGACGATCACACCCAACCAAAAACATTTGGTGAAAGATTTCGCGACAAGGGACTTATCGGGGCGCTCGGCAAAAATAAATCGGCAAGAAAAAACGACCCCAACGCGATGCATTTCCTCGAACACCTGGAGGAATTGCGATGGGTCATTCTCAAGAGCGTCTGCGCCTTTGTCCTTGGATGCCTGGTCATAGCGATTTTCATGCAGGACTCCGTCCGAGCCTTGCAAGTACCCCTAATCAAAGCCGTCGAAGACTTCGGTGAAATCGACATCGATCTTCAGGGGCTGGGCCTAGAGGAGTATGCGGAGACTCTCGAAAGCCAGAACGTAAGTTTGGGCATGCTTAGAAATTCCACCGAGCGGGAATTGCAACAGTGGGGGGTTGCAGATCCGCATCACCGCACCCGCATCCTCAGTCACTTCGCCAACGGACAGAATCGAAATTTGCTTCAAGTCATTCGATCGTATTCCCCGATTTTCATTGCCATGAAAATTTGCTTTCTTGGCGGTTTGGGCATTTCTCTGCCAGCCATTCTTTATTTTATCGGAGGTTTCGTCGTGCCTGGACTAACGCCAAAGGAAAAAAGGGTCTTCTTTCCCGGTTGCATCGCCGCCACCTTGCTTTTTGTGGCCGGGGCATCGATGACCTACCTGTTCATCCTCCCGGTATCACTCGCTTTCACGATTGAATTCTCCTTTAACGTTCTCGGTCTTGAAGTTTATCGACCTGAAGCCGGAAATTACTACAGTACCGTGATTTGGATGACCTTCGCCGTAGGCATAGCCTTTCAATTTCCTTTGGTTTTGGTGCTTCTTATCCGGATTGGCGTCCTTTCGGTAAAGAAATTAAGGAACAACCGCAGGTTGGTCTTGGTTGTGCTTATGATTTCAGCGGCCCTGATTACCCCCGGTGGGGATCCGGTCAGTCTGTGCATTCTCACCATTCCACTCTACGTTCTTTACGAGCTTGCCATAATCATTGGTTCTGCGGTCGAAAGAAGAAGGGCCATCGAGGAATGGAAAAATTGGGACGAAAGCATTCAGGGCCCCAAGCCGGAATACCCTACGAGCGTAGGGACTCCCATTTGGGTTTACCTCCTCTTTTTGATTGTCATCGCCATAACGTCCTTTCTGATCTGGAAATATCGGGGCGCGCTCGAGGAAACTCTCTCCGTTTTTTCTTCCTCGGACCATCCGAACCCCACCAAGACTTCTTTGCAGAAGAGCAAAGGCTTTCTCGGGACCATGCCCTCCTCCTCTTCGCTATCAACCCAAAAGACAGGGCAACCCTTTCTCATGGAATTAACACCCGTTTCTGGTGAAAAGGCCTTCAGTGCCGGCGAAACAAACGCTTCTCGACCCAAGCTTTACGAAGCCCGACTGATTGAAGGAAAGTAAGCCGGTGTTCCATGTTTTTTTGCGAAATATTCCGTGCCATCTGAGGAATTTGCTTGAAGCGGCGGAAGACCTTGCAAAAGAACCCTGGTTTTCGATGAAGAGGGCAATCCGAACAGGAATACCTTTCCTCAAACTAGAGATTCCCGGCAATGAGCATACGCATTGACAAGTGGCTCTGGTCGACGCGGTTTTTTAAAACCAGATCCCTTGCCACGGACGCTTGCAGACGAAATCTCGTCAAAATTGACGATTCAATCGTCAAGCCCTCCAAGGAAGTCAGGATTGGCGATCTCGTTAAGCTAAAAAAAGGTCCCTTGAATCAAACTGTCCGAATTACTGCCCTGGTTGAAAAACGGGTCGCCGCCCCCGTTGCCAATCAGTGCTACGAAGACTTGACTCCACAAACTGAATACGAGAAAGCGAATGATAAAAGATTCATTTTGCAAAACAATGCCCTCCGCACCAAGGGAAGACCTTCCAAAAAGGATCGAAGAGACTTGGAGGACTTTTTTTTAAACGACCAAATTCCGTAGATCCATCATGGATGAAGCTTGGGGGCTTGAGAGGATTCAACGCAATCGGGAATGGGGTTCTCATTTTGGTAAGGCGGAAACGAACCCTCGCTTTTTTCTCGGCGCGAAGCTTGGGAGAATCCAATGAAAAACCACTTGCCACGAACTTTTCATAAGTTCATTACTACTAATGATGAAAAAGATCATATTGCCTACTCTCGCGATTGTTTTTGCGTCTCTTTACACCTCCTGCGTAAGCATTTCCCCGAACCCCTCGCCAGCAGACGGCAATACCGTCATGCTTCATTGGTTGAGTTCCGACGAAAAAGGCCTTGTCCGGAATTCGGGTAATGATGGAAACCTCAGCGGCGACGGCAGGCTTTTTTCCGGCAAGGCAATCGAAACCTTCGAGCAAAGCCCCACCAAATCTGTGTCCTCATGGAACAACGGCAAAAGAAACGGGGAAACCATCGAATTCTTCTACAACGGCAGAAAAAGAAGAATCATCAATTACCGCAACGGACTAAGGCATG
Organism: Opitutia bacterium; assembly: GCA_038116775.1. Taxonomy (GTDB): domain Bacteria; phylum Verrucomicrobiota; class Verrucomicrobiia; order Opitutales; family Seribacteraceae; genus Seribacter. Next base: position 560 of record JAYOEB010000170.1, on the reverse strand, counting down.
GTTCTTCCAAGGAGTATAGAATTACAGGCGAACTTCTGAGAGAGGAAAACTATGAAGATGGAAAGCTGAGTGGGCCCAAGGCCGAGTGGCATCCCAACGGTCAAAAGATCCTCGAAATCCCCATGCGTTCCGGTGTCCCACATGGAGAGGCCATGGAGTGGTATCTGGACGGCACTCAAAAATCCTCGACGATCTACAGGCATGGACTCCGCGAGGGCCCTTCATCCGAGTGGTATCGTTCGGGACAAAGAAAGCTTGGCTTGTTCTATCAAAAAGACAAGCAACACGGTCTGCGGACCATCTGGTACGAAAACGGGCAGCAACGACTCATAGCCGAATTCATCGACGACAAAATGGAGGGCAACTCGAAGGGATGGTTTCCCAACGGACAGCAGCAATTCGACTACAACTTCAGAAACAACCAAGAACATGGGGTCTGCACGGAATGGGACTCCGACGGCAGAAAAATCTCCGAACTACGATTCGTCGACGGAGCTCCGGTCCAAGACCTCCTCACCGGTCAGAGAATCGACACGGAGGAAACGGAATCGCAGATTCCG
>JAYOEB010000169.1:0-5244 GCA_038116775.1 Opitutia bacterium | reverse complement strand
GAAACCCACTTGCTTTAAGAATTAAGGATCGTTCTTTTTTGGATGCACTTCCCAAATCTTTCCAATCTTGCAAACGCTCCCCTCCTATCACCGGTCCATCCAAGGAGGCGCCGGGGGGCACCGGTTCCGGATCCAAGATCCAGGAAGGCGGGATCGTTTTGGACAACAATTCATTCTCTTCCTTGCTGAGGTTTTCCTGCCAATAGGTCTGCAACCTAGGGTGGTGAAATAAAGCAAGGGATAGCTTCTCTTCTAAAAAGGGACGCATCCCCGGAGTAATGATCAGGTTTCCCGCCTCCACGCATTTGGCGAATTCAGGCATATTGCTTACCTCAGAATCAAATAATTCCCAGAACCGATAGACGACAGCGATCCTTCTATCCTTTAGGTAAGCGCACTCACCGGAAAAAGAAACCTCATCTGGAGCGCCCACTTCAACGTTAAGTCCATCCTTACGAAGTTCTTGTCCCAGCCATTCCATTTCAGGACGATAAGTAGCGGATTCCTCGCTTACCAGAATAGCAAAAAGGGCATCTCTCCCAAATTCACCACCCTGATCCAGCAAGGACTGACCAAATGCTTTGGCCATTTCCGGAGCATTCTCACCCAAATACAATCTGCCCAGATAATCCGTCAGCCCAATTCCACCTGGCACCGAATCCCACTCCGTTAGCGCAAACCCATCACGGGTTGGCAAAAGATCGGGACGAAGCACCAGTGGCAAGACTCCCAGCATTGCGGAAGAACGCGAGTGCTCCACCATCCAGTTTGGTTTTCCTGCATCCAGATATCTGGCGACCCACGGGGTGGAGTAATTCTTGTTTCGAAGAATTTTTTCACCGTTAAGTGATTTTAAGTAGAGTCGCTCGAGGGCGCGAAAAAAAGAAATTCCAGCATTGCCCAGCTTATGTAGAAAATCAACGGCATCGAATGGCAGGCTCCATGCCTGACTGGACCACTTCCAGGATTTGTCTGCAAAGAGAGAAGTCTTTCTCGAACTCTCGATTTCATCCCAGCTTAAACCGGGAATGGAATCGTGCGAATCAGTCGTCAATTTGTATATCCTTGTTTCTTTGCCTGGGGCAACCCGCCCTGAGCCAACCATTGACAAACCTGTCCAAATCTCCGTCCATGACCGCCTGCACACCGGAAGTTTCCACACCGGTTCGCAAGTCCTTCACCATTTGGTAGGGTTGAAAGACGTAACTACGAATCTGGTTGCCCCAACCCATTTCACCCTTATCGCCGTAAAACCTCTCCATCTCCGCCCGCTTTTCGTCCTGTTGCTTCTCATACAATCTGGATTTGAGCGCCCGCATGGCCGTTTGCTTGTTTTTCAATTGAGAGCGTTCGTTTTGACACTGCACGACGATATTGGAGGGAAGATGGGTGATGCGGACCGCGGAATCAGTCTTGTTGACGTGCTGTCCCCCCTTGCCGCTTGAACGATAGGTGTCGATGCGCAGATCATCGTCCGGAATTTCCATATCGACGTCTTCGTCTTCCATCTCGGCAATGACGTCGACGGAGCAAAAGGAGGTATGACGTCTCTTGTTCGAATCGAAAGGACTGATGCGAACCAGTCGATGAACGCCTCTTTCCGCCTTGGAGTATCCGTAGGCGTTGACTCCCTCGATTCTCATGGTGCATCGACTGATGCCCGCCTCTTCTCCTGGTTGAAGATCCTGGACGTCAACTGCGAACCCCCTTCTCTCCGCCCAGCGGACGTACATGCGCATAAGCATGTCCGCCCAATCGCAAGATTCGGTACCGCCTGCGCCCGCGTGTATGCTGAGCAAAGCCGGGCGTACGTCAAAAGGCTCGCTAAGAAAGCTTTCCACCTCCAGATTTTCGATTTTAGCTGTCAGAGCGAGCAATTCCGAGCAAAACTCCTCCAACAGCGCTAGGTCTTGCTCATCTTCATCGCAGAGTTCGGCCAAAGCCTCCAGATCCTCCACCTGCCCTCTGAAGCCTTCTATTTTCTCGACCAATTGTTTCAAGCGATTGCAATCGGAACTTATCCGTTTTGCTTCGGATTGATCGTCCCAGAAGGATGGATTCGACATTTTCTCCTCCATGACCTCTATTTCAGCCTTTTTTCGATCGCAATCCAAGAAGGTCCAGAGATGCCTGGTTCGTTTGATCAGCGTCTGCAGTTCCGCCTTTTGTTCGGGTGTTATCATTTGAAATGTCGTCAGACTGTAAAATCAGCCCCCTCCGGAACTTCCACATGCAATCCACACTCCCTGCCATGGCCCCCATGCCTGGCATCCTCGACTTTTTCCACTTCGCTTAGTTTGCGAGTGCTATGCCAATCGCCCACGGAATCATAATCCATTCCTTCGAGCGGATGGTATGGAAGACCGTTTTGAGGTAGGTACCGGTAAGTGTCCCGATCGTCCCAGTCCAAGATAGGGTATAATTTCAGCACTCCGTTCTGTTCTTCCAGAAAGTCCAGATCCTTGCGCTCACTGGCCTGAACGCGTCGCAAGCCAGCCATCCAAGCCTTGGCGTCAAGCTCTTGCAGCGCTCTGTCCATTGGCTCCTTTTTATTCAACCAGTTGTATTTCGTCATTCCCTCCTTGCCCTTTTCCCACAACTTTCCAAATGAAGCTTCCTGAAAGGCCGGAGATAATCTGGAGGAATAGACGTGAGCTTTGAAATTCAATTTTTCCTGCAGTTTCAGGGCGTATTCATAGGTGCCCGGAAAAAGGTAGCCGGTATCGATAAAAACGATGGGAATATCCGGGCTTGCCTGAAGGACCAAATGGATCATGACTCCGCTTTGCAGACCAAAACTCGTCGACGCCACCAAACCGGAACCGAATTCCTCCCACGCCCAACGAATGCGGCCAATCGCATCAAGCCCGGCGAGCGCTCGGTTTGCATCCTTCAAATCCACTGGGCTGATTTTCGTCATAAAAAGCGACATTGTGCCAAAAATTCTTCTTCGAGTAAAGAACGGGCATCAACTATGACGCAACGGAATTAAGGTTGGCTCGTTTCAAAGTCTGCCATAATTTGATGCAAATGGACGAATTCGATCAACTCTCCCATCGATTGCCATCATTGGCAATTTGCCGTGACGCCATCCGCCAAGCTGCCGATGCCCTGATCTGCGCCTTTCAGTCAGGCAGAAAGCTTTTGCTTTGCGGCAACGGTGGCAGCGCTGCGGATTGCGAACATATCGCCGGCGAACTGGTCAAACGATTCTCCAAGCCACGCCGTCTGCCTGAAGACCTTTCCGCAAAACTCGGCGCAGAACTCGGTCAAAATCTCCATGGTGGACTCCCCGCCCTCTCTCTGCCTTCCATGATGGGTTTCCACACCGCATTCGCCAACGACGACAATGCGGAATTTGCATTTGCTCAGCAGGTGCTGGCCTTTGGGAAAACCGGAGACGTCCTGCTTGCTATCAGCACCTCCGGAAATTCAAAGAACGTTGGACATGCCGTGAAAGCCGCCAATGCAATTGGATTGAAGACCATTGCCCTGACTGGACAAAGCGGTGGCATTGTCGCCTCTCTTTGCGATCTGTCCATTATGGTTCCTGCATCGGAAACAGCCAGAGTGCAGGAACTGCACCTTCCGATTTACCATGCCATTTGCACCGTGGTGGAAGACGTTCTGTTTCCTGATTGCCAATAAATGGCTGAATTTCCCGATCCCCCAGTCTCCCTACCCCGCGAGCTTGGTAAACTTGCCCAGAAACTCTCCGTTTTGATTCATAGGGGTGGTGGTCGCCTCCTCCTTGTCGGAGGTTGCGTAAGGGATTTGTTTTTCGAAGCCGAATCTGAGGAAATCGATTGCGAGATTCAAAACCTTTCACTGGACAAACTCAAGTCCCTGCTCCTTCCGAAATATGGTTTTCAGGAAGTTGGCAAATCCTTTGGCGTATTGAAGTTAAAAGGTTTTCCCGCAGAACTCTCTCTGCCTCGAACTGAAATAAAAACGGGTTTCGGACACAAAGGCTTTTCGGTGGAAGTCGATCCATCCCTGCCATTTGAAAAATCTGCCCAACGAAGGGATTTCACAATCAATGCAATTGGACTGGATCCATTGACGGGTATAACGCTCGATCCCACCGGAGGAAGAAAAGACGCCAAGAACCGTATCCTTCGCCATGTGGGACCTGCTTTTGCAGAGGATCCTCTTCGTGTCCTGCGAGCCATGCAATTCATCTCCCGATTCAACCTCTCCCCAGCCCCTGATACGCTTGAGGTTTGCCGATCCATAACCATGGAGAGCCTCCCGCCGGAACGATTGTATGAGGAGTGGAAAAAGCTGCTTTTACGAGGAATCGACCTCAGTGCGGGACTGAATTTCATCAAGAGCTGCGGATGGTTGAAATATTTCCCCGAGATGGAAGCCTTGGTTGGATGCGAACAAGACCCTCAATGGCACCCCGAAGGCGACGTCTGGACCCATACGCTTCACTGTTTGGATGCCTTTGCCAGTAAAAGAATTGGAGATGACTGGGAAGACCTCGTGGTTGGATTTGCGGTGCTTTGTCATGACTTGGGCAAACCGCTGACCACCAAGATCGGCGAAGACGGCAGAATACGCTCTCCCCTGCATGAGCCCAAGGGAGAAGCACCCACCCGTTCCTTTCTTTCCCGATTGACCAACCAGGTGGATTTACATGAGCAGGTGGTTCCTTTGGTCCGCCGGCACCTTACGCCACGAACTTTTTACAAGGACAAGGCAAGTGACGGAGCCATTCGCAGGCTTGCCCGCAAGGTAAAGCGCATCGACCGATTGGTCCGGGTGGCGGCTGCGGACATTTGCGGACGTCCACCTAGGAGGGATGACTTCCCCGAAGGTCCTTGGTTGCTCAAGCGCGCCGAGGAATTACAAGTAAAGGATGCCGAACCCAAGCCCATCATTCAAGGACGGCATTTGATCGATCATGGACTGCAACCAGGCCCCGATTTCGGTCCCATACTCGAACAATGCTTTGAGGCTCAACTCGATGGTCGATTTAGCGAATCGGAAAGTGCTCTTGCTTACCTGAGGAAAATAATTTCAGGTGATTAAATGAACCGAATTTGTAGATTTCTCCTCATCTATCTTTTCCTTATTGCATGTAGTCATGGAGAGGTCAAAAAATCAGCTGATAGCCTCAATCACCTCGATCAACTAAGAAAAGAGTACCTTGCGGACAAGGCAGCCCTTGATCAAATCAACGAGACAAAAGAAAAAATTCGCGAAAAAAACAAGGATCAGAAAATACCGAACAGCGGG
>JAYOEB010000168.1:0-5372 GCA_038116775.1 Opitutia bacterium | reverse complement strand
TTGATGCGGTATCCCTGGGGGCGGACAATTTGGCCGGTACCGTCGACGACGGCAACGTGCGGGCGATGGAGGTCTACTTCAACGGCATTCTCAAGGAGGATGACATGAACAACCTGACCGACCTCCAATTGTTCTACGAGTTCGACGTCCCCAGCGACTTGGCCAGCGGAGAATACTTGGTGGCGGTGGTGGCCGAAGATGCCAACGGGTTGCGCTCCCGCGCGGAACGCTCCATTTACGTCCGTGGAACCGACGATGCCGATATATCGATCACCGGTCCTGCGATTGGCGAAGTCCTGTATGGTGACCAAGTGGTTGATTTTGAATACAACGCCACCGAATCGATCACCGCCTATCTGGAGGTGGATGGAAAGATTCATTGGAACGGCCGCCTCGCCTTTGACGAGTCCAATCTATCTGCCGATGAATCGACCGTCACCATCTATGACGGAACGGACAGGGGGCCGTTGGTCTTTGAATTTGACGACAATGGCTCCGCCAGCGCCACCACGATCGATGCGGCCGAAGCGATGAGCGTGAGCGGTTCGGGAACCCTTGCCTCGAGCGGCGACTATTTGGGAACGACAGCCCGTGAGTACTTAATTGAGATCGACAGCAACGGAACCACCGATACTTTCCGCTGGTCGGTGGATGGCGGGGCGATCTTCAACGAGTCGGGCGTGCCCATACCGGCCGGCCTGTCTTACGACTTGAGCGCCGGGGTCACCATCGCCTTTTTAGACCAGACCTCCTACCTCGCGGGAGACCGCTGGCGCATCAAGGCCTATCCGAATAACGAAATCGTTCAGGTCGAGCGCTACGGAGACTTTTCCGACCGCCTAGCCGGCACCAAGGAGAACTTGATCCGTGCGATCAACCGGGCAAGCAACGAGGGCAAGCTGGCCATCCGGGCGAAGGATTTGGAAATCAACGGGAACTCCCTGGGCGGGTTTCCCGCCGGAGCCCCCACCCAGTATGCCATCGATCTGACGCACGACGGCAGCTATCCCATTCTCAAGGACGTCAACCTGACCGCCTCAGCCACCTCCACCCTGGCTACCGCAGAATACTTCCCCGAAGTCACCACCACAAGTGGAACAACCGGCGCCCTCAGCCTCGACCTGCGCAAGCGAGAGGACTTGACCGGCTCGGTTCTCACGGTACGGGTGGTGGGAATTGCTGCGGACGACAACGTCAGCTATTCGCGCTACCGCCATTACGAACTGCGCGACCCGGATCGACTCTATGCAGAATTGATCCAGCCCACCGGTCGACCGGCGGTTTTGCGGATTGCCGAGGTCGATGGATCCGGGGCCATCACCGAGGTGGAAATCGTGGACGGCGGATTTGGATACGAGGAACGAAGCTGGAACTATTCGATATTGAGCTTTGACGGCAGCGGGGCCGATTTCAACGCCACCTTCGACGACAACGGCAGCGTCAGCGACCTCAACGTAACTTCCGGCGGATCGGGCTATGCCTTGGGAGACGTCATCCTCGTAAAGGCTCCGGTCCTGTACGAGGTCGGGCAGGAGATCACCCTGCGGGCCCGGGTCAATGATCCTCTCAATGAATTGAGCCGAGTGGCCTTTTACGCCAATGGCGAGGAAATTACCGGAACTCCCATGGAATTCGGCGACGAGCGCCTGCTGACCTTCGTTCCTCAATCCGAGAGAATCGAGTTTTTAAGCGTCCGCGCCCTTTATGGAAACAGCCGGGACAATGCCGATTCCTTGGGTCGATCGAGCGGGTTGGGGCAGGGAGGCTGGGGCTGGATTCGCAACTGGGAAAGCCAGCACTGTGATCCAGTCGAGTATCAATGTCCCTCCTGGTACTGGGACGAATTGTCGGAGTATTGGAGCTGGCCGCCTCCCTGGCTGTCCAACGCCCCGCTTCGCCCGGGGGCGCTCGCCGTGCAGCATGCCCCCTCCTCGGTCGAGGCAACCATGCTCAACCCCAGCAGTTCCGATGCATCGATGAACAACTTCGCCTTGGGCAACGAGGTGGAAATTTCCGTTTCCGCCACCGCGCAATACGGCACCATTGAAAGCGTTCGGCTCTTTCTCGACGGCCAGCTATTGAATTTGCCCATCAGTTTTCCTCAGCCCGATCCGGTGCTCGGACAATACAGCACAAGCGGATTGTACGTTTTCGTCTGGACCCCCGATCGACCCGGTTCTTACGAGCTGAGCGTTCAAGCGATGGACGACTCCGGACGCGTTTCCCCCATCACCGACGCATCCACCGCCTCCGTGGTGGTTGGCGCGGATCCGGTGGGAGAACTTCCCTTCGTTCGCATGACCGAACCGGTTCCGGGCGGCTTCGGAGACGTCGCGCCCGATTATTCGGTCGGTTCCGAAGTGTTCATCAACGTCGAGGCGTACGACCCCGATGGAGACTTGGAATACGTTCGCATCTACAAGAACGGAGAATTGCTGGGAGATGCCGAGGGACGATCCGGCAATACCTACGTTTACAGGTGGTCGATCGAAACGGAAGAGATTTTTACCATTCAGGCAATCATCAGGGACAATGACGGAAACGTGGTTCGTTCGGATTCCCTCCAAGGCTTTTCCATTGTGAACACCGAATCAAAACCGCCTGAGGTAACAATTGACAACGTGACGGTAGATGCCGAGGGAGTGAAGTTGCGCGCCTTGGCCAGGCCCATCGGAGGCGCTTTTTCATCGGGCATCTCCCGCGTCCAGTTCTTTGCCAACGGGGTTACCATTGACGCCCTCAGCGGAGCCAATTCCTTCCTGGAGGACGGAAACCAGGAATACGTCCTCAACTGGACGCCCAGCGAAGCCGGGTCGTACACCATTTATGCCATGGCGGTTGGCGGACAAGGAGACACCGGGGATCATCACGTCATGAGCGAACCCTTCGTATTCGAAGTCACCGAAGAACACCTCTCCTCCTTCACCTTCGTCAACGTTCCTCCCCAGGTCGAGTTGATCAACCCCGGTGAAAACACCCTCTCCACCGCAGTCGCCAGCGCTGAAATGGGTTCTTTCATCGACGAGACCGATGAGAATTACTCCAAGGTGACCCGCGTGAAAATGGATTCTTTCGGTTACGGATATACGGAGGCGCCCGAAGTCGTCTTTTACGGAGGAGGAGGCCTTGGCGCCGAAGCCACCGCTGCGGTGGTCGACGGGGCAATCACCCGGATTACCCTGAGCGACGGCGGGCGCAATTACGACAAGAACGTCAGCCTCGAGCTCAATGGAACCGGATCTTCGAACGTCGTCCTGCAGGCCACGGTGGTCGACGGGGTGTTGGTGGACTTGCCGGTGCTTGTCGGCGGGTCCGGATACAGTTCCACCGATTTGGTCAACGTCTTCGATTTGCAAAATGAAGACGACAAGGGCTTCGGGGCGCGGGTCATTCCGATTGTGGATGAGAACGGGACCATCACCGAATTGAAGATTCTCGACGGGGGTCAGAATTACGACAAGAACTACCTGCGGGTGTTCGTCATCGGGTCCGGGTCCGGGTTCGAGGCCGACACGACTAATGCCCAAGTGGAGAACGGAGTAATCAAAGCAATAGAGGTCATCGACCCGGGCGAGGGGTATGCCGCAGAGGACTACAACGTCACCATCGTCGCGGGCACGGGTGGATCGGGGACCGACCTGAACGCATCCGTCGACTCTTCGGACGTCAAGGACGGCATCATTACCGTAGCCCTGGACGACGGAGGCTCCGGATACACCACCGCGCCCGTGGTCATTTTGCGGGGCGGGAAGTTGGAGGAATACGAATATCCCTATTCCTTCATCGAGGAGACGAAAATCGTTTTGGAAGCGGACGCCTTCGATCCCGACGGGGTCGTTCAGGAGGTTCGCTTCTATGGCAACGGCAAGCTCCTGGGCTCCGCTCCGCTCGGCAACGTCGAAAGCATCGAGGTGGTCAACCCGGGAAGCAATTTCGGGGCAACGCCTCCCACGGTTACGATCAGCGGAGGCGGAGGATCGGGCGCCGAAGCGGAGGCCGTTCTTGATGCGAACGGCAACTTGGTTCAAGTGACCTTGACCAATGCGGGTCTCGGTTACGTGAATCCTCCGACGGTTTCGCTTTCGCCGAGCAACGGGGCCGTGGTCGTCGCCAACATCGACACCCAGGTCATCAACAACAGTCGCAACGTACCGGGAACCAATCGCTGGGTCATCGACTGGGCTCCTCAGTTTCCCGGCACTTACCAAATCTCGGTGGAAGCCATCGACGACGACCTGAGCAGCTCCACCCTACTGACCAATCGCTGGGTGGTGGTCACCCCCAAGAGCGCTTCCCTGCCGCCGGTGGTTCAGCTGAACGGCCCGAGCGACGGAACTTTCTACACCTCGGGATCGAAGATCTATCTATATGCCCAAGCGGACGATCCGGACGGCACCTTGGATTGGGTCAGGTTCTACGTCAACGGGTTGCCCGTGGGCGACGCCATGTCCGCCTACCTGGGCAAGGGCACCTCGAGCTATCCCTACGGCATGGAATGGGAAGTGCCCGGTCCCGGGGTCTACTCCATTCATGCAGTGGCGATGGACAACAGCAAAAATGCGGTGATGTCTTCGATTTCCACCATCACCGCAACAACCGGTCAAGGATCTCTCCCCCTTGCTGAATTTGATACCCCACTGAAGGTTGCCGATGCCAATTTGTCTGCATCTGATGTTAATGGAGCCGGCGGCATTATTGACATTACCTTATTAGATGGAGGCAGAGGATATGCCAGTGCTCCTACCGTGGAAATTTTGGGTGATGGTACCGGTGCTACCGCAATCGCAATCATAGGCACCGACCCCTTTGCTGCTGGTTACGGACAGGTGGTAGATATCAATGTTACCAATGGAGGTAGTGGGTACTCGGATGTAAATACAACCATTCGGTTGATGGGTGGTTTTCCGAGAATCAAACCCGGTGGAGTCGTTGCAACTGCTCGCTTGGATCTGGTTACTGTTATTAGACAAGGAGGGGGTGCAGAGAACCAAGCACTCATTACAATTTTAAATCCAGGCAGTGGATACACGGAAGCGCCCGATGTGGTGATCGAAGGCTTGGGAACCGGCATGACCGCAGAGGCAGAAATTCTCAACGGGCAGGTAGTCAATGTTCAGGTCACCAATCTTGGCACTGGTTATTATGATATGAGCAACGTTGTTACCTTCGAAGGCGGGTTTCCTTTTGAGGAGACATCTTTTACGGTAAGTGCATCTGACCCTGACAGCTTTGGTGAGATCGAGGAAGTTGCCCTTTTTGCAAATGGCTTAGCAATAGGCACAGATTCCTCTGCCCCTTATGAGTTTCTGTGGGGGGCTGGCGCTCAGGGATACTATGATTTGTATCTCATGGTTACTGATAATCAGGGTAAC
>JAYOEB010000167.1:260-5448 GCA_038116775.1 Opitutia bacterium | reverse complement strand
TCCTCAGAGAGGTCGATCTCACCTTGCCCGTTCGCTCTTCCCTGAGCATTCGGGGAGAGTCGGGATGTGGCAAGACCACCCTGCTCAACTTGCTTGCCCGTATCGAGCAAGCGGATGGAGGTGAGGTATTCTGGGGAAAGCGCGGCATGGCATGCGATCGCCCGGCCGGACCCTCGGACGTTCGCCTGCGGGCAACTTGCCTTGGGGTCGTCTATCAGGCGTACTACCTCGTTCCCGAGCTCGACGTTCTGGAGAACGTTACCCTGGCTTCCCGCATTGCCGGTCTTTACCGACCTCAAACCGAGGATCGAGCCCTTCACTTGCTCGAGCAAATGGGCGTGGCCGACAGGGCCAGGCAGATACCCGGCAAACTTTCCGGGGGCGAGCGTCAGCGCGTGGCCATAGCCCGGGCTCTGCTTAACCGTCCGCAGGTCCTGCTGGCGTACGAACCGACGGGCAACCTCTACGAACGCACCGGAGAGGAAGTCATGCAACTTCTCCTGCGGGCCTGTTCGGAAGAGGGCGCTTCCCTCGTCCTCGTCACTCACAACCCGTCCTTCGCCCAGGCGACCGATCGCGAGACCTTCCTCACCGATGGCCGGTTGAACGAGGTTTGACCATCGGGCCGTATTCGCTCATGAACGATACGATGTCCACCAAGTTGAAATGCGGTGTTGCCGGGGTCGGGTATCTTGGCAAGCACCATGCCCGTCTGTACCATGCCTTGCCCGGATCCGAACTTGTGGGCGTATACGAACCCGACGACCAGGCGGCCGAGTCGGTCTGCTCCGAATACGGGTGTGAACGATTTTCATCCATTGGTGAGCTTGGGGCCGCCTGCGATGCGGTCAGCGTGGTCTGCCCGACCGACCGTCATGCCGAGGTCGCCCTGCAGCTCATCGATCATGCCTGCCATTTGCTCGTGGAAAAACCCCTCTGCGTGTCTTCGGAGGAAGCGGAGTCCATTCTTGCCCGGGCTCAGGAAGCCCGGGTCATGGTACAAGTCGGTCATATCGAGCACTACAACCCGGTGATGACCTTTCTAGAGGGAGAGGTTGACCAGCCCAGGTATCTGACCGTCGAACGGCTCGCCCCTTTCCAGCCGCGCGGCACGGAAGTGGGAGTGGTGCTGGATTTGATGATTCACGACGTCGGGATCGCCATGGCCCTGGTGGACTCCCCGATCGAGCGGGTGGATTCCATTGGCGTGCGCGTGCTCTCCCCGACGGAGGACATCGCCAACGCCCGTCTCGTTTTCGCAAATGGTTGCGTGGCCAACCTCAGCGCCAGCCGGGTGAGCGAGAAAAAGGCCCGGGAAATCCGCGTTTTTCAGGACAGTGGATATTTGTCCCTTGATTTCATGAACCAAAAGGGACATCTCATCAAGAAGTCCGGGCCTTCTCTCGAACGTCGCGAAGTGCCGGTCGAACAGGGGGAGCCTCTCGCTCTGGAGCTCGAGTCCTTTCTCGCCTGCGTGCAGGAAGCCCGCGCACCCAAGACCGACGGTTCCTTTGGCAAGTCAGCCCTCGAGGTTGCCCTGACCATCACCCGGCAGATTCAATCCAGTTGGCAGGCTTGAGCAAACCGGTCGACTTTTCCACTCATTCCGGTCCCTGCGACCTGTTAGTGATTGCTGGGGAAGCTTCCGGAGACGAGCACGCCGCCCGGTTGGTTCGCGATTTGAAGGCCCGTTCTCCCGGTCTTGCCATCTCCGCCCTGGGCGGGAAGGAATTGGAACAAAGCGGGGCGGAACTCCTCTTTCCACTGGCCGATCATGCGGTGGTCGGACTGTTCGAGGTCTTGAAGAACTATTCTTTTTTCCGGTCCGTTTTCTCCCGGACCATCGATTGGATCAACCGTGTCCGCCCGAAGTGCGTGCTCCTGGTGGATTATCCCGGGTTCAACCTCCGGCTGGCCCGCGAGTTGCGCGCGCGGGGAATTTCCTCCAAGGGTGGGGGAGAGGTCAGGATTCTGCAATACGTCAGTCCGCAATTATGGGCCTGGAAACCGAAGCGCCGGTTCATGATGTCCGAGGTACTGGACGGGTTGGGGATCATCTTTCCCTTTGAGAAGGAGTGCTACTCCGACGTTTCGCTCCCGGTTGCCTTCGTGGGTCATCCCTTCGCCCATCCCGACTACCGTTCCCCGTTCATTCCCGATGCCCGTGGTCCGCTCCTGCTCCTCCCTGGTAGCCGCGTACAGGCGGTTGGTCGCATTCTTCCCGTCTTTCTGGACGCGTGCGAACGGTTGCTCGATAAGAAAAAAGATCTCACCTTCATCCTGCCGTTGTCCGAAGAATCGGTGCGTTCCCTGGCTCAAGGCCTTGTGCAGAAACGACCCCAACTTTCCCCACGGTTGACCATCGTCAACCGGGTGGAAGACCGGACCGCCCGGGCCGCCCTCATGAGTTCGGGCACCATGTCCCTCGCCTGCGCCTGGGCGGGCATACCCGGGGTGATCGGGTACCGGGCTCATCCATTCACTTATTTGCTTGGCAAGATGCTCGTGGGCGTGCCCTACCTGGGTATGGCGAATCTGCTCATGCGGGAAAATCCTCCCAATCCCGAGTTTCTTCAGGGTCGTGCCTCCGGGAGCAACCTGGCCCGGGCGGTGGGCAAAATTCTCGAAGACGAAGCCACTCTTGAGCGAGCCGGAGAAGTATCCACTTCCTTGCGCTCCATCCTTTCAGGAGAGGGGGAACTTGGAACGGTTGACTGGGTGCTTCAGGCGGGCAGGCTGGACTGACCGCCCATTTGTTCCCACAATCGCAGGGCCCGCTTGGAGAGGGCCATCCGGCAACGCTCCACCTCGGCCAGACGCGACTGCAGGTTCTCGTTGGCGATGGCGGATACGTCGTCCATGTTGTATAGGAAGACGTTGTCCACCCGGGCGGCGGATTCCTCGACGTTCCTCGGCACCGCCGCGTCGATCAGAAAGAGCGGTTTGGATGGCCTCTTGCTCATTGCCGCTTCCACCTGTTTCATGCTGAGCAGGGGCTTGGAACTGGCGGTCGAGGCAACCACCACGTCGAAGTGGTGCAGGGAGTCGTGAAATTTGGAAAACGACAGAGTGTACCCGTCGAACTTTTCCGCCAGTTCGTCCGGTTTTCTCCGGCTCAGGGGGCACCAGTCGAAGGTTCTGCCCGTCACCGTGATCGCTTCCGATCCGCGGGACTTGAAGGCTTCGAGTGCGCTCTCCGCCACCTCGCCCGCACCCAGAACCAGCAATCGGCAGCTTTCCACCCTTCCGAAAATTCTGCGCGATAGCTCGCAGATGACGTTGCCCAGATTTACCTGCCCGCGGGAAATTCCCGTATTGGTACGGGCCCACTTGGCCGCCTGAAAGCTCTTCTGGAACAGTCGGTTCAAGGACTTCCCGGTTTGCGAACGGGCATTGGCCTCGTCGTACGCCTTTTTGATCTGTCCGAGAATTTCCGTTTCCCCGACCATTTGCGAGTCTATGCCGGAAGCCACCTCAAAGAGGTGTCTCACCACCTCGGGCCCTTCCTTGCGGTAGGATTTGCCTTCAACGAATTCCCTGTCGAGGTTTCGGAATTGGGCGAGGTAACTGCACACCGATGCGGGATCGAAGGAAAGGTCGGTGGCCGCATAGATTTCCGTGCGGTTGCAGGTGTTGAGAATCACGCATTCCAGCAAGCCCGTCAACTCTCGCAATCCCTTGTAGAACGAATCGATTGAGTCGTTGGGCAGACCGATCCTTTCCCGGTCTTCCAGGCCCGCGACCTGGTGCGAGGTGCCCAGCAGGAACAATCTGTCTTTGCAATCGGTCATTTCAGGGACAGGGCGACGGGTGACCATGCCGAAGAATGAAAGGCCTGGGACTTGCCCTTCGAGCTAACGAGGGAGAGGGAAATCAGGGCCACGGCAAAGAGCCCGATCGCCCACTTGGCAAAGCGCGAACCATACAACCGGTTGCTCATGCGCAGGGCGAGCATGGCCAAGTATCCCACCCACAGGGCGATGGTGATTCCCAGCTTCGCATGGCTGACGAATTCGGGATGGCGCGTCCAGTGCATGGTTCCCACAACCATGGAAAGGGTGAGGAACCCGACTCCCACCAGGAGCAAGCGGAATGCCGCCACTTCCAGCTCGCTGATTGGTGGCAGGTAGGGCCCGAGAAAACCGGACTTTTTCGAC
The DNA here is from genome assembly GCA_038116775.1 of Opitutia bacterium. Classification (GTDB taxonomy): domain Bacteria; phylum Verrucomicrobiota; class Verrucomicrobiia; order Opitutales; family Seribacteraceae; genus Seribacter. The sequence continues at coordinate 1,291 of JAYOEB010000167.1, read as the reverse complement.
AACAGGGCCTGTCTTTGGGAAAGATACATCAAACTGACCACCGCCAGCAGGCAGAACACTCCGTAACTGAATATGGCGATCGATGCATGCAATTCGATCCATGGATCCTTGAACAAACGGACGTAGTCGTCCTCCATCCAGTAAGGGGTGTCCCAATTCCGGATCATCAGGGACGAGCATCCCAGAATAACCGATACCCCGGCGCAAAAAGTGCCAAGCAGGTTGAGTTTCCAGATCAGGCGGATGATCAGAAATGCGAGGATCAGGGACCAGATGATGAACTGGGCCCGTTCCATTCCGTTGCCCAGCGGGCATCCGTGCACCTCCAGGCCTCGCAGAAACAGACCGCGGGTCTGCAGGAAAAAGCCGAGTATGATCAGGGCAAGGGGGGATTCACCGAACCCGGCGGGCAGGGCGCCCCGGGTCTTGACCAGTCCCAAAAGGAACGATGCTCCGTACAGGCAGACGGCTATCCAGAGAAGCTCTCTTGCATCGTTGAGGTTCATAGGGCCGTCTTGTAGCCGTTCAGGCGGTTGCCCGCGCCGGAGAGGAACCGAAGAACCGGCGCATCGAGGCGCAGTCCTTGCCCACGCAATTCACGCAGCATGGACGGATGTCACTCGGGCAGGACGCATCCAGATGTTCCTGCACCAACCGGGCGCACAGGTCGATGAAGCGTTCTTCGAGATTGAAGCAGTCCACCCGATCGAAATGATCGACCACCTTTTCCGCTTCCTCACGGAATTCCACGTCTATTTCGTCGAGGGTTTCGATATGATCGGTGGTGAAGGCGATGGGTACCACGAGAATGGCTTTGCGCTTGGTCTCGTGAATGACTTCCGGTGTGCTTGGTGTCAGCCATTTCGTGCGTTTCGGGCCCACCTTGCTCTGCCAGGAAAGGGCGTGCTCATGGTTCATTCCCCGCTTCTTCAGAGCTTCTTCCACCCGGCAGACGGTGCCCCGGATTTCCTTGTCGTACTTGTCCCCCTTTTCCAGGCAGTACGCTTCCGGCAGGCTATGGGCCGAGTAGA
>JAYOEB010000167.1:0-250 GCA_038116775.1 Opitutia bacterium | reverse complement strand
ATCCGTTCTTCTCCTTGAATTCCCGGAACTTCCGTTCGATCAGTTCCACCCAGAGTTCGGTGTAGTCCTCCCGGTCCCACCAACGGTCGATCACGGACAATTCTGGGGCGTACGGTTTTCCGTCCAGCCAGCGGTAGGCGTCGCACAGGCTGGAGCCACTGGTCGAGCAACTGTGTTGCGGATAATGGGAAAACAAAATCACCCGCTGCGCGTCCTTGAATTTTTCGAGCATTTCGCCGGTTCTTGGTAC
>JAYOEB010000166.1:3720-5448 GCA_038116775.1 Opitutia bacterium | reverse complement strand
ATCATAGCATCTTCACCGTCAACTTTTAAAAATTAATTATTTTGAGTGTTTCGATCACTCATGATGGGATGAAATACTTTAGTTAAATAAACTGTTTTGGTATTCAGTTAACTGAAATATCTCCTAATATGCATTAAGAGAAATAAGAAAATAAACTTTGTAAAAGAAAAAAATAAAACTAAAGTAAAATACCGGTAGCCATTGCATGACAGAGAATAAAGTATGTACACATATAAATAAACAAACTTGTCATTAATATTCCATAATTAAGAATCACCGTTTCTTTACAACCCAATGTAGTTGCTGGGAAGGCAATAGAATTTCGAACTTATCGATTGAATGATCGCTTGATGTAACAGTAATAACAGCGCGGGGACGAAAAGATCGATCTAATTAAAAAGTAAATCTGAAATTTGTAGTTTAGGATTTCATCCAATCATCCCACCGTTTGCTGAGGAGTGATTCAGTTTTTTGTTCTTCGGAGAGTTTTTGATTTAGAATTTTAATCTTATCATCTCTTTTAGGTTTAATATGGTAATTTTTTTCGTGTTGGATATATTTTATCAACTCTGATTTAAGCATAGAATATCTAGAGCCTGGATTGTCGGGACAATCAAGCATAGCTTTTGCTTCAAGGAGATCTGTTATGAAATATTTGAAACGAAAACATTTCTTGCCTCCCTTATCAAAAAAATAACGCGCTTTTCCTTCTACTTTGGGAAAATCTGTTTTGTGGAAATTTTTTAGAATGAAAGCCCAGAAATCAAAATTTTGGTAGACGTATGTTTCTTGGTTATGATGCTTTCTCAGTTCTCTGAGTTGTTTTTTAATTTTTTTAACATCACCTTCCAGAGATGATACGAATGCATGAAATAGTCTTTCATTATCACCAAATAAGTCTAAATAACTTTCCTTTAACCGATTGTATTCAATCTTTTCTACCATAATATTTATCTAAACACAAATTAATACAGTTGTTTAGTCAAGTCTTTGGTTTTTTTGCTTTAGGTTTGAAAACTTTGCTTCGGGATTAAGACAACGAGCGACCGCATGCTTAATTGAAGAATAAGGTAAGTATTTTTAGCATTGAAATCAGTAGTCTTCCTACGGTAATGCCTTACCCTCAAGCAGAGAATATATTTCCTCTTGTTTTCCTTCTCTCAGACTTTGCTTCCAAGGAAGCGGAACAGAGGATAAACTATCTTAATTTGCCTTTGGCCAGTCTTTGGGCATGAGCAAAGCGAGCGGCAGCTTCAAGCTTATCAATTTTAGACTGATCAATATTACTTGTCTTGGCTTCCGACAAGGTTTGCTGGGCTCTAGTTATAGCCTCATCAATTGCAGCGTCATCAATATCCTCTACTTGGATTGCTTGGTCTGTGAGTAAGGAAACCTTTTCAGCGTAAACTTCAACAAAACCCGAACCTACCGCCAAATATTTGATCTGACCTTCCTTTTCGATTTTGAGGTCTCCAGCTTCCAACTTATCAATAATGGGAATGTGATTCGGTAGAATATCGATCTTGCCCCTTAACGTAGGTACCACTACGTGATCCACCGCATCGCTGTAAACGGTTTCTCCAGGGGTTACAATTTCCAGTCTAATGGGCATTGGATTAAAACTACTTATTCGCTTTTCTGATCTAGAACCGAATCGATGCCGCCTTTCATGTAGAAGTCATTTTCTTCCACTTCGTCAAGTTCTCCGTCTAGAATCATTTTGAATCC
>JAYOEB010000166.1:0-3687 GCA_038116775.1 Opitutia bacterium | reverse complement strand
ATGGTTTCTTCAACGGATACGTATTCGCCTGCCACCCCGGTAAAGACCTCGGCTACGTGAAAAGGTTGGGATAGAAATTTTTGGATCTTACGAGCTCGGAAAACAGTTTGCTTTTGTTCAGGGGATAATTCATCAAGACCGAGAATTGCTATGATATCTTGTAAGTCTTTGTATGATTGCAAGACTTCCTGCACGCCACGGGCGACCTTAAAGTGTTCTTCACCAACTATATCGGGCGAAAGCGCATTGGAGACCGAAGCCAATGGATCAACGGCAGGATAAATTCCCAATTCAGCAATGGAACGCTCCAACACGATGGTAGAGTCAAGGTGAGCGAACGTATTCGCGGGGGCGGGGTCGGTCAAGTCGTCAGCCGGGACGTAAACCGCTTGAAAGGAGGTAATCGATCCTTTTTTCGTTGAGGTAATGCGTTCTTGCAAATTGCCCATTTCCTCGGCCAAAGTCGGTTGATAGCCAACCGCTGAAGGAGCTCTTCCGAGTAAGGCCGAAACCTCGGATCCAGCCTGGGAAAATCGGAAAATATTATCAACGAAAAGCAGGACGTCCTGTCCCATTTCATCACGAAAATATTCGGCCATGGAAAGTCCGGACAATGCAACCCTCATTCGAGCTCCGGGAGGCTCGTTCATTTGACCATAGACCAACGCCACTTTGGATTTGGAAATGTCTTCCTGATTGATGACCCCTGCTTCGGACATCTCTTGATAAAGATCATTTCCTTCGCGAGAGCGCTCCCCTACCCCAGCAAAGACAGAGTATCCGCCGTGGGCTTTGGCAATGTTGTTGATGAGTTCCATGATAACCACGGTTTTACCCACGCCGGCTCCACCAAACGCACCCACTTTACCTCCTTTGATGAAGGGGCAAATCAAATCAATTACCTTTATCCCAGTCTCAAGAATATTTGCCTCCGTCTCCTGATCCATGAGAGTCGGGGCTTGCCGATGAATGGGGCGGGTTTCCTCGTTCCCGCAAGGTCCCTTGTTGTCTACGGTCTCACCAATTACGTTAAAAATTCTGCCTAGCACCTTCTCTCCGACGGGAACGGAGATGGGGGCGGAAGTGTTGATGACCTCCATGCCTCTCACCAGTCCTTCGGTTGAGGACATGGCAACCGTTCTTACCCTGTTGTCTCCCAAGTGCTGCTGGGTTTCCAAGACAATTTTCGAATCGGTTTGTGAATCCGAAAGTTTGTAGGTAACTTCAAGGGCATCGTAAATTTCGGGAGTGGATCCTTCCGGAAATTCAGCGTCTACGACGGCTCCGATTACTTGAACGATTTTACCGGTTTTTGAATTATTGTTTTCCATGGTCTAAGAGGAGATATGATTTATTCAGAAAAGGATGCGGCGGAGATTTCAAGGATTTCTTGAGTAATCGCAGCCTGTCGGGCTCGGTTGAATTGAAGAGTGAGGTCGTCAATAAGATTTCCAGCATTATCCGTGGCGGTCTTCATAGCGACCATCCGAGCGCTGTGTTCGGATGCTTGAGCTTCGAGGGCAAGCTGAAAAACTTCCTGCTTCAAGTATAAAGAGGCGAGTTCAGCTAGTATGGAATCTCTGTCTTCGATTAAAATTTCACGGGAGTCTTTGGGAACCTCGTGATCTTGAACTCCGAATCTGTCGTGAAGCTTTTGATTCATGTCGTCGAGACCGTTCAGGGGAAACAACTTAACAAGCTCGGGTTCTTGACGCAGTGTATTGATGAAGCTGGTAAAAAGCACTTCGATAGTGTCTATGCTGCCCTCGTCATAACTTCTCAAAAGGAAATCAACGATATGACGAACGTCGCCGAAAGTGGGTTTGTCAGGAAGAGTGAAGTCAGCGATGAGGTCTTTTCTGGATCGGGAAAGGAACTGTGATGCTCTTTTGCCAACAGCAACGTACTTGGCGGAACTTTCGACGTCGTTTAATTTGCGAAAAAGATTGCCATTTAAAGCTCCGCACAAACCTTTGTCGGTTCCTATCACGAGTATGCCGCGATGTTTGACTGGTTTTTCCTTGAAGTAGGAATTGCTCGTGACGTCTTCAAATTCGTCGGCAATGGAAACAATAATGTTCGACAACAGTAAGGCATACGGTCTGCCTGATTTGGCGCTGTCCTGAGCCTTTTTCATTTTCGAGGTGGCGACCATTTGCATGGCGCGGGTAATCTGGCGGGTGCTTTTTACGCCTTTGATTCTATTTCTTATGTCTTTGGATGAAGCCATTTGCCAGAGTTGCTGATCTTATGCAAAAGTTCTTTTCCAATCCTCGAGAGCTGCCCTGAGCTTTTGCTCAATCGATTCGTCCAAATTGCCGGATTTGTAAATTTCGTCGCAAGCTTCCTTGCCCTGGGTGGATAGGTATGACTTTAGGCTCTCTACGGAGCGAGTAATGTCCTCCACCGGAATAGAATCGAAGAAATCATTCTGCACTCCCCACATAACCGCAGTTTGGATTTCAACAGGCACTGGGGCAAAAGCGCCTTGCTTGAAAATTTCAACAATTCGAGCGCCACGGTCCAGTCGAGCTTTAGTGGAGGCGTCAAGATCCGACTCAAATTGTGAAAAGGCTGCTAACTCTCTGAATTGAGCTAGTTCCAACTTTACTTTTCCAGCCACTTTTTTGTAGGCTTTGATTTGGGCTGCAGAACCGACCCGCGATACGGACAAACCTACCGATACAGCGGGCTTGATTCCCTTGTTGAATAAATCAGTCTCGAGGAATATCTGACCGTCGGTAATGGAAATGACGTTTGTCGGAATATAACCCGAAACGTCACCCATTTGCGTCTCAATGATAGGCAGCGCGGTGAGGGAGCCATTGCCGCTATTTTCATTCAGACGAGCGGAGCGTTCGAGCAGTCGAGAATGAAGATAAAATACGTCTCCGGGATAAGCTTCGCGACCGGAGGGTCTTTTGAGGATGAGGGAGATTTGCCGGTATGCAACCGCGTGCTTGGAAAGATCGTCATAGACTATGAGTGCGTCCATGCCGTTTTCCATGAACCATTCCCCCATCGCGCAACCCGAATAAGGGGCCAAGTATTGATTGGCTGGGTTGTCTGCTGCCGGCGCCGAGACAATCGTCACGTATTCCATGGCCCCCGCGTCTTCCAGCACCTTGATGGTTCGGGCAATATTCGAATTCTTCTGACCCACGGCAACGTAAATGCAATAAACCGGACGAAAGTCGGAATCTCCGGATGCTTCCCCTTGTTTGTTGATTTTCGCCTGATTAATGATCGTATCGATGGCTATCGTAGTCTTCCCCGTGGACCTGTCGCCAATGATAAGTTCTCGCTGACCTCGCCCAATGGGCACCATGGAGTCAACTGCCATAATCCCAGTCTGCAATGGCTGATCAACGGATTTCCGAGGAATGATTCCAGGTGCGATTCGCTCGACGGGGAATTGTTGTTCCGCATCAATCGCTCCCTTGTCGTCAATTGGCCTTCCAACGGCATCCACGACTCTACCGAGCAGGCCTTTTCCTACGGGTACGGACAACAATTTGCCAGTTGTGCGCGCTTCATCTCCTTCCTTGAGTGATCTGGTGTCACCGAGGAGAACGCATCCTACTGAATCCTCTTCAAGGTTGAGGGCGATCCCCAAAACGTTGTTTGGGAACTCCACCATCTCGTTATACATTACTTTGGAAAGGCCTTCGACTTTGGCCACACCAT
>JAYOEB010000165.1:0-5453 GCA_038116775.1 Opitutia bacterium | reverse complement strand
ACTCTAGGATTTGCCTCAAGCTACCTGGAATCCAAGGCTGCAAACTTGGAAGCTGCCCGCAGCCGCGTTATGGACGCGGACATCGCGGAGGAAAGCATGAACCTATCCAAGTACACCATGCAGTACGAAGCAGGTGTGGCCGCTTTGGCTCAGGCCAACTCCACTCAGCAAACCGTGATGGAGCTCCTGCTCTTCAACCAAAACAAGTAAGGGACTCGGACTTGGATTGGTTCTTGCGTCACTCTCTTATCTCCCGCGTTCCGGCGCGGGAGATGGGAGTGTGCGGAGAAATGCCCTCAAGGATAGCCATTGATGAATTTATTGGGTAGAGAAAACGAAGTGTCCAACCTCTGCAGGGGCTTGTCCTCTGCGGGCAATATGCGCTGCGCTCTCGTTAGCGGAGATTCCGGCATGGGAAAATCCGCAGTACTGGATGCGACAGGCGTTTCATTTCTCGCCAAGGAACCCACGGGCCTTTGGTTGACGCCGGGGAAAACCCAGAACCTCAGCCCGGCCGGATGGTCTTCGCAAGTGGCCCGCCGGTTGCAGTGTGGAAGCTCCATTCCCAGAAAAGCAGTCAATTCCTTTGCCCAAGCGATGGGCAAGGCCTTCGCCACCCTGCCCCACTCCATTTCTCCGGGAAGCGCCGCTGGAAGCCAGACGTTTGCCGAGGTCGCGAAAGTTTTGGTGGAGGCAATGGAGGAATTGATGATTGCGACCGGGGATAATTCTTTCGCTCCCGTCTTCGCCCTTGATGACCTGGACCAGTACCATCCGTTGCTTCTCGATTGGTTGGCTCAGGATTTGAATCTCGCCCTCCGGGATTCCAAGCCTTTCAAGAACTCACGCTTTTTGTTCACGGCCCGCGAAAAAAATCAAAGGGTTTCGGACTTTATCGAAAAGTTTGGAATCGAGCGACTGCATGAATTTCCACTCAGACCGCTCCCTGGGTCTCTTTGCCTCAAGTTGTTCGGTGAATTTTCCAAGGAAAGAATTTCCGCCGAAGAAATCCTAAAACGCAGTGACGGCAATCCTGCGAAAATCTTGAATCTTGCCTCCAAACGCATTAACCTAGAAAGTGCAGAAAGAAAAAAAATGAGTGGAAGCAATCAAAACCTCAGGCATGACTTCGGAAAGCTTAGCCATCAACAATGGTCTCATCTTTTCTGCGCCGCCTATCCCAACCGCATCAACCGCTACACTCTTGAGTTCTTTTGTTCTCCGCGCGATGCCGCCTATTGCTTCAACTGGATCAAGAGAAACCGCAAGTTAGCCGGGGTCGCGCCCGATGGAGACGTCATCCTCAAGCCTGAAATCAGGGAGCAAATCAAGGCCATCCATGCGGAAAAGTCACCGGATGAGGCGAATGCAAGGGAAGAACTATCCTGCGTACTCAATGCATTCATGGACATTTTCCCCAACCCCAACCTGCACTGGATTCCGGTTAACCTTCACCTTTTGAATTGCTTCAACCGCAAGCTCTGCCAAGCAGTCTTCGACGGTCCAAGTTATGAGGAAATCGATAAGTTCGTCGACGAATACCCCGAGGTCTTCGCTGTCGATGGCAAGCAGTACAAAATGCTCGACGAGGCAAAGCTCATCACCTCCCGTTTCGTCGAGATCGGCGGAGTCCAACCGAAGGATGGCTTGGTTGAGGAAATAAAAATCAGATGGGAAGAGGATCAAAGAAACGCCGAAGCCAAAAGGCTGACCATGGAACAGGAAAGAATCAGCCTCATCGCAGAGGAAGAGCAAGCCCAAAACCAGATCCAATCCCTCGGAAACCTAAAGCAAAAGTTGCTCGACGACTTCAGGAAGCCGAAAAACTTCAAAGCCAAAAGAATCTACACGGTGGGACAGTCCCGCTTATTGATCATCTTGGGTATCATTACCATCGGGGTCAGTTTGTTTGCCGACTCCATTGGTTCTTATTATGCGGGAGCCGGCATTTTTCTGACCATTCTTGGTTTCTTCTGGCCCAACGTGGAGGTAAGGAAACCAATGGCGGCAGGCGCAGCCAATGGTCCGAAGCTAGCCATCGAAACCCAGCAGCGCTCGCTGGAGCACAGAATCGTCGGGCTCAAGAACCGAGTCAGTTCCATGTCCGGCTCGATCGAACGCCTTTCCTCCGAATTGGAAAAAGTCAATTCCAGCGTCAGCGTGCCGTATGTGAGCGAAGAGTGAGCTCGGCGACTAGCCGACTCATCGTCTTTTGACGGCGCTCTTCGTTTTTGAGCTCGCACTCCCAAACCAGCAACACCTTCCAGCCTGCTTTCCTGAGAATCTCATAGTTTCGCCGGTCCCGCCTTTTGTTGCGCTCAAACTTATCCATCCAAAAGCTTTGATTGGTCCGGGGAGTGGTCGCCTTGGAACAACCCCGATGACGATGCCAGAAACAACCGTTCACAAAGATCAAGCTCCGGAATTTGGGAAGGACGACGTCGGGCCTCCCAGTCAAATCCGGAACGTGAATCCGAAAACGATAGCCAAGACGGTGCAGGGAGCGACGAATAAAGATCTCGGGTTTGGTATTTTTCGAACTTACGCGGCTCATGACGTAGGATCGCTGCCTCTCCGAAAACCTATCGGCCATTCTCGATTGTTTTTTGGGCGCGAACTAACCGATGGATTCGATTTGATCTAGTTTGCACACGCACCTTTCCAGATAGTCGAGCAGACGCTCGGATTCGTCATCGTCAAACCGGGAGTTGATTTCCCGCTGAAGTTCGCTGGCGATCTCCTGGGCCTTCCGAAAGAGGGATTGGCCTGCCGGAGTCGCCAGAATAAGGTTGTTTCTGCGGTCTTTGCCACGGCGTCGCCTCATGACAAGCCCCATGCGTTCGAGTTTCTTGAGAATGGCGGTGAGGTTGTTTTCATTTGAAACCACCAAGCGGGAAAGAACTCGTTGATTAAGAAAACCTCCCTCATTTTCGCATACGTTGCGCAGCGTGGTGTACTGAGCCGGCGTGATCGGAGTATCGGCAAGCCTTTCCCGAAAGATTCGGTTCAGGCCAAACCAGGACCCGCGAAGGGATACCGGAAATCGTTGGTCGACCTCAGTGTTTTTCCCGGTCATAGAGAGACTTTCTCAGGATGCGAAGGTTTTGCCGTTCCATCCCCAAAGGCGTCTTTCCGACTCCTGAAACTCGACGTAGCAATGGGATGGATCGATCGACAAGGTCCCTTTGAGAAGATCACAAAGCCTGCTGCAGATAAGATCGCAGGTTTCCATGGACAAGGCGCCCACGTTTTTGATCTCAAGATAAGCATGCGGGGACTCCGCACCTCCTTGAAAGTATATGTCCCGCTCAGGTTCGAGGATCACCATCACGAAATCGATGGATTTGCCGATCTCGCCGGCGAGAATCGCAGCCCCTTCAGACTGCAGAAGTCGACGATCCGCAGCAGAGACGTCGGACAGGTTCGTTGAGAGCTTTAGCAAGGGCATGGCCTACTATCTTCTCATTATTCGAAAGACGTCAAACCGAGAAGATCCTGTGCAAGCTCACTTTTGGAGAAGCGGACGAATATCTTGACCGAAGAAAAAACAAAACTAAAAAGAAATCGTGCGACCCTTTCTTCTTACACTCGTTTTCATCCTGCTCCTCTTTTCCTCATCTTGCGAAAAGGAGACTCACCCGCAAACAAGCCAGAAAAAGGAAAGCCAAGGAACCGGCAATTCCAACACCGGAAAGAATTCGACCTATGCCTACCCCAAGGCAAAAACCGCCAGTCAAAATGCCAAGAAATCTTTCCAACTGCAGGGGAAAGACCCAATCAAGGGCAAGGCGACCCACCCCCAGAGAGATGAGGATTTATTGCAACCATGAGCGAAGACGAGGCGCATTACCTTGAGACAAACGGGACCCTCGACCTGCATCACTTCAAGCCCTCCGACGCCAAGGAACTGGTGGGCGAGTTTATCTATGAGTGCCGCCGAAAAGGGATTTGCACCGCTCGCATCATCCATGGCAAGGGAATAGGAACCCTTCGGGAAATCGTGCATTGCGAACTAAGAAAGCATAAGGAAGTTTCCTCCTTCGAACTTGGCGGGCATGGCTCGGGCGGATGGGGAGCCACGGTGGTGCATCTTGTTCGCTGACTTGAGGGAATTGCATTTGTACGTTGCTAGTTTTGCGAAATTTCATCAACTTGTTCGTATGTTCGAAAAATTTCATCCCATGAAAAAGTTCCTACTATGCTTTTGCTCTTTTCTTTTGTTTCTTTCTTCCTGCATGGACAAGGAAAAGCCCGTCTCCCTTGGTAATTCAATCATTGACAAGAAAATTGCCATGACCTCCTCGAACGTGGAGGGTCATAAAATGGACGTTTATCTCATTTCTGAAAATGAGGTATCGGGGGAAATCCTCGCCAAGGCTCTCAATGCCAGAGGTCAGGAAATTGGAAGGGCAAAAGTATTGCTCAACTTGATGAAAGACGACGCCAAATTGCTATCGTTTACCTTCGACAGCAGCCTGGACCTCGATTTGGTCACCAAATACCTTATTGATTTCCGCAAGCAGTAAGGTAAAGGGAAACCCCACCAAGCATCCACGATTCTAGAAGTCTCGGGACAGGGAGAATCCGAGATGAAAGACGTCATGGGCTGAACCACGGTTCAATCCGTCCAGGTATTGATATTTTCCAAAAACACCAATCTTGTGGTCCTCCATCACTTCATAATTCAACCCCAGATCCCAGGAAAAGAGAAAAGCGGATCCTGCCTCACTTGAATAAATCCCTAGAGTCCTGTATTCGTCAAGCCGCCTCACCAGGCCCAAGCCAAGCATGGTCTCAACGGAAAGACCGGTTTCGAAGGAACGAGACAAACGGGCCAAAAAAGAGCCTCCGAAAGTCCGTGTCCTGCCCTCCGCCGGCATAACCGGAAGCGGAGCTTGCGGACCATAGTGAAGATGATCCGATTCCGACCAAAGAATGGATGTGCCGATAGAGAGATAACGCGTGCCGTAAAGATACTCGAAGGAAAACTGTTCGCCCGAGTCATAAGACAAAGGAATCTGAACGCCTGAGGAGTGCAGGAACTCGGATTCGAAAGGTAAGGCGTAAGCAAATCGAAAGCGAAACTCATGTGGTTTCCGAAGTTGGAAGCTTGAAAACTCGAGCTCGTCTTCCTGCTTGGAATCCGCCAGATGAAAATCCTCCGCTACGGTTTCGGTTTTATCCGCAATCGCTTCGGCATCATCGGATTCCCATGAAACTTCAGGGAGTTCGACTTCTTCCATGCTCATATCTGCAGGCTCCGGTGAAACCGAAGGAACCGAATTTTCATTTGCCGTCATCTTTCTTAATCTTTTCTCCGCCGCATTCACGCGCTTGATGATTTGAAAATAGCTTGGCCTTGATGAATTTGACGATTCGATCGAACCCAGGTTTTCATCCTTGGAAAAGTCAGCCTTGGAAGCAGTCGAATCCACAGATGCCGGAGGAAGGGG
>JAYOEB010000164.1:3357-5467 GCA_038116775.1 Opitutia bacterium | reverse complement strand
CCTTGGCAAACAATCGATCGAGGTAGTGCTCATAGGCATCCGGGCGGTTGTCTTTTAGAAATGCATCCAATTCTTCCGGTTCCGGGGGTAATCCGTTGAGAATCAGAGAGGCCCGGCGGGCAAGGGTTGCCCGGTCTGCCTCCTCGGCAAAATCATAGCCCTCCTTTTTAAGATCCTTGCCAATGAAATGATCAACCGGATTGATCTTGGGCTCAACCCCGCCCTTGGTTGGGGGGACAAAAGACCAATGATCCGCATACTCAGCACCCGACAGGACCCATTGGCGGATAAGATCTTTTTCTTTTTGCGAGAGAGTTTTTCCAAAATCTTCGGGTGGCATGGGGTCATCCTCATCCACGATGCGGTAAAGCAGTTCACTTTCCTCCAAATCATCGGGATCAATCGCATGATAATCTCCCAAGTCCTTCTTGGCCAGTTCCTCGATGTCCAGGCGAACCAAGTCCTTCTTTTTGGTATCCGGTCCGTGACAGGCGAAGCACTTGTCGGATAAAACCGGCAAGACCTCGCGGGCGAAGTCAACTTTTGAAACTTCGCTTCCGAAACCCAGGCAAGCTGGCAAAGAAAAAGAAAATGCGATCAGGCGCTTCATACCAAACTTAAAGACCCCACTATATCGAATTCTTTTTTTTTCGACAACTTAGATCGAACGATGGAGAGAAATAAGTAGACCTGACTCCGATGAAATTCGTGTAATGACTTTGTGAAATCCGCCAATGCCATTCCGTCGAAGAGTTCCAAAACAGATTCAAAATGGGAATTTTAAAACTTTTCGAAAATTCACCTTATTTGCCTTTACCATTGATTTTTGCAACGGATGCATCATCATTGCACCTTTAACGACTGGACAATACCTGAGCTTTACCGACGATCAATTGACTTTGATTCTTAGCAACGAGCAAATTCAACCCAGTCGAAGCAAGATAAACAAATCAACAAAACAAAATGGAAATATATGTGGGTAATCTACCTTGGTCGATCAGCGACCAAGACTTAGCGGATGCATTCGGTGCCTTTGGCAGCGTTGAAAAGGCGTCCATCATCTCAGACCGCAACTCCGGTCGCTCTAAAGGCTTTGGATTCGTAACCATGAATAACGCCGATGAGGCCAATCAAGCCATTGAGGCTATGAATGGAAGCGAGTTAGGAGGAAGAGCGCTTAAGGTGAACGAGGCCCGTCCCCGGGAAGATCGTCCGCCCCGTCAGTCGAACTGGTAAGGTTTTTTTGAACTTATTTGAAAAGCCCGCAATTCGCGGGCTTTTTCGTGCAGATCCAAGAGGTTTTCTTAAAGATTGAAAATTTTGTCTTTTTGAATCAGGAAAGGGGATGGATTCCAATGCGACCTCTTTTTTAGAAAGTGTAGATCTTTACTTCAATCGCGCGGCCAAAGCCTTGGATTTGCCAAGAGGCCTGGCTAGGCAAATTCGTACCTGTAACGCAATATGCGAAATGAAGTTTGGGGTCGAGCTTCGAGGTGGTTACGAAATTTTTACGGGTTGGCGAGCCACGCACAGCGAGCATCTTCTTCCAGCCAAGGGAGGAATCCGGTACGCCCCCTTCGCCGACCAGCAGGAAGTCGAAGCCCTCGCCGCCTTGATGACCTACAAGTGTTCCATTGTAAACATACCCTATGCAGGTTCCAAAGGAGCTCTCAGGATTGACCCAAAAAAATATTCTCTGGAAGAATTGGAGCACATCACCCGTCGCTTTGCTCAGGAACTCGACAAGCGCGGATTTCTCGGACCCGGCCTCAACGTTCCCGCTCCGGATATGGGAACGGGCCAAAGAACCATGTCTTGGATCGCCGACGAGTACCAAAGACTGCATCCCTCAGACATCAATGCTCAAGGTTGCGTGACTGGGAAGCCCGTTCATTTCGGTGGCGTTGAAGGACGAATTGAGGCAACGGGTCGCGGCGTGCAGTATGGTCTTAGAGAATTCTTTCGTAATCCGGACGATCTTAAAAAGGCCGGTCTTGAAGGAACCTTGGAAGGCAAACGGGTCATCATTCAAGGTCTTGGAAACGTTGGTTATCATGCGGGTAAGTTTTTGGAAGAAGAAGACGGAGCCAAAATCATTGGAATTTTGGAG
>JAYOEB010000164.1:0-3347 GCA_038116775.1 Opitutia bacterium | reverse complement strand
GATCGTGGAAGGGTTTCCCGATGCACAGTTCTTTAAAAATGGAGAAAGCTTGCTGGAGCATCCTTGCGAAGTTCTCATACCCGCGGCGATGGAAGGAGTCATAAATCATGAAAATGCCTCTCGGATCAATTGCAAGGTTTTAGCCGAAGCCGCCAATGGACCGGTTACCTACGAAGCGGATCGAATTTTAATGGATCGCAAGGTCTTCATTATTCCCGACGCGTATCTCAATGCAGGCGGAGTGACTGTTTCCTACTTTGAATGGCTCAAAAATCTTTCGCACGTAAACTTCGGAAGAATGGACAGAAGATTTGCCGAAGCCCAGAGTGAACGAATCATCGAATTAATAGAAGGCGCGATCGGTAAGTCCCTGGATTCCGTTGCCAAGGAAAAACTGCTTGAAGGACCCAGCGAAATAAACCTCGTTCGTTCGGGTCTGGAAGACACCATGCGTCAGGCTTATGACGAAATCAAGGCCCAGGAGGATGAAAATCCAAAAATCAAAGATCGAAGAACCGCTTCGTATGCCTTGGCGATTAGAAAAATTGCAGACATTTACGACAGTATGTACTTGTAGGGAATGCACTTGCCGTGTTGGAACCCGATGCATCGCCCAGCCAAATTGATCAAGCTTTAGTCGAAGCGACATCCTGCTTTACGGATCTTAGAAGAATCCCAGCAAAGGATCGATCGGAATTTCTAAGTACAATCGCCGCAGAAATGGAGGTTTTGCGTCTAGAAATTATTGCCGTCGCCGATCAAGAAACCGCTTTGGGTCCAACAAGGCTAGGTATGGAATTCGACCGAACCCTTGGAGAAATTCAAAATTTCGCCGAACTTTGCAAGAGTGAAGCATGGAAAAAGCTATCCTTTTCCTCCTTGAGAAACAACCAGGAAGCCGAAGTGCGAATGCTTCCTCTCGGACCCGTAGTGGTGATTGGCGCATGCAATTTTCCCATTGCAATATCGGTGGTCGGAACAGATACCATCAGCGCCTTGATGGTGGGATGCCCGGTGATCGTAAAGGCTCACCCCTCACATCCGAGAACTTGCCGAAGCTTGGCCAAGTCAGTGTTTCGTGCCATCGAAAAAACTAATTTCCCAAAGGCCTGCTTCTCCCTAATCCAGGGAACGGAGAATAGGGTCGCCCAATCTCTCGTGGTTCATCCGCTTACCGCGGCCGTTGCCTTCACCGGTTCCCTGAGCGGAGGCACTGCATTGAGCAAATGCAATCAATCACGCGATCACCCGATCCCATTCTACGCCGAAATGGGTAGCCTCAATCCAATCTTCGCGTTGCCCGGAAGCCTAAGGGAAGGACCTGCTGTTTTTCTCAGGGGGTTCCTGCAAGCGGTTAATTTATTCGCTGGCCAAATGTGCACGAAGCCGGGAGCTGCCTTTATTCTCGAATCCTCGTTTGATCAAAATCTAGTCCGCGGTTTGCAACAAGAGGTCCTGCAGGCGCAAGCACTGCAAATGTTGAATTCCAAGGTTTATGAAACTTACAACCAAAGCATCGGATTCCTTAGGGAAAGAATTGAACTTTTGGCCAGTTCCGCAGAAGTGGAGGATAGATTGGAAAATCGCGGGCGCATTCATATTTTCTCAATGACGGGCGATCAATTCATTCAATGCCCCGAATTGCGAACCGAAGCGTTCGGACCCAGCTCCATCCTCGTACGAGTCAAGGACGAAGCGGAATTATTGGAGGTTGCGGAATCCCTTGACGGTAGCCTGACTGGCTCCGTACACGCCGGGGCGAATGATGACGATTTGACGAAGCTCATCATGCCCATCGTCGAGTCAAAGGTCGGTAGATTGCTCTACAACTCCTTTCCTCCAGGCGTAGCCCCGACTCCCGCCACGCATCATGGCGGACCCTGGCCCGCAACCACGGATCCTCGTTTTACTTCAATTGGACGACAAGCCTACAAGCGATTTCTTCGCCCTCTGGTCAAACTATGCAAAGACTCCAACTAGTTGGAGTGCCGCAAAGCTTCCACCGGATCCATCTGGGCGGCTTTCCTGGCAGGATAGATTCCAAAGATCATCCCCGTGGCAACCGCTACCATGAAGACCAAGGGCAGCGACCAAGGCACCACCACCGGAGACATGTTTTGCATGGAAACCGGCAAGCTTTCATAAAGACCAGGAGAAAGGCTTTGCAAATATTTCAAAACCATCTTGTATGCCGGTTCGCACAGGAGTCCGGCGAAAATTCCAACTCCTCCTCCCAAGCCGGAAAGAGCCACCGTCTCACAAAGAAATTGAGCGACGACGTCTTTTCTTTTGGCCCCGATGGCCCGACGTATGCCGATTTCTTTGGTACGTTCGGTTACTGTGGCCAGCATGATGTTCATAATGCCGACTCCTCCGACAAAGAGTGAAATCCCCGCAACCAATCCCATCAGGGCAACAAAGGTCAGTTTGGCTCTCTCCGCCTGCTGCATAAGCTCCAGTGGAATGGTAACCTGATAATCCTCGATTCCGTGATCCTTGGCCAAAAGATCGCGAATCATTTGCCCCACCGTCAGCAGCTTGCTTTGGTCGTCGATCGTCAGGGTTAACTTGGAAATCAAATGACTGCCGTCATAACCCCGATAATAATAGTCAAATACCTTTGCCCAATGGGTTCCAAGCGGAAGATAAACGTTGTCTTCAAACAATTCCTTGAAACCCAAGTCCGCCCCGTCGGTTAGGTTAGCTCTAGGGGCAACTTCTCCGATGACGACGTAAAGGTTTCCTCCAATATTGATCGACTTTCCCAAAGAGTCCCCAAAAGGAAATAGGATCTTTGCCAGGCTTGTGGAAAGAACGCACACTTCGGCCTCCGCAAAATTATCTTCCTCGCTTATGAATCGTCCCTTTGTGACCCTCAGGTCATGAAGTTCACGATAATTCGGCAGACAACCCAGTAATTCCGCTCGCTTGCTTCCATCTTTTGTAGAAACCATTCTTCTGTCCAATTCCCGAGTAGGATACGCCGCGGAGATGTGAGGGACTACCTTGGAAATCTTCAGGAAATCATTCTCGGTCAAACCGTACGAGTAAAAATAATTGCCTTTGCTCGAACGCTCCTCCTCCGGCGGCCTTTTGCTGGCAATGATTAGATTGTTGGCTCCCAGTTTCATGATTTCACCCTCTGCCTGCGCGGCGATTCCCTCTCCGATGGCAAGAAGCCAAACAACGCTGACGACGCCAATGAAAACGCCCAGACCCGTCAACAAGGATCGAAGGGGATGCGTAACAACGCTTTGCAAACTGGTTCCGATTACGTTTTTAGCGGAACGGATGAAATGAGCCGGCCAAGCCAACGAAGCTTGAGTAGGATCGCAGCCTTCATTGGC
>JAYOEB010000163.1:0-5483 GCA_038116775.1 Opitutia bacterium | reverse complement strand
ACCATGATCAGTTCATTCGAATTACCTAACCCAAAACCTACCTCAAACTGAGAAAAAATTCATGAGCACCCGACGATCGTTCCTTAAGCAAGCTTCTCTCGCCTCCGCCCCTTTTATCCTGCCCTCCCACGTCTGGGCAGCCAAGGGAGACAACTCGCCGAACAACCGAGTGAACGTCGCCATCATCGGACCTGGCAAGATGGGGCGTACCCACACTCACAAACTCGTTCGAAATCCCCGGGTTGAAATTACCGGATTCGCCGAGATTGCCGAAGTGCGAATCGAGCATACCAAGCAACTCATCGAAAAGCAGTACGGTCAGAAAACGGCGGACGGCAAATGGACCGGCTTAAAGATAACCCGGGATTATTTGGAACTTCTCGAAGACAAGTCTCTGGACGCGGTTCTTATAGCCACGCCCGATCATTGGCATGGCGAGGCCACCATTCGGGCGGCCAGGGCCAAGAAGCACGTTTTCTGCGAAAAACCGATTTCCCTGACCATTAGGGAAGGACGGGCCATGGTCGAGGCGGTCAGGGAAAACAAAGTTGTTTTCCAGACGGGCAGTCAGCAACGCAGCGAGTATGGCGGCAAATTCCGCCGCACGGTGGAAATGGTTCGTAGTGGGGCCATCGGTCAGCTTAAGAAGATTCGGGTATGCGTAGGCAATCCGCCCATTCCCTGTGATCTGCCGACCGAGCCGATCCCCGACGGGATCGACTGGGATGCATGGCTTGGGCCCGCCCCGGAACGAGGCTTCAACCGAATCCTTTGCCCGGACGACGTGCACAACCATTTTCCCGCATGGCGGAGATATCGAGAATACTGCAACGGCTCTCTTGCGGACATGGGCGCCCACCACTTCGACATCGGGCAATGGGCTATGGATGCAGACCACACCGGCCCGATCAAGGTAATCCCTCCCCAAGAAGGTACCCGTGATCTTATCCTCGTTTATGAAAATGGAGTGGAAGTTCATCATGGCAATACCCCCGAGTGGAACAGCGGGACTGTTTTCTACGGTACGGAAGGAACGATCTGGGTGGACCGCGGTCCTTGGAAATCAGACCCTGAAAATCTAATCGAAGACTTCAAGACTACGGTAAACCTTCGGCAACCCAAGGATCACTACCATGACTGGTTGGATTGCATTCATTCCGGCGAACTGCCGCTGGCTCACGTCGAAGCCGGGCATCGAACCGCCACCGTTTGCCAACTTTGCAACATCGGCTACGAACTCCGCAGGGAATTGACCTGGGATCCCCAAAAGGAGACTTTTGTAGGGGACAAGGAGGCCAACAAGCTAACTGATCGAAAGCGTCGAAAGAAGTGGTACCGGGTGTGAAGGCTTCGGTCCTCTTTTTGATTCCTCCGAATTGCCATTCCTTCGACTCATGGGTTGGGGTCCGAATTTTCGTGACCGCAACTCGAGGGTTGCAAAATCTCCTTGATTGTACATAACCATCTAATCTCATGCCCGGATGGCGGAATTGGTAGACGCGCCGGATTCAAAATCCGGTTCCCGCGAGGGAGTGAGGGTTCGACCCCCTCTCCGGGTACCATGAGCAATCCCAATCCCCCACTTTCTCCCGAATGACCATGGAAGTTTTGATCCGCAGAGGTCGAGAATCCGATATGCCCGCCCTGCGGGACATTCTCAACCACTATATTCTCCATTCGGTGGTAACCATGGAAATGGTGGAATTGTCACTTGAAAATCGCAAGACTTGGTTCACCCAGTTTTCCGAATCGGGTCGTTATCAGCTTTTTGTCGCGGAGAGGGAGGGATCGGTGATCGGATATGCGGCCAGTTTGCGCTTTCACCAGCGTCCTGCCTATGCCCCCTCGGTTATGAGCAGCATCTATCTTCATCCGGAACATACGGGACGGGGAATCGGAGAAAAAGTATACTCCACCCTCCTTTCGAGTCTCAAGCAGGCGGAAGACGTCCATCGAGTTTACGGACTGGTGGTGCTACCCAACCCAGGATCTGAAAATCTACATGAAAAATTAGGTTTTGAGGTGGCCGGATTACTCAGCGAAGGCGGATTCAAGTTCGGGGAGTACCACGACGTCCGCATCTACGAACACCGTCTGGGCAATATAACCTAATCGTCTTGCCGCAAGGCTAACTGGGCAATAGATCGCTCACCATTTCACGCTCCTCGGCAAGCTCGCTGACGGAGGCATCGATCTTCTCACGGGCAAAGTCATTGATGGGAAGATCTTGAACGATTTCCCAGTTATCTCCATCGGAACGGATGGGAAAGGAAGTGATCAGACCTTTCTGGGTTCCGTAACTTCCGTCGGATGCGACGCAGACGCTGTTCCAGTCTCCTTCCGGGGTTGGAGTGGTGAGGGATTTCACGGTATCGATCGCCGCATTGGCCGCTGATGCAGCCGAAGACGCCCCCCGAGCCTGAATGATTGCCGCTCCGCGCTGCTGAACGGTGGGAATAAAGTCAACATGAGCCCAGGTATCGTCCGAAATGACTTCAGGTGCGGAAACGCCCCCGATTTTCGCATTGTAATAATCGGGGTACTGGGTGGCGGAATGGTTTCCCCAAATCGTGACGTTTGAAACCTCAGATACCTGGCGGTTCGCTTTGGCGGCCAACTGGGCAGCCGCCCGGTTCTCGTCGAGACGGGTCATGGCAAACCAGCGCTCGCTAGGGACGTCCCGCGCATTGTTCATGGCAATGAGACAATTGGTGTTGCAAGGGTTGCCCACGACCAATACCCGAACGTCGGAAGCGGCATTTGCCTCAATGGCCTGTCCCTGCCCGGTAAAAATTTTACCGTTAATTCCAAGGAGATCGCCACGTTCCATTCCCGCCTTGCGGGGAACGCTGCCCACAAGGAGAGCCCAGTTCACATCCGAAAAGCCCTCATTGAGGTCGGCGGTCGGACGGATATCCTTTAGCAATGGAAAGGCGCAGTCATCCAATTCCATGCAAACCCCCTCCAATGCCTTCATGCCGGGTTCGATCTCAATGAGATTCAAAGCCACCGGCTGATCGGGACCAAACAGGCCCCCGGACGCTATGCGAAAGAGAAGAGAATAGCCAATTTGCCCGGCGGCTCCGGTAACGGCTACACGTATTGGTGCTTTGTCATTCATAATAATTCTGTAAGGAAATTGTGAGGTTAAAAAGGGGTTCAGTGTTTCGTATTCAAAAACGAGCCTTATCCACTACATCGGCCGCCCGGCGAAGGCAAGCCTCAGTCGACGACCAATCAATGCAGCCATCGGTTATCGATACCCCGTATTCAAGCTGCTCGACCGGTCTGGGGAAAGATTGACTGCCGCTTTGAAGGTGACTCTCCATCATGATGCCATGGATGCAATCGGTTCCGTTTTTAATCTGAGACAACACCTCGTCGAGCACCTCCGGTTGCCTGGTGGGATCTTTTCCGCTGTTGGCATGGCTGCAGTCTATCATGATGGAAGTAGGCACCTTGACCGCATCCAGGGCGATTCTCGCCATCTCAACGTCGCTCGAATGGTAATTCGGCCCCTGACTTCCCCCTCTCAGGATTAACTGACAGTCCGGATTACCCCCAGTGGTTACCGCCGAGGCTTGGCCTTCCTCGGTAATCCCCAAAAAGGTCTGGCTCTGGGTCGCGGCGATAATGCCGTTGACCGCCGCTTTCAAATCTCCCCCGGTAGCGTTTTTAAATCCGACCGGCATGGAGAGTCCGGAAGCCATCTGACGATGAGTCTGAGACTCCGAAGTCCTTGCTCCGATGGCAGCCCAACAAATGGAATCAGCCAAGTATTGGGGGGTGATCGGGTCCAACAACTCCGTCGCGGTTGGAATTCCACAATCCAGAACCTCCCCCAAAAAAGTACGTGCGATTCGCAAACCTTTGGGAATGTCGCAGCTTCCATTCAGGCTGGGATCCATGATCAGACCTTTCCATCCAACCGTGGTTCTGGGTTTTTCGAAATAGACCCGCATCACCAGCAAGACCCGTTGCTGCAATTCCTCAGCCAAGGCCGCAAATCGCTCTGCGTATTCGCGGCATGCCTTGAGGTCGTGAATCGAACAAGGTCCGACCACCGCCAGAAGGCGTTTGTCTTTACCATGAATCAAGCCATGAAGTTCCTCCCTGTACTGACCGACCAATCTCTTTTGATCTGCGTTTCTGGGAATTTCCTCACACAAATCCACCGGTTTTGGCAGGGCTATGGAGTCCGTGATTCTTAAGTTGGTTACTTTTCGCACGAGTAAAGAACATAGAAGCGAAGCTTGCATGAACAAGCTAAACTTTTAGGAATGTTTGAATATGACCATCGATGCCCACGTCTGTCAGCCTCCCGCATGCCTGCGGGTTTTTGGGGAAGATGCCCTTGACTATTTGCAAAGTCAGCTTTCCGTTGACCTGAATTCCCTATGCGGAAAAAGAGTTCGCTATGCCCTGAGGTTGGACGTCCGAGGAAAGACGCTGGCCGGCATGTACCTCATTGGGGAGAAACCGGATTCTTTTTTGCTCGTCAGTCGGGGAACCGACGGCAGCGATCTCGTTGAATTGATCCGTGAAAACGTCATCGCCGATGAAGTGGAACACCTCGACCTTTCCATGGATTACAAGTTGGTCACCGTAAGCTCCCATTTCGCGGACCTGGCTTTTAGTCTTTTTTCCCTGCAAACCCCCGAGCCTGGAAATTGGACCCATCATGAGGGATCATTTTGTTTCCTTGACCCCCGACTCGGACCCTCGACCTTTACCATGCTCCTACCTCTGGAAACCTTTGAGAGTCAAAGAAAAAGCCTGAGACTCGTCGATTGGGATGCCTTTGAAAAGCAACGCATCCAATCCGGCTTGGTCGCCGTTCCCTCCGAAATCGGCCCCGAAGACTTGCCCCAAGAAGGTGGACTGGAGGAAGAATGCGTCGATTTTCAAAAAGGGTGCTACCTAGGTCAGGAAGTGATGGCCCGAATCCACGCAATGGGTAAGGTAAGAAGAACCGTAAGGGCGGTTGGATTTTCGTCCAAACTTCCGCCCAAGCTTCCGAGTCCTCTTTATCTGGGAGAAAAGAAGGTAGGTTCTCTAAGGAGCTGCATGCAGGCAAACCACAAGTTCATAGGCATCGCCCTTATTCATGAGAACGCGATCCAAAAATTTGATGAAGGAAGCCTTGAGATTGCAGACCTTCGCGAAAAGATCCACCCCCTATGAAAAATGATTGGGAAAAAGTCTCGCAAATCTTTCGGAAATTGGGGGCCCCGGAAGAAAGTGCCCAAAGAATGGCGAAGCAACTCATCAAACGAGCCCGACAACTGGCGGAGCAAAAGAAATCATCGATGCCCGAGGAGTTGAGCAAACTATTGGAGATTTCGGTCTTAGGAGCTCAAGGACGGCTCAAGGATGAAGAAATGGATGGATTTCAGGGAAAAACCCCCTGAAAACCTTAAAAAATGGCGATTTTGCGAAAAAAAGTTTGACCCTTCGTCAGAAAATCCCGAGCTAATCAATGT
>JAYOEB010000162.1:0-5522 GCA_038116775.1 Opitutia bacterium | reverse complement strand
GGGTTGAGCCATTCGGTATATCGATAGTTTTTGAAACGGATGCTGTGTCCCATCACCTTATGGGCCGGATACGAACTGTACGCGTCGAGGCGATGCCCGGATTCCGGTTCCTCGAGAAGTCCTCGGAAGCTTCTGCCCTGACAATGAGTCGGAATCGGAATTCCAGCTAAATCGCAGAGAGTGGGATAGAGGTCGATCAGTTCAACCAAGCGGGAAGTACTCTTTCCTCCTTCTACCCGCGGGTCTCGAATAATGAGCGGTACCCTTGTGTCGCACTCGAAATTCGTATGCTTGCACCAACTGGAATGGTCCCCTAGCTTCCAGCCATGATCTCCCCATAGGACGACCACCGTATTTTCGGTCAAGCCCGATTCTTCCAGACCTCGCAGGATCTTGCCGATGCAAGCGTCGACGTAACTGGTGGCCGCGGCATATCCATGCAGCAGTCGTCGATTTGTCTCCTGGGAAAAGTCCCCGGGCCCCGTCCCTTCAATGTAACTGTATTTACTCATTTCAGAGGCGTTTGGGTTGGCTGCATGAATCGGGTATCCGGGGGGTATGCCTGAATTGGAGGGCATGCGGAAGTCTTTTCGATTGTAGAGATCCCAGTATTTTTTCGGAGCCACGAAAGGCAGGTGGGGTTTTGCCATGCCGACCGCGAGGAAAAAAGGCTGTTGTCTTTGCTTTTGTGAAAGCTCGCGAATCAAGGCAACTGCCTTGGCCGCCCGCTTTCCATCGAGGTAGGCGTCGTCCGGCGCATCGGCGCTTTCCGTCATTGGTCCCTTGGGTGGGTCGTGACGATCGCCCACCTTGGCTTCCGCCGCGGCTTTGGCAAGAAGTTTCAGGTTTTCTTTTTTCAAATAGTGCCCATGTGATCCTAGCTCGATCCAGCGACTCCAATGGTTCGGATCGACCCCCGGCCCGGAAGTTCCGTGATAAATCTTGCCCATCCCGATGGTTTCGTACCCTTGCTCCTTGAAGTGTTGATTAAGAGTAAGCAGGGAAGGGTGCCTGCGTCTCCATCCCGAGACGTGAAAAGTTTGCTCTTTGGTAAAGGTGGGGTAGAGCCCGCCCATGACCGATAGTCTGGATGCGCCGCAAACCGCCTGCTGGCAGTAAGCCCGCTGAAAAGTCATGCCTTTGGAGGCAAGCCTGTCCATGTGCGGAGTCTTGACCTTCGATCCGTAGACGCCGAGTTCGGGTCTTAGATCATCGATGACCAGAAACAAAAAGTTTGGAGGTTTTCCCGTGGCCGGAGTTGACGAAGAACCACTTGGGATCCGTGAGTTTTCCGATTGCCCGGACCTGAGTTGGAGCTGAGAGTTTCCCGCCTTATGTAACTCTTGGCTGAATCCCGTCTTTCCCAAGAGGGCGAAGAGGAGAAACCAAAAACAGGGCAGAAGATCAAGAGCCGGCGCCCTGGTCTTTTTTCTGGACGAATTCAAGGAGAGCATGTGCGGACTGTGAACTTGGACGCGTAAGGGGGGTGAAATTCTCTGTTCCTCCAGTGTTTCATCTTACTTTAAGCGCTTGCAAGACTTTTTGTGAAAGCTTTGGATGGTCTTTCCAATCTTTTTGGACTTCAGTACGGAGTCTTGTCTCTAATCTTTAATTTTTTTGGATCATTTTGTCAGTAACGCGGTGCGGTGAAAATAATGGAGAATAAGCTCAAGGGCGTCGTTTTCGACATGGACGGAGTGATCATCGAAAGTGAGTTTACTCATTACACTGCCATTTGTGAGGCTATGGGAGAAAAAATGGATCAAACCTATCAGACTTTTCTCAGCAAGTGCACCGGGGGAGACGAACGCTTTGCCATGGGGCGTCTGGCTGAACTTTCCGGGATTGCATATGATGAGGATCTCTTTCTGCAATGGTCCGAGCAAAAGGCAAAATCCTATCGTAGATTAGTCGGGGAAACCGCCAAGCCCATGCCAGGGGCCGTGGACTTGGTGTTGTCGGCGGCTGAGGAGTTTGCGATCGCTCTGGCTACGGGATCAAGAAGATCGGACGTAGATGCCGCCTTTGAGGTTTTGGAGACAGGCAAACTCAAGGGAATCTTCTCCGCCATCGTGACCAGCGACGACGTCGCCAAGCCCAAGCCCGATCCGGCAACCTATGCCAAGGCGGTGGCAGCTCTCGGGGTTCCGGCAACCCATTGTCTCGCCATAGAGGACTCGCCCAACGGCATTGCCTCGGCCAAGGGCGCGGGGTTGCGGGTTCTTGGGATTGCCACGATTCATGGAATCGAGTCATTATCGCAGGCGGACTGGGTGAGGAACTCGTTGGCGGATCTGCAGATCGAGGATTTGCTTGAAATGTTTGAGCGAAATTAGGTTTCAGTCGTATTGTTTTTTCAAGCGATTAAGCGTGTACCACGCGAGGTGATTGACCAATGATTCTCCGTTCCGGTTTCGAATTTTCCGAAAGTTCAGTTTATAAACGCGTTTTTTTTCTAAATCCATTTCAAGAAGTACGGTTTTAGCGTCTTCGGACACCGAGGTTTTTCTCGGTATCAGTTTTAGGGTTCCAACTTTCTGGGAACCGTATTTGGGATGATAATGGTATCCCCAGTGTTCAATGGGAAAGTTATTGGGATCTTCAGCAAGTTTAAGGGCAACCGGTTTTGTAAAGGAGACCCGAAAACCGTTCGGCTCAAGTTTAACGTCGTGAATCGAATAAGGAAGTGTCTTCCCATCCCATCTGACTTGCTGAAGTCCATATTCCTTGCCACCGGCGGAAAGCCAACCTCGGCCCGTCTGGCCGACCCAAAGAGTTCCTTCTCCGTCAAAGACGTGACGAATGCAGCCGGTTTGCAAATGATTGATGAAATCAAAGATCACGCCCTGATATTCGCCGCGCACCTTGTCGAGGGATACCCTCATGATATTGGAGCGACTCTGGTCGCCGATGAACATTTGCCCCGTAAAAGGACCAAATTTCCCACCGGTGTAATCGAAGATGGGTTCTCCGGGGGAATTGGCCAGTTCTCCATGAGGAATCCAAACGGCCGGCCGACTCCATCGCTTTTCATATTCCTCGATGGGTATTTTGTTGAGATCCTTTCCTTTGAACTCGGGATGATCCATCAATGAAGAGGGGTGGCCGTGAAATCTGTCTTTCACAATGTGATGGAGTGAACTCGATGCTCCCCAATCACCCTGATTGTCGGTAAAGAATAATTCGTCATCCTTATTGATGCCGATACCTGCTGGTGACCTCATGCCCGAAGCGAAGGGAATGAACTTACCATCCGTCGTGACCTGAAATCCCCACCCACGATACTTAGCTGCCCTTCCCATTTTCCCCTCGGAGGCAGGATATCCTTCGGTCCATACTCGTCCGATATTCCATTTCTGACTTCTCGCCCAACCCGGCCATGATAATGAGGTGTTTAGGGTTCCGTAGAAGTTGCCTTTACGGTCACGAACCAGACCAAAGGCATATTCATGATAATTATCGGTAACCCCCCAGCTGGCATTGAAGGTTTTGTAAAGATCGGCGGTCCCGTCCATGTCGCTGTCAATCAGTTGAGTGATCTCAGGACGTTGAATTACAAAGACGTCGCTGCTTTTAGGATCAATCCAAATGCCAAGAGCCTCGTGTAATCCATCGGCAAAACGGGACCATTCCCTACCCTTGGTCTCATATCGCCAGACGTCTCCTTCGCGCGTGCAAATGAACAAGTCTCCATTTGGGGCGAATTCCATACCTCCGACACCAAAGTATTCGTCTGGCGGGGTATCAATTGTCTCCACATGATATCCCTCTGGAATGCAGTTTGGCGTTTGCTGTCCGATTAGAAGACAGTTTGCGGATAAAATCCCCAAAGCCAGCCATTTTGTTTTCACAGTTCCGGGGATCCTTCTTGCCCTTTGTCGAGGCTTGTCAAGCTGACGACGAAGTTAGCCGAGTCCTTGGCATGAACACGGAGCGTTCCCTTTTCCCTTTTGCCGGCGGTGGTGGAGGAAAGTTGGACTTTTTCGGGATCAAAGAGGAAAAAAACGTCGTCTTTTTGTTTGGCCACTTTGAAGTTATGCGTGAGTTCCTTTCCAGGGGGACTGCCAGTCGTGCTTTGTTCAATTCGTATCCCATCAACTTCATAGTAAAAAGTAGGATTTCCAGCGCGAGAATATCCCAGAAACCTGGTTTCCGGAACTTTTGTAGGATCACCGATTCGTATTGGAAACGCAGCAATGCCCGAGGCAAACCTTTTTCCTAAAATTGAGCACAGGCCACCGCCACGGCCTCTGCGATCGTTGTTGACGTTAATGAAGCCACCTTTCCATCCCATTCGGACGTTAAGCTTTTCCGCATCAAAAAGATAGCTGTAGCCACTTGGCAAACCCACTGCAATTGATCTGCCCGAGTCAACGCCGGCAAAGTGAACGCGTACTACTCGTGGTAGCGATCCGACCTGAATTGCACCATTTTTTTGCTTTTTGACAGATAGGTCCTCCGGTGAGGTCGCAGCCTTCACAAGGCTGGGGTCTTCGACTACTTTCATAATTCCTCGCATGGAGAGGGCGTGTCCTGGAAATGTGCACACAAAAGGATAGTCACCGTTTTCATCAGGCGCGCCAAAGGACACCTTGGCCGTCTCCCCGGGTTGCACAAGGCCAATGCTCGCGATAATGGAGGGATCTTCGGGAATGAATCCCAAATCCATACCCCGTGCGCCCAAATCCAGAGCTTTTTTCGCCAAACCGTCGATATGCTTGGAGTCGCCCTTAGCTATCAGAAGATTATGAATCATTTCATCCTGATTTTCAAAAAGAAGATTAATTTTTGCACCCTTTGGGACGACGATGATTTCTGGATCAAAGCGTAGTTTTCCATGGAGTGTTCCGATTTTGACTTCTTCTCCCCCAACTACTTGAAAAAGTAACAGCAGAGCAGAAATTAAAAGTAGCCAGAGAGTTATCATGAATAGGTTTTACATTGATATCTTGGGAAAGAAAAATGAAAAAAGATTATGCCATGCCCCTCTATTTTCTGAGGAATTCGCATTCATAATAACCTATCCCGTCTCCGAATCGCTCCGTTCCACTCGGAATGGCATGACCAAGGACAATCTTTCGGATAAATTCCTTTGGTTCTGATTTGAATTGGACAGCTCTAGGAAGCAGGTGCAATGGATAGATAATGCAGAGCCAGGTAACCCGGTATTTCCAGAATCAGTAAAACGATGGCGGTCTTGCCCAGTACGGTTTTCCGGCTGAGAACTGCAGTGACAGTAGAAACAGCAAGTAGCGGGAACCAGGCAAAGACTCCAAAGGGAATGGCACCGATTACGCATCCCCAGCTAAGCACCGCAGTGGCAAGAGCAATAATTCCGATTTTCTTACTCTTTTGATCTTTTTCTTCTTCACTCATGGCTAGTTGGGATGGGCGTTAGAGGAGCGGTCTCTTCAATTCAATTTGTGACCGTCGGGTTCTCATTTATGGAATTATGCGCCCTAGAAGGTCTTAGAGCGCAGGCGCCAAAGTCGCATAATGAATATAAAGATAGCCGGGGGCTA
>JAYOEB010000161.1:0-5531 GCA_038116775.1 Opitutia bacterium | reverse complement strand
GTCTGCAAGGGAGACCTGGACCTTTCCACCCTTTTCCTTGGGATACAGGTTTTCCCCGTTCGGGCCCATGTACTTGAGGTCATGCAATCCCCAGTTGAAATGGATCAGATCCCACTTTCTCTTGCCTAACCACTTCTCGATTTCGGCAATCCCTTTGGTGGTCGGTCCCCCGTTGGTCGGAATCCTGTGCAAGTTGACCTTACCCTTGAGCAAAGCCCGGGTGGGCAGGGTGTAGCCGATGCTAATCGAGTCCCCGATGATCAGGACGTCGGGCAGGCCCGCAACCTCCTCGATCGGGGTCATGGGACTTACACGGACAGGTTTCTTCTTCTCTTGGGCTCCCAACATGGAAAACGAGAAGAGGGAAAGGATTAAGGGAAGGATCAGGCTTTTGTACTTAGGCATTCGACCAATAAGAGGAAAAGGGAGAGAATTGACAACCCGCAAACCTTGAACGACAGACCAGTTGTTACCTCGGCCCGATCTATGATTCAAACAAGTTTATCTCCTCACTTTCAGTAAATATTTTCAAAAAAAATACTCTCTTGGGTTGACCTGAAAATTAAAAAATCATCCTTAGAGCAAATGAATATCATACGATTCGTCACCCTGCTTTTCATTGGTCTTCAAGCTGTTGTTTACGGTACGGATTCACTTTCCTCAAAGATAAGTCCATATATTGAGAACGAGTCTCTTGCCGGTTGCGTCGCTATGGTGGTTGACTACAAAAGCGAACTCCACGCAGAAGCTTTGGGATACTCGGATATTGAAAAGAAGAAAGAAATGTCTCTTGATTCCATTTTCTGGATTGCGTCTCAAAGCAAATCAATGACTGCGGTTGCGGTGATGTCTCTGGTTGATCAGAGAAAAATAGCATTGGATGATTCCGTATCAAAATATCTGCCGGAATTTGGTCGCCAATTGGCGTTTGTTCAAAAACAGGGAAAGCGGACCGTTTTGGAACCACCGATTCGTCCCATTACGATTCGTGATATTTTGTCTCACATGTCAGGTCTGCCCTTTCGATCGGAATTGGAGCAGCCTACCTTGGATGCGCTTCCAATTAAGGTGGCTGTCGGTAGTTATGCACTTTCCCCACTTCAGGCACATCCGGGTATGAAATACCAGTATTCCAATGCAGGAATCAAAACGGCGGCCCGTGTGCTCGAAGTGGTAACTGGGCAATCCTATGAATCCTACATGGATGATTTTCTTTTTGGTCCTCTTGGGATGAAGGATACGACTTTTTGGCCGACTAGCGATCAGGTTTCTCGAATTGCAAATTCCTATCGGCCGAACAAAGGCAAAAATGGACTTGAGAAAACAATGATTACTCAGCTCACTTATCCTTTGAGCAATCGATTGAACAGGTTTCCCATGCCCGGAGGCGGTTTGTTTTCTACGGCACGTGATACTTCGAAATTTTGTCAAATGATGCTTAACAAAGGCGTTTGGAAGGGAAAGAGATATCTTTCTGAGAATGCCTTCGAAGAGTTGACGAAAAAACAGACGCCCGATTCGATTAAACAAAAGTACGGATTGGGGTTTTCACTCGGAGATGGATCTTTTGGACATGGGGGCGCTCATTCGACAAATATGGAAATCAGGCAAAAGGATGGAATCGCATTGATTTGGATGGTGCAGCATGCGGGTTTTCCAAAAAACGGAAGGAATGCCCAAAGTGAATTCAAGTCGTGGGCAATCAATCAATTTGCAAAGAAGAGATAGGATTATTTTCCATATCCGTTCAAAGACGAGGTTTATATTCTTAAGTGAATTAGGAGTTTCAAGAATCGAGAGGCTATCTTTAAACAAAATTCGGCATGAGTCTTCGCATTCCTTTTTTCGCACCTTTTGTCTTTTGTTTTATTTTATTGGCCGAAGAATTTCCTTCTCTCCCGAATACCGAATCGACTACCGATGCGGATCCGCCTTCCGCCGAGGAGAGCGCCAAGTCCTTCAGCTTGCCCGATGGGTTTGGGGTTGCGGTCTGGGCGGCCGAGCCGGCCGTGCAAAACCCGATCGGTATGGCCTGGGATCAAAAGGGTCGGATGTGGGTGGCCGAGAACTACACCTACGGAAGCCGGAAAGTAAGGTTCGATCTCAGCCTGCGGGACCGGGTGGTCGTGCTGGCGGACGAGGATGGGGATGGAAAAGCGGAGTTCCGCAAGGTCTTTACCGACAAAGTACAGATGCTGACCAGCGTAGAGGTGGGCCACGGGGGAGTCTGGCTGATGTGTCCGCCTAACCTGCTCTTCATTCCCGATGCGGATGGCGATCTTGTTCCCGACGGGGAGCCCGAGGTCAGGCTCGATGGCTTCGACGTCGGTCGGGGAAATTACCATAATTTTGCCAACGGCCTACGCTGGGGTCCCGATGGTTGGCTCTACGGGCGCTGCGGTCATTCCTGCCCGGGCAAGCCGGGTGTCCCGGGAACTCCTGCCGAACTCCGCGCTCCCATTGACGGAGGAGTCTGGCGTTACCACCCGAATCGCAAGGTGGTCGAGGTCCTGGCCCACGGCACGGTCAATCCCTGGGGCTACGATTGGGATCAGCATGGCGAACTGTTTTTCATCAATACGGTCATTGGGCACCTCTGGCACGTCATTCCGGGGGCTCACTATCGGGAGTCGGGAAGCGGGTCCTCTCAGAACCCCCTCGTGTACGAGCGCCTGCACCAACATGCCGATCATTTTCATTACGACGTCAACCTGCCTTGGAACCGCTCGAGGGCCGGGGCCGCCAATGGCTTCGGAGGAGGACACGCTCACGTCGGAATGGCGATCTATCAGGGCGATCATTTTCCCGCGTCCTGGAGAAACAAGCTTCTGACCTGGAACCAGCATGGGCGTCGCTTGAACGTTGAGCGATTGAAACGGGAGGGTAGTGGATACGTGGGCAAGCACGAGCCCGACGTCTTCTTGAACTCGGACGAGTGGTTCCGTGGAATGGAAGTGAGCGTGGGTCCGGAAGGGGCGCTTTATGGGCTCGACTGGAGCGATACGGGAGAGTGTCACGACCATACGGGGGTGCACCGAACCAGCGGCAGAATCTATAAGTTCCATTACAAGCAAAACCCGGTGGCCGACTTGTCGGCTTTGCAAAAGGCAGCGGATGAACCGGAAGCGGTCCTGCGTCACCCGAATGCCTGGTTTGCCCGCCAGTGGTTACGCCTTCTCGCGGACAAGAAAATCTCTGAGAGCGATAAGATCGTTCAAGCCTGCGGGAAACTCCTCGCAAACCAAAAGAAACCTGCTTCGATCCGCTTGCGCGCCCTATGGTCTCTGCATGCGATGGGCTTGGCTAAACCCGAAAATTTGCTTGAAGATCCGGACGAACACATCCGGACTTGGGCCATTCGCTTGCTGACCGATTCCTGGCCCATTGATAGCCTCTTTGGTCCACGGCCAAACCGTTTGCCCAAGGGCGATCTCAAACTCGAAAAGACATTCGTCCAAATGGCACAGTCCGATCCCTCGGCCTTGGTCCGTTTGGCTCTTGCTTCGACCTTGCAGCGCCTGCCCGTCTCTTCCCGGGGGGCACTGGCTCAAGCCTTGGCCAGTCGCGCGGAGGATGCGCATGATCACAACTTGCCCGCAATGGTTTGGTATGGCATCAGCCCCTTGGCGGATTCCGATCCCGAGGCTCTCGTCGTGGTGGCTCGGGTGACCGAATGGAGAAATCTTCGAAGTTGGATCGCCCGTTCGTTGACCGAGAGGTTTCGAGTGAACCCTTTGGCTTTCGACGATCTACTGGAATTAGCTGGAAAGCAACCTGAGTTGGCGAACTCCTTGCTCTTTGGGATCGAACGAGCGGTTATTGGAATCAAGGGATTCGAAAAACCGATTTCATGGAATCAAATTTCTTCCAAATTGCGGGGTAATCCAAATGCTTTGAAGTTGAGCGTCTTGTTCGGCGATAAGCGTGCAATCGGGCAGATGGAGCAATTGGCCCTTGATTTCGGAGGTGATATCGAAGTTCGCAGGCAAGCAATCAAAATCTTGATTGATTCAAATTCTCCTAACTTGAAACAGATAAGCGAAAAGCTTTTGAAAAACCCGGAAATGAGAATTTGGGGAGCCCGCGGGCTCTCCAAATTCGAAGGTAATGAAACGGGGGAACGATTGATCTCAAGCCTTCTTGAATTTGAGCTCGAGCAGAGAGACGAAGTGGTGCAAATTCTTTGCGGAAGAATCAATTGGGCAGATGCTCTGCTAAGAAGGATTGCACAAGGAAAAGTATCCAAGAGATCGATTACTCCCTACCATGCGATTCAAATTAAATCCCTGAATAGTTCGAAGTTGGATCAACAGCTGAATGAGCATTGGGGCATACACCGGATGTCGCCGGAATATTTGTCCGAGCGAAAGAAAGAATTAAAAAAAGAGTTATCCCCCGAAATTTTGTCAAAAGCCAATCTGCAAAAGGGCAGGTCGCTTTATCACCGGCAATGTTCTGGTTGCCACAGGCTATTTGGCAAAGGAGGAAACCTTGGACCTGATCTCACCGGATCAGGCCGTTCGAATTTGGATTATCTATTGGAAAACATAGTGGATCCGAATTTTGCGGTATCAGCGGATTATCTCTTGAACGTCCTGACTCTGACGGATGGTCGGGTTCTGGGTGGAATGATTGCAGGTCAGGATCGGAATTCATTCACGATCAGAATGCCCGCATCGGAAACCGTGGTGAGCAAAACAAACATTGTCAAACGTCAGACATTGAAGAATTCGATCATGCCCGTTGGTCTACTGGATAATCTCAAGCGTGAAGAAAGGAGAGATCTGATTGCTTACCTTATGCAGGCAAAATCAATTTAGGTAGGGATCCTTTCTCCATCTGACAAAACGATTTTCAGGAGCGAATTTGATTTGTACTTTCGAAAAGCGCGCTGCAACTTGATGGATCCAAAATGAAAAACCAATCCGCTTACTTGACGAAACCAAAACTTGGCCGCCGTTCTTTTCTCAAAACATCTGGTTTGTCGATGTCCTTGCCTTTGTTGGAATGTATGAATCCAGTCTTTGGAAAAAGGAGCGAGAGAATGGATTCATCCCCAAGAAGAATGGTGGCGATCCAAACAAATCAAGGCATTCTCCCTAGATATTTTTTTCCTTCGCAAACAGGAAACGTTTATGAAGCGACGGATTATTTGAAAGTTCTCGAACGTCATCTTGGGCAGATGACGATTTTTTCCGGAGTCAGTCATCCGGGAGTGGATGGTGGTCATGCCGCTCAGAAATGCTTCCTTACCGGTACACCGCATCCTGCGAGGGGTGGTTTTCGAAATGGGATTTCACTGGATCAGTATATGGCCGAGGAGATTGGATCCGTTACGCGTTTTCCATCCATCAGTCTGGCTGTGACCAACGAAAACGCTACCCTGAGTTATACCCGAAGCGGTGCTGCGATTCCTTCGGATCAAAGTCCGAGAAAATTGTATGAAAAACTCTTTTTGCAAGGTAAGCCAACCGAAGTTCAAGCAAAGATTGAAGCGTTAAGGCAGGGGAGGAGCACCTTGGATTTCCTCA
>JAYOEB010000160.1:0-5548 GCA_038116775.1 Opitutia bacterium | reverse complement strand
GTTTGTTCAAATTACTGAAAAAAGCCCCGTTGTTTTTCGCTTATCGGTAATTCCAATCTTTCCATTACCATAAGCATATCTTCCCATACTTTGCGCTTACTGGACTTGCTTGGGTTGTGCAGCAGGTAGGACGGATGATAAGTGACCATCATGGGGATGTCGGAATAATCATGCCAATTGCCGCGCATCTGCCCAAGCCTGCGATTGGGGTCATGCCCGAGCAATCCATCCGTAGCGGTCTTGCCTAAAGCGACAATTACCTTTGGCTGAACGACCTCCAACTGGGCCCGCAGATAAGGCAGACAAAAATTCATCTCCTCCGGAGTAGGAGGACGGTTGCCGAATGCCCGTTCGTGACGGGGCCGGAAATTCACCACGTTTCCCGTGTATACGGCTTCCCTGGTCAAACCCATTGCAGAAATGATTCGATCAAGCAATTCACCCGCTGGACCGACGAAAGGCGTACCCTTCGCTTCCTCTTCCGCTCCTGGAGCCTCTCCGCAGAAAAACAGATCCGCATCCAGACTGCCCGTTCCGAAGACGATCTTTCCCCCTGGATTCAGTTGCTCGTTGCATACTTGGCAAGAAAGGACGCGTTCCCT
This sequence comes from Opitutia bacterium, assembly GCA_038116775.1. Lineage (GTDB taxonomy): Bacteria > Verrucomicrobiota > Verrucomicrobiia > Opitutales > Seribacteraceae > Seribacter. The sequence goes on along the minus strand of JAYOEB010000160.1, from coordinate 4,946 downwards.
TAGCCATTCCCACCGCTTGGCCTTGGAACCATCCTTGGGCAACTGCAGGCAGGGTGGATCGGGAAACCGCCCGACGCTTGCCGATGGCTCAGTCCGGGGAGGGGTGGAGGAACTGAGTTCAGGAGGGAAATCCGTTTGATCGGAATCGGATTCGTTGCCAATTACTTGCTCCTGTTCCAGCGCGCCTCCTTGCGCAAGCAGGGCTCGCTGCAGGGACAAAAGAGTGGAATCCTCCAAATACAGGCTTGTTTCCCCTTCGGACCGTCTCCTTTTCAACTCCTCCAATACTGCCCTTGTGGCTTCGAATGGATCCAATTGCGAGGCTTCGATCATGACTTGAAGCTCAACCGCTCGACGTACTTTGCCAGCAAATCGAATTCGAGGTTCAGGAAATCTCCTGGGTTGCGTCCCTTCAAGTTCGTGCATTCCAACGTATGAGGAATCAACCAGACGGCGAAGGAATCGTCGGAAACTTCACAAACCGTAAGCGAACATCCGTCTACGGCCACGCAGCCCTTGTCCACGAGGTACTTCGCTCCATCCGACTCCACTCGCACTCGAAGATAAAGGTTCTTTCCCCTCTGCTCGAACTCTTCAATCAAACCCATTCCATCGACGTGACCAGTGACGAAATGTCCGCCCAATCTGCCGTTTGCGGGAAGCGACCGCTCGAGATTGACTTTATCTCCAACCTGCAAACGACCGAGATTTGTACGACTCATGGTTTCTTCAAGGAGATCGAAGGAGCCGAAATCGCTTCCCTCCATTCGCATGGTCAGGCAACATCCGTTGACGGAGAGACTTGCCCCCGCCTCCAAACCCTCGGAATCGGAAAAGGGCATGGACAGGCTCAGGAGCCATGAACGCTCTTTTTCTTGGAGGCTTTGCACCTGACCGACTCCTTCGACGATTCCGGAAAACATGGGAATAAAAGGTTAGATTTAGAAAGTACTGCAAGGAAAGGAAAGATAATTTGACCATTATCTTCTCCTCGATAGCTTGAAAACTCTGTCATTAGTCACATGTCGTCTCCTTTCAACCTTATTTCCCTTCTCCTGCTTCTACCCCTGCTCTCGCTGTCCGGGCGCACGAGTTCCCCATCGATGACGCTGTCAAGGGTTCCGGCCGATTCGATCCTCGTGCTCAGCCTTGACGCCGAGAACCTGATCGCCAATTCCGGACTGTTGCAAAATCCGAAATGGCATCCTCTTTTCAATCGATTGGAGCAACAGGGACTCTCTTTTCAACGTTGGATTTCGGACTCCAATGACAGCGGAATCGCATGGGAGGAACCAATTCAGTTTTTTGTTCGTTTGATTGCAGGGGAAAGACCTCTTCCTCAATTTGGAGCGATTCTCAAGGTGCGAACTCCTCATAAAGCCGATGAACGGATTGCCGAGCTTGGCAAGTTTCTGGGGTTGCGAGCTTCCAAGAGAAACCCAACCGTTTACCAGAGAACCACTCAACCATTTGCCATCGGAAGAGAAGGGACCTTTTGCTTTCTTCTCGGCACTCTGCTTTCTCCACACGATCGTCCTCTGGAAAACGATTATCTGGAAACCTTCGTGTCCTCCTTGTCCGAATCGATCGAACCGCGCGCCATGACTGTTTCGCTCGGCAGTCATGCCCAATTTTCCTCGGATATCAGTGTGTACTTTGAGGGTACAGGAATCGGTCGTCTTTTGGAGCAAATGCAAACGAACACTTTACTGTCTTCCTTGCTGCCGGTTTTCGACCCCCTTTTCGAACACTCCCTTGGAATTTTCATGGATTCCCGCCCCGGAAGTCTTCTTGTGAAAGTTCGCAGTTACTCGAACGAAGAACAAGCAGTGAAAAGATCCGTCTTTCCCCTGAGAATGGTGGATTTGTTGCCCGGGGATGCTCCTTTGGTCGCTCGACTCAGCCTCCCTGAGTCCGAATTTCATCAACTCCTCGGCAATGGAGTGGATTCCATTCTGAAGGTTTTTTCCGGCAATCAACTCAACGCCGATACCGACCTGCCGGGATTCGACCTCAGTCCCAGAGAGCTTCTGCAGTTTCCCAGCGGGGACTTCGTGTTTGCCGGAGCCGACTTTCGTTTCCGTCGCAACGAATTGCCGGACGGGCGGTTGGTCGATCTGGCCCTGCCCTTTTGGGCCTTGGGATTGAAAACGAGCAACACCCTTGCCTACAAGGAACTGGCCTCTGGTCTGAATTCCGGCCTGGGCATGTCTTCCTTGCTGGACCTTCATGAGGTTCGTCTTCTCGAAAAACCGAATTCCATCTGGGTTTCCGGAGGAGATTATACGCGTGAGATCGACCTCGAACGCCCGATAGAACCTCTTTCCTTTCGCCGGAAGAAATTGCTCAACAACCATTTGTTCGCTCTCGACTTCAACCCCAAATCCACTGCTCGGTCCTTGCGTAAGTCATCGAACCTCAGTTTCAGCAGACTGAAGAGAATCAGTTGGTTGGACGCATGTGAAAATCTCTCCATGCGCTTGAACGCTCAAGGTGAAATCGAATGCGAGTTGAAACTCACCGACCCACGCCTGCACGGATGGCGGGCCTTGTTCGATGGTCTCGCTCAGGAATTGATCGACCGCATCAACGACCGGCTTTTCCTTGCCATCGCGGGTGACGATTTGGAAGGGCTGAGCGAAGCGGTGGCTCTGGGGGCGCTGATCAATGCAAACGATCGATTCGGGCATTCACCCATGCATTACGCGGCCTACAAAGGCAACCCTTTCGTGGTCGATTATCTGCTGCGCAACGGAGGCGACCCCAATGCTCGCGGCAACCATTGTTCCACTCCCTTGCACAGCGCCGCATGGGGCAGGCATCCACAGGTTGTGGAACTGCTGCTGGAAGACGGAGCCGAAGTGGATGCTCTGACCGATGAGAAGGAAACTCCGCTGATGACCGCAACCTTGCGTGGACAAACCGAAATCGCCGAAACTCTTCTCGCCCTTTCCGCGGATCCCCATGCGGTCGATGCCTATGGATCCAACCTCATGGATTTGGCCGCGGCCAGCGGGAACAAGGAGATGGCCAGACTTTATGAAAACCGCGAGGTCAAATCGAACAACCCCCTTCATCTGGCAGCCGGACTGGGGGATTTCGAATCCGTTCAATCGCTTCTCGACTCCGGAATCCCGGTAAACCTTCAAGACTCGTTCGGAGCAACCCCCCTGCTCGTGGCTACGGTTGCCGGTCGTGAGGATATGGTGGATTTTCTTCTCGATCGCTCCGCCGACCCCACCATAGAGGCAAAGGACGGATACTCACTTTTGCACGGAGCTGCGTTTTCCGGAAAAAAATCCCTGATTCGGAAAATGCTTTCCTACGGACTTAAGATCAACCAGCGATTCGGTCCTGACGCCATCACCCCTACGGACGTAGGAGAAGAGGGAAGCGAAGGATTGATCTACCTTCGATCCATGGGCGGCAGGTCCGCTTGGGAGTTGGGGCCGCAGTAGACCTATCTTCCCGCTAAAAAGATTCGTTTTCCTTCGACGGAAAGCTTCCTGTCCGTTTCTCCGGCCCCCGGAAACAAGCGCTCCAACTTTGCCCAAAACCTTTGCGAATGATTCATCTCCTCCAAGTGAACGAGCTCATGAAACAGGAGGTAGTTTCCCAAATCTGCCGGAAGCAGAATCATCCGCCAATTCAAGGCGATCGCTCCGCTCGAAGAACAGGACCCCCAACGGGTGCGTTGATCTCGGACAAGGATTCTCGATGCTTTCAAACCGGCTATTTCTTCAGCCCAATGCAACCTGTTGGGAAGGTATTCGCGAGCCAACCGCCGACATTCGCGCTTGAGAAAAATTTCGCCGCATTCGCGAGCCGGAAGAAAGGCTTCCAACACATCATTCGAAAAATCGATCCGGCCGGAAGAAATGGACGCGTCCTTTTTCAGGACTACCTTGCTTTCACTTCCATCCTCACCAAGAGAAATTTTTCCACCGCCGGAAAAGTGATCCATCAAGGACAATGCCGGTGGAAATTCCATGCTTCTCTTGAGCAACCAATCCTTTTTGTTTTCAAGAAATTCTCTGGCGGAACGCCATCCCATGCTTGCGGGGAAACTAAGTGACGCCAGCAGAGGGCCTTTCATCCGCAGAGTGATTTTCCTGGCTCTGGGATTTCTGCGTAATTCGCAAGAGATTTCCAAGGCAACGGAAGCCCCGGCAACCTGTAAAGTTTCCAACCTCACCATTGGGACAATGGCTTAAGCTCGCGCCTGCGATTGTTCCTCGAGCCGGCGAACTTGAGTGCCGGCGAACTTGCGCAAGGCGGACTCCGCATCGATTCCCTTCGCTCTACATGCCGCCACCCACTGGAAGAGCATTCGACCAGCGGTTTCCTCGCTTAAGCCATCGGCCTGTTCGGAGATCTCAATTTCATCCCATTCGCCCAGTTTGTTCAATCCAAGCTTTTCCGACTGCTTGTAGACTTCCTGGGCATAGAGTGTGGCAGGCAAGAGAGGAGGCAGGTTCTTGAAAAGCCATTTCTCGGATTTACCTTTGGACTTTCTCTCCTCCGCCTTGATTTTTTCCCAGCGGTCGATCACTGCATCTGCATCTTCTTCCTTGTCATCGGGGTCTCCAAACACATGGGGATGCCTACGGATTAATTTATCGGATATCTCCCTCGCCACATCCTCCAGATCGAACCTTCCTGCCTCTTCTTCAATCTGGGCATGAAAAACAACCTGCAACAAAAGATCGCCCAGTTCTTCCCTAAGTAATTCAGTGTTTTCTGTATCAATTGCTTCCAATACCTCTGCGGCTTCTTCCACCAGGCACCGGGCAATCGATTGGTGGGTCTGTTCCTGATCCCAGGGGCATCCATCCGGTGCCCGCAATCTTGCCATCAGTTCTCTTAGTCGTTGAATTTCACTCACACTGGCGCACTATTGTATCGATCCCTCGGACTTGCAAACCCATAGCCCGAGAATTTCAATT
>JAYOEB010000159.1:0-5664 GCA_038116775.1 Opitutia bacterium | reverse complement strand
GTGAAACCTACACCGTTCTACTCGCTCATTTTTTTAATGAAGCCTATCAGTCCGAGGTAACCATTGCTCAGGTTCTTTGGTGTTTGCCTTCAGGGAAAGTGGACAAGGCGTATATGGTGGAAAAAAGAAAGCTTACCATTGAGGAAGATTTCAACCAGTTGGGTGACTCCGATAATTTACGCCGTATTCTGAAGGAGCGTGGTTTTAATATTTTTGATTCCTTTACTGCGTATCATAAAAAATTCGAATCTATGCTCTTCTTGGATGCGGATCTGGGGACGCGTTCTCCTATGTCCATCTTCAATCAGGCAGTCTGTATTAAAGACGTCAAGGATCTTACCCAGTTTATCCGGGAGCACATGCTTGATGATGGTGGAGCCAAGGAAAAATTAGTGGCTTTGCAGGAAAGGTTTGATGACCTTCGCAGCACCCATCGTAGAATCGAAACGGCATCCTATCAAATCGAGCAGTTGGATGAAATCCAGAATACCCATGCCCAGTTTTTGGATTCGATGAATCTTCGCGCTCATGCGGAAAAAATCAGACAAACCATTGAGCCTTTTTATGCGCAGGCCGAGTTGGAGCGTAGGACAGACTGGATTGATGAATTAAAGCATCAGGAGGAAGCCGAGCGAGCACGGTTAAAAACGGCAAGAGGTGAAATTGATCGACACCGCGAAAAACTTAGCCACTTGGAGCGTGCCCTCTCGGACAGCGATGAAAACCGCAGGCTCGAGCAGGTGGGTGCCGAGATTGATCGTTTGCGCGACAAGCGGGAAGTGGTCAATAAACGGGCGGCAAATTTTGAACGTCATTTAAGCGCCTGGGAAAAGGGGGCATTTGTGAAGCAGGAGGATGACTTTCTTACACTCCGCAGGGAGTTGGATTCCCAACTGCCCAGAATGGAGGGCAAGATAGCCGAGCTTGATGAAAAAATCGTCGAAGTTTCCTACCAATTAAAAAAGGCTAATGAGCGGGTGGATGCTTTGGAGGATGAACGCAATTATCTTCTGGAGGCCAATACCAATGTCCCGCCAGAATTGGCTCGTTTGCGGGCATCGCTGGCTAACGAATTGGATCGGGATGTTGCGGAACTTCCTTTTGTAGCGGAACTGATTCAGGTGTTGCCTGATGAGTCAAAATGGACCGGACCAATCGAGCGGGCATTGCGTCCATTTGCTCTCACTATTGTAGTGCCACCCAAACTTGCCGATGAAGCGGAAAAATTTCTTGAGGAGACTCATCTTGCTGACCGTCTCGCCTTTATCTGTCCAAGCTCCGGGCATTCAAAAGTAAAGCCAGATGATGATTCCTTGCTCGCCAAACTAGTTATCCGCTCAGAGATTGAAAAATCAAGGCAAGCTTGGCTAAAGTGGGAGATTAACCGGAGATTTCCACATCTTTGCCTGGAAGAGAGAAATAAGACATTCGATGAGGTGAGCGATGCCATTACCCTTGAAGGTCTTGTTAAAACGGGTGGGGCGCTCAGAGAAAAAGATGATACTTTCTTTTTAGGCGATGCTTCCACATGGGTACTGGGCTGGGATCTTAGTCCCAAGCAAAAATCATTGGACGAAGCACTTGGTAAATGGAGAGAGGAATCAGATAATGCGGGTCGCTCTATCCGGGAATCTGAATTTGAGAGACAAAGCTTGAGAGCAAAATTACGTGCAGGTGTACAACTTCAAGCATGTGCCAATGAGTTTTCCGATATCGATGTGCTGGGTCTATCTACAAGGATGGCCGATCTTGAGGAAGAAGAGCGGGTGATTGTTGGAGGTTCTGATGTTCTTAAGAAATTAAAGGATGATCACGATGCCATGGTTGAAAAACTCGACTCCCTGCAAAATACGAGAGATCAGATTCTTCAGCGTATTGGTGGAGTTGAAGCCCGTGCTGAAAGAAATGAAAACCGCATTGAGGCAATACGTACATTACTGGAAAAATACCGGTCGGAACTCATTCCAGAATTAGGTGAGGGAGAGGACCTTGAGGAGGCAAAGGACAAAGTGGACGAAGCTTTGCATGCGCTTTACGTACAAATTGAAGAAGAATTTGGCACACCTCCGGACTCGCCTGATGAGATTGAGGAATCTGCCCGTGAAGCCACACACAAAGTGGATGCCCGGATCCAGAAGCTCGAAGTTTCCTTGGATAAATTGCGCGATAAAAACGTGGCCGCCATGCAACGCTTCATTGCAGATGGCCGTAATCAGGCATTCCGTGACGAACTCGTTCTTGATCTTGAGGAAGGTTATTCTGACAATACTTACTCCTCCTTCGAGCAAGTGCGTAAGCAAATCGAGGAAGAAGATCTGGCTAAAAACCATGAGCGGTTCGAAGAGCTTTTAAGAGTACAAGTACCAGAAGAAGTCTCCGGATTCAGTGAAGCTTTGGAATCTCACCGTGACCGTATCCGCAAGCGAATCAACGAATTGAATGAACACCTTTCTCGCGTGATTTTCGATCGCAAGGAACAAACTTACATTCAGTTGATGATAGAGGATGCAGGTGATGACGGAGTAAGGAAGTTCAAGAAGCTGCGTCGCCATGCCCTCGAGGGTGACCTTGAATCGGATGATGACGATGAACGCCGACGTGAACGCTACCATCGAGTCGAACAGTTTTTGGGAGAACTCGAACAGGATTCTCAATGGACGCAACGGGTGATTGACGTCCGCAACTGGTTTAAGTTCAGAGCGGATGAGTTTTACAGGGCAGATGACAAGTTGCGTCAAAGTTACAGTGGGGCAGCTGGAAAATCGGGGGGAGAGAAGAACCGACTTGCCTCCACGATTTTGGCAACCGCAATTGCCTATCAGTATGGAATTGACGTAGGAGGCAAACAAACCGAAACCTTCCGGCTTGTCGCGGTGGATGAAATGTTCAGTAAAACCGACGATGAGTTTTCTCAATACCTGCTCGATCTTTTCAAGGAGTTCCACCTGCAGCTGTTGATTGTTCAGCCGCTTGACGCCAAGATCCACGTCGTTCAAAAATACGTCGAACGTTACCATGTGGTTGAGCGCAGAGAAGGAGAGTCCTTTGTCGGCGACCTAAGCGTACACGAGTACATGAAGCAGGACATGGAGGATTCCGGTCAGGCGGAGGATGAAGAAATTGTTTCCGAGACCACTGAATCTTGAGTGAAATTCAAATCGCTGATTGTGGTTCCATGATTTCAGCGGACTCGAAACCAAACAGATACGATGGTCGCATGCCTTACCGCAGGTGCGGCAATTCAGGCTTGGCTTTACCCGCGTTAAGCCTTGGATGTTGGCATAATTTCGGCGGATCTTCTTCTTCGAAGGCGCAAACCGAAATGATCCATTGCGCCTTTGATGGAGGAATCACCCATTTCGACTTGGCCAACAATTATGGTCCGCCCTATGGCTCAGCGGAGAAAAACGTGGGCCAAATCCTTCAAGGTCTGCCCAGAGATGAAATCATCGTGTCAAGCAAGGCGGGATACGACATGTGGCGCGGGCCGTACGGAAAAGGGGGATCTCGCAAGCACCTGCTGGCAAGTCTCGACCAATCATTGAGGCGTACGGGACTGGAGTATTTCGATCTGTTTTATTCTCATTGTTTCGATACCGAGGTTCCATTGGAAGAAACCATGGCTGCTTTGGATACTGCAGTTTCAAAGGGAAAAGCCTTGTATGTGGGCATCAGCAGCTATCTGACTCAACAAACCAATGACGCACTCAGGGTGTGCTCGTCTAACGGATTGACCAAGCCAGTCGTTCATCAGCCGAATTATTCGATGTTAAACCGCTGGGTGGAAAATGGTCTGGTTCAATCCTGCTCCTCAAACGGTCTTGGCGTCATTGCCTTTTGCCCGCTCTTTCAAGGACTTTTGACGGACAAGTATCTCAATGGCATTCCTCCGAACTCCAGAGCTTCTCAACCACTTTCCCCGCTGCGTAAAAACGAAGTCAGCGAGCAGAACCTGCAGGTCATTCGCGATCTGAACGAAATCGCGAGCAATCGGGGTCAAACACTTGCTCAAATGGCTTTGGCTTGGGTGCTTCGAAGTGAATCCGTCACCAGCGCCTTGATGGGGGCGAGTTCCGTCGATCAAATCAAAGACAATCTGCTGGCGGTGAAGAACCTTGCCTTTTCCTCAGAAGAGGAAACCAGGATCGATCGAACGGCAGCTAGGATCAACTTGCCCAAATCACTGTGGCCGAAAGAGGAATCGTAACCTCAGAACAGGTCCTCTCTTCGATCTGAAAGAGCGGGAAATGACTTACGCCATTCCTTTGGTTCGTTCTTGAATAGGTCTGCTTCCAGTAAAGCTTCCTCAGCGCTTGCTTCGCAAAGGATGCTTCCCTTGGGATCAATGATCATGGAGTTGCCGGCATATTGAACGCCGGGTTCCTCGCCTGTCCGGTTTACCCCTATCACATATGATTGGTTTTCAATGGCTCGAGCTTGCAGCAAAACTTTCCAATGATTCGCTCTCTGCTTGGGCCAGCACGCAAGAACCGCAAATGCTTCAGCTCCCTTTTCAACGCCTGATCGAAAAAGCTCTGGGAATCGCAAGTCATAGCAGATCAAAGGACAAAAGTTCAATCCACCGATATCAAAGACGCTGACCTCGTTGCCTTGAGTATGAACCTCCCGTTCGCCGGATGGGGAAAATAAATGCGTTTTTGCATAACTGCCCACTTTTTTTCCGGTTGGATCGAAGAGAGTCGCGCAATTCTGTCCTTTCTCCTTGATCTTGGGGTCAGGTCTGATTGATCCGCCAAGGACCCAGGCGTTATTGTTTTCGGCGATTTCGGACAGGAAACCCTCGGTCTTTTCTGGCTCGTTGGATAAGGTGCAAGCTGAATTCAGGCTGAACCCGGTGGAAAACGTTTCGGGAAGAACCAGCAAAGATCCCCGATCGATGGAATGGGATTTAAGCCAAACTCGAACTTGAGCGAAGTTATGTTCCTTGTTTTCCCACAGAGGAGAAAATTGGAGCAAATAAACCTTCAAATCGATGTCAGAGTTCGAGAATTTTCAAACTTCGAAAAACCAGCCGGTGAGGCGCCCCGTGGTCCTGCAGACCAATATGGCCTCTCATGGGGAGGATCTTCAGCTTGTCTTGAGGCAAGCCCTCGTCGGCTTCATCATCCAAATAGACGTTTTGAATCTCTACTCCGTTAATCGCTACCCGAAGGTGATGTCCTTCACAGGATACAATCATATGATTCCATTCTCCGGGCTTTTTCGAAACATTGCGCATCGGCTTTCTGAACCTTATGATTCCTCCATGATCATGGTGTGTCATGACCTCGTCTTTTTTCCCGAAACAGTCGAGTATCTGCACCTCTATGCCTGTTCCTACTGGATTTTTTGTGTCGCCCACCCGAAAGAAGAAACCGCTGTTTCCCTTGGGTGGATATTTGTACTGCATTTCAAATATAAAATCCGAATATTTTTTTTCTGAAAAAATGTAGTCGTCGAACCGCTTCCAGCCTTCTTGGTTTGGCAAAGGATCAATCACTAAAGATCCATCCTTTTGAACCACCCAGTTTCCAGTTGTCTTCCAACCAGACAAATCCTTGCCGTTGAATAAATTTTCGAATTTTAGGGCAGTTGCATTTTGGGCTATACCCAAGGCCAGTATTACATTAAGAACAAATAAATAAAATGGAATTCTCATAAGAT
>JAYOEB010000158.1:0-5698 GCA_038116775.1 Opitutia bacterium | reverse complement strand
GCGCCAGCATCGTAGCCACCGATGCATCCGCCCGTGGAAAATCCTCTTCGGTGGATGCCCATACCCAAACGGAAAGAATCCTGCTTCACCGCAGCAAAAGAAATGCAGAGGGGGAGTTGGAATCGGATGATCAATTCATTGAACTGGATGACGAACCCGACCATGACGAACTCTGCCGGAGGGAACAACTTTACTTTCTGGATGGAATTCTGGGGATTAAAAATCTTAGCGAGCACCAGCAAAGCGCCATACGGGCCAGTGAGATCGTCTTGGCGGCCGATCAATCCTACCGGACCGGTAAAATGGTGAGAATGACGGACTGAGGGGGCCGTCCGCTTCTGTCCGGGAGAAGTCCGTTTCGAGAAGTTTTTCGGTCAGATTTTTGAATTCTGCGGTATAAGACCTGTAACACCATGGAATCAAACGATCAGGACAGTCGGTTCGTCGACGAACTTACCAAGGCCCAAGGAAAAATGCGGGCCTACGTCGCCAAGTTATTGGGGAATTCGCCGGCCACCGACGACGTCTTGCAGGAGTGCAACAAACTGTTGTGGATCAAGCGCGAGGATTGGGATCCCCAAACCACCTTTCTCAAATGGGCTTATCGGGTTTGTTATTTTCAGTCGATGGCCCACTGCCGCGACAAAAGCCGTGAAAAATTGATCTTCAACCCCGAGCTGCTCGAAATGATGGGACGGGAAAAACCCGATGATCACAGCCATTCGGACAGAGAACTTGCCATGGAACGATGTCTCGAGCAACTTCAGGAGGAGAGTCGGTCCCTATTGTTAGACCGCTACCGAAAGGAAAAGAGCGTCGAGCAAATCGCCCGCCGTCTGGGGATTACGGCAAACGCCCTTTCTCAAAAACTCCTGAGACTCCGCTGCAAGCTGCACGCCTGCGTGGAAAGAAATTTAAGATCAACCCCGACCTGAAAATGAAGAAAAACGAGCAACTAGTCTGGAAATTAATCGAACGCGAAATCTCCGAGGATGAGTTCCGCGAATTGCAGGATTCCTTGACCCGGGACCGGGAACTCAGGCAATACTACCAAAGCAGTCTTGAAACTCACGCCGTTCTCTCCGCCCATTTTGCCCCCATAAGCCAAGATCTTCGTTTTCCCCAGTCGGAAAAAGAAAAGCCTCGCGGAGGAACTCCTTTGCTTTGGTCTGGGTGGGCCGCGGCCGTTTTGCTGTTGTTGTTCTTCATCTCTCCCGTCGACCGATCGGGGGTAAGCTTCACTTCCTCGGAAGACGCGGACTGGCGGGGAATCCGGCCCATTGCGGGAGAAGCCATTCCTCATCGAACCCTTCACTTGCAAAAGGGATCGATCACCCTCGAGTTTCCGACTCAAACCACGGCTTCAATCGCCGGTCCCGCCTTTTTCCAAGTCATCGACGGTAAAAGCCTGGAAATTTTCGCCGGTGAGGCCACGATTCATCACCGGGGCGAACCGGGAGAATTCACCCTGCTTACTCCGGTCGGGGAGCTAAAGGATTTGGGTACCCGCTTTCAGGCTTCGATTCGAAACCAGGCCAACAACTCCATGGTGATCACCGAAGTCTTGGAAGGCAAGGTGGCCTTCGCCAACGCGAGCATGAATCAAAACAAAATTTTCAAGACGGGAGAATCAATCACGATCGTCGGGACCAGTCCGCATGATTCAATCTCTATTCTTCCCGGCATTTCCCCTGATTCCCCGACCGAGAATCAAAGCGAAGGACGAAGGCAGATCGACGGAGATATCGGCTCCGAGCCCGAACTTAAGGCAATCGACCTGATGCTTGAGGGAAATTTGAAAGCCCAAATCAATCATTCGATCATTGAATCCATTGCCGAATCAATTGATGAAAAAACCAAAATTCTGGAAAACGCCGAACTTTCCTTTCACCGGGGTCGGGAGATCGAATTTGCCGAAGCCGCGATGCCGGAAATAGAAGCCATGGCTCACTCGATCGTGGAAGGTTGCGTGGACTTTTCCAAAATTTCACTTTGGGCCGCGTCCAAGACCGCGGAGATCGCTTGGATCGAAAACACCAACGACCAAGGAGAGCTGATCAGTCGGATTCCCTATGCAAACCGACTGGAGGAGCCTGGCGAAGGAAATCGTCTCCTTTCCAACTTGGAAAAAATAGGGTCTTGGCTTGAGTCCGTTCATCAACTGCACCGGAAAAAGGGAATGGGATGGGTCTCTTCCTTTGGCTGCCCGGAAGACGGAAAGCTGATCTTTGAAAATCGTCGTCAAAAGCTCTTTGCGATCAATCAGGCTATTGCATCCATCAAATCCAATCTCGAGTGATTCGCGTCGGTTCCAAAACGTTCTCTCGTATGGCAAATCACGCCTTTGCCTCGGATAACAACGGAGATTTCAGCTAGCGAAAGCAAAGGATCAGCTCCCTAAGACAACAGCGGGGAAATGATTGTCGGCGCTCCCGCTTTTCACGCCACCATGCTTCATCAGCCTGTCATCAGGTCCCAATTCCCAACGCGCAAGCATCAGGGGGACTGGATTTCAGACTGACGGGCGTGGATGCTGAAGCCGAAGTGATCCTGGAAATCGCCAACTGAGACTGTTGTCTCCCAGCCTCCGTGGTTGCGTTCCGGGGGGAATTACTGCTTAGTCGGAAAATTCGATGATCATGGACGAAGAGAGCAAGAAAGGAGTCGGCCGGCCCTTGGCGGAAAGAATGCGGCCTCAGACACTTGAGGAAGTGAGAGGTCAAAGTCATTTGCTGGGAGAAGACTGCCTGCTTCCCAAGCTTATCCGGGAAAACCGGGTTGGAAACTTGATTCTCGCCGGACCTCCGGGTACCGGAAAAACCACCCTGGCCACCGTCATAGCCGAAGAGAGTTCTTGCAGGCTCATCAAGTTGAATGCGGTCACCTCCAACGTTGCCGAACTTCGCGACGCCTTGAAGCTGACTCGATACTATGGTCCTGGAAAATGCTTTCTCTTCATCGACGAAATCCACCGCTTCAACAAAGCCCAACAGGACCTGCTGCTCCCCGACGTCGAATCCGGGGATGCCCGTCTAATCGGAGCCACCACCCATAACCCCCGCTATTACGTCATCGATCCCCTGTTGAGCCGCAGTCAACTCTTTACCCTCCGTCCCCTGCCGGTTTCTGCAATCGAAGAGGCCCTGCTGGCTTGCCTGCGGGATTCCTCGAAAGGCTTGGGGAGCCGCCAATGCGAATCAGAAGCTCAAGCCATCCTTCAAATCGCTCGCTTGGCGGAAGGAGATCTGAGAAAAGCCTACAACATGCTCGAGGTAATCGTAGAAGGTCTGCCCGAGGGCGGGATGGTGGACCAAGTTGCGGTATCGGTCTTTGCCAGGGAGAGAAGCATCCGCTACGACCGGGATGAGGACGAGCACTACGACACCGCTTCTGCACTCATCAAGAGCATGAGGGGAAATGATCCCGACGCCGCCCTGTATTGGCTGGCCAAGATGCTTGCCGGTGGAGAGGACGCCAGATTCATCGCCCGTAGGTTGGTCATATTCGCCTCCGAAGACGTGGGACTGGCCGATTCGCGGGCCCTCTTGATCGCGGACGCGGTTTTCCGGGCCTGTGAAACCATCGGTCTGCCCGAATGCGAACTCAACTTGGCCCATGGCGTCTTGTTTCTCGCCACATGCCCCAAAAGCAACAGTTCCACCCTTGCCTTGGCCGCTGCCCAAAAAGCCATTCGGGAAAACCCCGTACAACCCATCCCAAGCTCGATCCGGGATCGACACGGTCGAAACGAAAAGTATCGGGAGGCTCAGGAGGAAGCTTATCTTTACAGCCACGATTTCCCCGAAAACGTCTCCGGACAATCCTATTTGGAAAATGAGCTGCAGCTTTTCCAGCCGAAGTCATCGGGAGCCGAAAAAGGAATTGCGGAAAGATTGGCCCTTTGGAAAAAAATCAAGACAGGGCTCAACTCCCAAAAAAAACAGGACCGGTCTCCGCCTGCTGAACAAAGTTCGAAGAAAGACGATTCCAGAAAAAAACCTAATAAGTAAGAACCTCAGTCGGCTCGGGCTCCCCTTCAGAAGCAGAAGCCAAGGCCTCTTTTTTATTTTGCTCGGTTGGGGCATAAACGGATTGCGCCGCGTTTCCCTCTCGATCATAGCGGAGGAATGCGTTTCCCAAGAATCAAAACCGGACTGTCTTTGTTAATCGGCTCGGTTTCTTTGTTGTGCGGCAAGCCCAACGTCCTGTTGATCGTCTGCGATGACCTCAATGATTACCTTGAAACCCTGGGCGGTCATCCCCAAGCCAAAACCCCAAACCTCCGGAGACTGACAGACAGTGGAGTATCCTTTACCCAGGCCCATTGCAATATTCCGATCTGCAACCCTTCACGGGCAAGCTTTGCCACCGGCATCTATCCTCACAACTCCGGACAGTTCGGCTTCGAGGATTGGAACGAGAATGAAATCCTGAAGAATTCCCGAACCATGATGGATCATTTCGGAAGACACGGATATCATACCCTGGGCACGGGCAAAGTAATGCATAACCGGGACCACCAAGAGTGGAAGGAATATGGTCATCCTTCGGATTACGGCCCTTTCCTTTTCAACGGCCAGGAAAAGATTCCCAACCTGGGAGTCCCTGCCCCATTTCGTGATGACTTTGGTATCGTCGACGGCAACTTCGGCCCCTTGAAAAAGGTATCGGAACTAAAATCATCCGAAACCGGACTTCCGTACTCCTGGTTGACGGGAAATTGGAAATCTCCACGGCCCATGAAATATGAGACGGATGCCGACCGAGATGCGACTGGCGACGAATTGAATGCCCGCTGGGCGGTCGATAGACTCAGGCAACTGGCCAAGTCAAGAAAGCAAACTCCATTCTTCATGGGGGTGGGCTTCGTCCGCCCTCACACCCCTTTGATCGTTCCAGAAAAATATTTCGATCTTTTCCCTCTGGACTCGATCGAATTGCCGAAAATCCTACCCGGGGACGCCGCCGACACCTTCAAGCATACGGTGACTTCGAAGGAAGACGACCGGAGCGGGGATCGGGGGGCCAAAATGTATGCAAGCCTGGTTGCCTCCTTCGGCGGAGACCGGGAGCTGGCGCTTCGAAAATTCATTCAGGCCTATCTGGCGGCGGTGGCAGCGGTGGACGATCTGGTGGGCGATATCCTGAATACGCTCGAAGAGACGGGCTTGGACGAAAACACCATCGTCGTCTTCACCAGCGACCACGGCTGGGGAAATGGAGAAAAGGATTATCTTTACAAAAACTCTCTGTGGCAGGAGAGCACGAGGGTTCCCTTGATCATCCGGGCTCCGGGAGTCTCACTCCGGGCCAAGCAATGCGACCAACCCGTTTCACTCGTCGACCTCTACCCTACTTTGCTGGATCTTTGTGATCTGCCTGCAAACACCATGAAAAACGACAAAGGCCGACCCCTCGACGGTTTCTCGATGAAACCATTGCTCAAGAAGCCGGAAAACGGCAACTGGAGTGGCCCCGAATATGCAATCACCGCGATGTACAAATGGGCTCAGTATTATGATCCGGCCATCCAGAGCTATGCTCTGCGCTTTAAGGAGTGGCGGTACGTCCGCTATGAAAACGGCAAGGAGGAACTCTATCACACCTTAGTCGACGATCATGAGTGGAACAACTTGGCAATGGATGAAAAATTTGAAAGGCAGTTACTCTCTTGTCGTCAAAAGCTTCTTTCGCTTAT
>JAYOEB010000157.1:0-5706 GCA_038116775.1 Opitutia bacterium | reverse complement strand
AACCTGTCACACCCCCTGCCAAGGTAAACCTCGGAACGTTGGACCTGCCCACGCCCATCTGAGCATCGAGACCATGGACGGGGATCGGTGTGTAGCATTCCCAATTCTCATAGCCTTCCTCCCGAATTTTTCCAGCGGCATCATACACTTCTTTGGCAGAGTCGAAGGTGGCGGAAATCCCGTATTTAATGTCCATGACTTCTTTGCTCATCGAAACTTATGAATGCTCACCCCCATGAGGATCGGCTTGCGGCATCACCGACTTGACCTCAGCCAACGGCATGAGAGGAAGAAATCGAAGGAAGAGAAGGAACAGCACGGAAAAGAAGCCGAAGGTGCCGAAAAATGTAAAGATGTCGACGACGGTGGGCGAATAATATCCCCAACTGGATGGAAGAAAATCTCTGGAAAGAGTGGTATTCGCGATGACGAACCTCTCAAACCACATGCCGACGTTGACGAAGATGGATATGATCCAGACGAGAGGCGTGTTTTCACGAATCTTCCTAAACCAAAAAAGTTGAGGACAGATGACGTTGCAGGAAACCATAATCCAATAAGACCACCAGTAATTTCCGAAAGCCCGATTGATGAATGCGAAGCCCTCGTAGGAGTTGGCTCCATACCAAGCGATGAAGAACTCCATGGAGTAGGCGTAACCGACCATGCTGCCGGTGGCGAGAGTGATCTTGCACATGTTGTCGATGTGCTTTTGTGTTATCAGGTCGTGCAAGCCATAGACCGCCCGCAAAGGCAGAAGAAGCGTAAGAACCATTCCGAACCCTGAAAAAATCGCTCCTGCGACGAAATAGGGTGGGAAAATCGTGGTATGCCAACCAGGTAAGTTGGCGACCGCAAAGTCGAAGGACACGATGGTATGTACCGACAAGACCAGAGGAGTGGACAACCCAGCGAGCAAAAGGTAGGCCATCTCGAAGTTTCTCCAGTGGTTGTTGGCGTTTCGCCAACCCATGGCCAAAACCCCATAGAAGTATTTCCTCCAAGTTTCCTTGGCCCGGTCACGCAAGACGGCGAGATCGGGAAT
Organism: Opitutia bacterium; assembly: GCA_038116775.1. GTDB lineage: Bacteria > Verrucomicrobiota > Verrucomicrobiia > Opitutales > Seribacteraceae > Seribacter. The sequence goes on along the minus strand of JAYOEB010000157.1, from coordinate 4,661 downwards.
CATCCCCATGTACCAGAAAAGCACCGACACCGTAAAGTAGGTGGAGACGGCGAACACGTCCCATTCCAAGGGACTCCTGAATTGAGGCCAGATGGCATTGGCGTTCGGAAGTGGAAACAACCACCATGCAAACCATACGCGACCCACGTGGAAGAGAGGAAAGATGCCGGCGCACATGACCGCAAAAACAGTCATGGCTTCGGAACCACGATTGATGGAGGTTCTCCATTTCTGCTTGAGAAGGCAAAGGATGGCCGAGATCAAGGTGCCGGCGTGACCAATGCCAATCCAGAAAACGAAATTGACGATTGCCCAACCCCAGTTGACCGGGTTGTTGTTACCCCACACCCCAACCCCGGTGGAAACCAAATACACCAAACCCATTCCGGTAAAACTGGCGACAATCATTGCGGTGATGAAGCACCACCACCACCAAGTCGGGGTTTTGCTCTCGACGATTCCGCAAATTTTTTCAGTGACCCAATGAAAGCTTCTATTGTTCAAGACGAGCGGTTGATCATGCCAAGGCGCAGGCTTGACCCTGCTGAGAACCTCTGGTTTGTCCGCGACTGAATCTGGATTACCGACTGGCGTCATGATTAGTGAGCTCCTCCATCGTGGACATCCCCGTGGTGACTTGGATGTGCTTTGTCGTGATACTCTCTCGTGGAGTGAGGAGACGCGAAATGATCAGGCATTCTCGGATTTGGATTTCTGACTTTTGCCAGAAAAGTCGTTCTGGGACGAGTGCTGAGATAACCAAGAACGGAATAGTCGCGTGGATTGTTCTTTAGCTTGCTGACTTCGCTATCGGGATCGGAAATATCGCCAAAAACAATGGCATCGGTAGGACAGACCTGCTGACACGCAGTTTTGATCGCTCCGTCGCGAACTTTCAAATCTTCGGGTTCAAGCACCAAATCCTTGCCGTCCTTGCCGCTTTTCAAGCTTGCGTTTCTTTGAGCCTCTACCTTCGTCCGTATTTTGCTTTCCTGAATTCTTTGGGTGCAGTAGGTACACTTTTCCATCACGCCGCGCATTCTTACGGTGACGTCAGGATTCTTGCCCATGGCCGGCAAACTGTCGTTGGTGGAACCCAAGGGACCTTGGTAAAGTTCGTCGTTCTTACGCTTGTTCCAATCGAAGAAGTTGAACCTACGAACCTTGTATGGGCAATTGTTGGCGCAGTAGCGAGTACCGACGCAACGATTGTAAGCCATGGCGTTGAGCCCCTCTTCGTCATGGACGGTGGCGTTGACGGGACAAACCGATTCGCAAGGAGCAGTCTCGCAATGCATGCAAGCCACCCCCTGAAAAGAAACCTGTACGTCCGAAGGCAAGTCTGGACCGGAACCAGCGGGCGAGCTGAAGTAGCGGTCAAGCCGAATCCAGTGCATCTCGCGACCCCTTAGAACTTGGTCCTTGCCGACTACGGGAATGTTGTTTTCGCTCTGGCAAGCAACCACGCAAGCGCTGCAGCCGGTACACTGATTCAAGTCAATGCTCATTCCCCACTGGTGGAGACCAAAGACTTCTGAATTTTCGTAAGTATGATCGGGATGATCGTAAGACGAGTTGCCGCGAGGGGTGGTCTGGGATTTGAAAACCAAATCCTCTCCAGCGTCCTTGCCGTAAATCGGAGGCGAGTGGGACTCGGCGCCCATGTGAGCGGCAAACCCCGGATCGGACTGATACTCGGAAAGGTTGGCCTCCCGAACAATCGCCCTGCCTTCCATGGACCAGTGCTCTTGGACGTTGGCGAGAATTTTGAATTCGCCGGTAGGTACCAAAGTAGCCCCGCTGAGGATTCTGGATCCGTCGGAGTGCAAGAGGGAGAAGGAGTCATAACCGGAACCTTCCCCTACCCTTCCGACCTTGGACCTGCCCATGCCGAGACTGGCGACGAGCGTAAAGTCGGCGAGACCTGGAAGAACGTAGAGCGGAGCCGTGATCTCATGATGATCCCCAATGCTAATCTTGACGACGGGAGCCTTTTGCTTTCCACCGTCGTAAACGGCGTTGTCGGAAGCAATCTGACCATTTTCATTGAGCATCGTGGGCTTGGGCAACAACGCCAACCGAGGATACTGGGATTCAAGGCGCTTGGCTAAGGCGGGACTTATCAAGACCGCATTGTCCCAAGTAAGTTTTGAAATGGGATCGGGGCACTCAAGCATCCATCCGTTGTTACCATACCGACCGTCCCAAGTGTGGAAGTCAGGAGTCAGCAACACCTCGAGGGAATCAAAGGAAGGCGGTTGGGAAGATGGCTCCAAGGCAAGCACTTGGGAGCGATGATCCAATGGCTTGTTTAGCCAAGTTCTCTTGTTTTTCGAACCCCCTAAACGCAAAAAGTCGGCAAAGGACTTACCCGCATCGCTTGCTTTTTCGTACCCTGAAGAAGCCAATTCGTGAGAAGAGGCGGAGTTTCCGCTCAAGGATGCGAGCGCTTCGACGTCGGACAAGGTATCGAACAAAGGAGCGATAAGGGGCTGTGTGGGGACGATGGAGGACAAATCCCAAGTAAGACCAACGTCCCATGATTCCAAATAATGGCTTTGACCAATATGCAGATCGCAGAGATCCGACGTTTCGTCGACAAACGGACCAAGGTGAGCGGAATTCTTGGCTTTCTCCAAAATTGCTTTGATTCCGAGATTGGAACCGGTGAAAGCCGGGTTTCCTCCGAGCACAAGGACGGATTCGACCTTACCGTCTTCAAGATCCTTGGCTAGCTCGTCCAGGGTGTAGGAGATGCCCTCGGAAGTGGAAGCGTAGTTGATGCAAGTCCCGACGTTGCCGAGGGCATGATTGATCGCATACCCCAACAGCTGGGCGGACGCAGGAAGATGAGAACCGATGAGAACGGCGGAATTCTTGCCGCTTTTGACCAAATCGGAGGCGCACTCGCCGATCCAGGATCGGTGAGCTTCAAGCGAAGCGCCCATCTTGGAAAGGTGGGCAAAGAGTTGCTCGTCTTTCGCGTCCTTGAGCTTGAGAACCTCCAGGAGCACGAGCGCTGCAAAGGAAGGGACGGAGGAGGAACTGAGGCGCAGACGATGATCCGCCACCCCACCGGTCAAAGTCAAATCCGACTCCACGGAATAAAGACGATTCATCTTATTTCCTTCGGACGCATGCAAGACCCTTCTGCCCTCCATGAATTGCCTTGAATTGACGATGGAATTGGGTTCGCGAGTGCCTAGAAAGTCAGAATCCAAGGAAAGAACTCGCTTGGCTTTGGCAAGATTGGGAACAACTCTCAAACCTTCGCTGGAAAGAGCTCGGCCAAGATCTTGCTCCGGTTTGCGGAAATCAATGGGTTCATGAACGACGTGCCTGACGCCAGATGACTTGAGGTCTGCGATCAATTCATTTCGGATCAGGGAGGAGGACGAATCGGAAATTATCGCGAACTTGCCAGATGACGACCAAGTTCTAATTCGTTCGATTGCATCTTTGGATGGGATCTTTCGCCATCTGACCGAAGAGCCCGAACCACTTTTCAACTCTTCCCTGACGAAAGAGCCCTTGGCTCGATCCGGATCGTATAGGTCCAGGAGACTGGCCTGGGAATAGACGTCCGTACTTCCTCCGGAGAGCGCGTAGGATGGATTTCCCTCAACCTTAGTCGGCCTTCCTTGGTGACTCTCGGCTATGAGAGGGGCGAATCCGCCGGGCGTGGGCATAGAGGTGGCGTAGTAGTTGGGGACTCCGGGGATGAGCTCTTCGGGGCTTTTGCCATAGGGAAGAATCGTATGCTCAGGTCTGCGGCATCCGGTCAGACCGAAACCTGCCAAGCCAAAGGAGGCAGCCATGACCTTGAGAAAACCTCGTCGCTCCACGCCTTCCATGAGAGACGCGCCTTCGGGAAACTCATTGGCTACCCACGACTGGAACGCAGGATCTCCGGAAAGATCATCGAGACTTTTCCAGTATTTTCTGCCTGAAAGTTCAGACAAATTTTCTTTTTCCATTATCATCGGTGGCAACCAGTACAGCTTAAGGGTGGATTTACGGACCAGCTTTCCTTCAATTCAAGGCCGGCGTGAATCTGCTCGAGGTCGGGATCGGCGTCGGCGGCACCGGATACCTTCCAAGCCAAATTCGTAACCTCGGAGTTGGGACGCAAGGCTTTCTCGGGGTTACGGTGACAGTCCAGGCAAAAGGCCATGCTCAGATGCTCGGCATGATGGACTTCCTTCATTTCATCGATGCGACCATGACACTCGACGCAACTGATGCCTCGGTTGACGTGAATGGCGTGGTTGAAGTAAACGTAATCCGGAGCCTTGTGCACCCGGACCCAGGGAACGGCGGGACCTGGAGAGATCAACCCATCGCCGTCCAGATCCTCGTCTTCGGATAGCTTTCCGTCTCCGTTTGCGTCTTCGCCGAAATAAGAACTGCGCACGACTTCAAGGAGGGGAGAATCAGCCTCGACGTTCTTGTGGCACGACATGCAGACGTTGGCCGAGGGAACGTTGGCATGCGCCGACTTCTCCACGCCATGATGGCAATACCTGCAGTCCAATCCCAATTGCCCCGCATGAAAACTATGGTCGTAGGGAACGGGTTGGGTGGGTTGGTATCCGACGCGGGTGTATTTGGGCGTGGCGTAATAAGTGATGCCGGCTACAAGCCCTCCGCCAAGCATACCG
>JAYOEB010000156.1:0-5734 GCA_038116775.1 Opitutia bacterium | reverse complement strand
GCTCTTTTCGGGCGAGGATAAGAAGGACTTCATCGCAAAACTTCTCAAGCCGGACTTGCTGGACGCCGCAAAGGTTTCCAAAACTCCCGCCGAAAATCGGAATTCTTCGAAAACTTCGGTCGTAGAACTTACGGTTCCTAGGATCGAGATTCCCGAGGCTCCCCTCTTTTCCAACGCCGACCAGCCTGAGAAAGCTTATTCAGGAGAGGCGATTCTAAAGTTCAAGGCTTCGAAGTCCACGGCTAACGGAGAGGAACTGCCAGCCCAAGCTTCGGATTTTTACGTGACCACCAAAGCCCTGAACGAATTGTTCGGAAACTTGGATCTTCGCGATGCTCTGGTCGGGGAAGCCAAAACCGTGGCGGAACTCTGGGCGAAGGCTGAAAAGAGTTCGGATCCGGAAGTTATCTTTGGAATGAAGTCCATCCTGCTGGAGGCAAAGGTCGGCAAGACCAGGACGAATGCATTTGGCCAAGCCTCGCTGGAAGGAATCGAGCCATCGGACAAATACTACCTGATCGGCATTGAAAAGGACGATCTGAGCAATCAAGTCACGATTTGGTCGAAGGAGGTTCAAGTGAGTCCCGGTGAGAATATGGTTGAGTTGAGCTCAAACGACGTCATTTACCAAGAATAGGCGTTTTTAAAACCCTTTCCCCCATCCTCCCTCTCGAATTTCTCGAGGTTTCGATCTTTCAACAGATATAATTCATGCAAAATCAAGATATTCTACAATCAGCCGCCGATCAGGCCAGAGGCTTGGCGATCGACGCAGTTCACGCCTGCTCTTCGGGACACTTGGGGCTTCCCTTGGGAGCCGCCGAACTAGGGGCCGCGCTATTCGGTCAGGACCTGCAGGTCGACCCTACGGATGCCCAATGGATCAATCGGGATCGTTTCGTTCTCTCCGCGGGACACGGGAGCATGTTTCTGTACGGCTGGCTTCATTTGGCCGGCTTCGATCTTCCGATGCGGGAAATCAAGAACTTTCGCCAATTGCACAGCAAGACCCCCGGGCATCCCGAGTTCATGGAAACTCCCGGGGTCGAGTGCACCACGGGCCCGTTGGGTCAGGGGGTAGGCAACGCCGTCGGCATGGCCATCGCCGCAAAGATGGCCGCCGCTCACTTCAACACCGCCGAGCATGAGATTTTCAACCATCAGGTCATCGCTCTGGCTGGGGACGGATGTTTGCAGGAGGGGGTTGCTGCCGAAGCCGCCTCGCTTGCCGGTCACTTGGCACTCGATAATCTTACCCTGATATACGACTCGAACGACGTGACCTTGGACGCCATGGCGGACGCTTCCCAAAGCGAGAGTGTAATCGACCGCTTCGCGGCTTATGGATTCAACTGCATCCTGGTCGAGGACGGTCATGACATGCAGGCGATAGCGGATGCCCTTTCCCAAGCCCGCGCCCAAACGGAAAAACCCACTTTCATCGAGGTCAAGACCACCATCGCCAAGGGAATTCCGGAGGTGGCGGGGACTGCAGGCGGGCACGGCGAGGGCGGTGCGAAATTTGCGGAATCCGCCCGTCAGGGACTTGGTCTGCCGGAAGAAACTTTCTATGTTTCAGATGAAGTTCGTGCTTTCTTTGAGCAGCGCAAAGCCGAGCAAATAGAAAACCGCCAGCAATGGGATGCCACCTTCTCCGCTTGGCAATCGGCCAACCCCGAGAAAGCCGCGGTCCTCGAATCCGGTCTCAAGCGCGAGGTGCCGTCTGACCTCATGGATCGGGTGGGAGTCTTCCCGGAAGACGCCACAGTGGCCACCCGTGCAGCCGGCAGTCAGGTGATTAATGATCTCGCCAAAGCCATGCCTCTTTTGATCAGCGGATCAGCCGATCTTCACGGATCTACCAAGAACTACATTAAGGAAGTGGGCGATTTCACTGCCGATAACCATGCCGGACGAAATATGCTTTTCGGTATTCGCGAGCATGCTATGGGAGCAATCGTCAACGGCATCGGCTATTACGGAATCTTCCGTCCATCCGGTGCAACCTTTGCGGTCTTTGCCGATTACATGCGTCCGTCCGTTCGTATTTCAGCTCTTACTAACCTACCAATCTTTCATATCTGGACGCATGATTCCGTTGCCGTAGGTGAGGACGGTCCCACCCACCAGCCGGTTGAAACCGTAAGTGGCTTGCGGGTCATTCCCAACCTCGACGTCATTCGCCCGGCGGATCCGGAGGAGACTGCCGGGGCTTTCGTCGCCGCCTTGCAGAGAACGGATGGCCCCACCGGGTTGATCCTGACCCGTCAGGACGTACCGAATTTAAATGAGATCTCCGTAGCAGATCGTCGTCAAGGCGTTCTAAAGGGTGGGTATGTCGCCCGTAAGGAGACGGAAGAGCTGGAACTTATTATATTGGCATCGGGTAGCGAACTTTCCCTAGCCTTGAAGGCGGCCGACCAACTTGGGAAGTCGGTGAGGGTGGTGTCCATGCCCTGCATGGAACGCTTTGACCGACAGGACGACGACTACCGCGAATCCGTTCTTCCTCGCGCTTTTCCCAATCGCATGGCTGTGGAAGCCGGTGTGTCCGATCTTTGGCGCAAATACGTCGGTTTGGATGGAGTGATCGTGGGAATTGACCGTTTTGGGTTGTCCGCCCCAGGAGGAACGGTTTTGAGCGAGCTTGGGATTTCAGTCGAAAACGTCGTCAAGAAGGCGGCTTTGGCCGGTCTGCGGGCCTGATTGGAATTTCGTTCGATTGCCGGCTTTCTCCTTTTCCGGTCAGACGGGAGGATCGGGTTGGGCAATTTCTTTTTTCAGCCTTCGACTTTTAGCTCGTAGGACCGACGGTTTGGGCGCAAGGTAAGGAAATGAAGACGAATCTTTGCCTGTTGTCCTTCCTTATTCTATCCGGAGGGCTGCATTGCCCCAGCGCGTCCTTATATGCCGAGGAGAAAAAACCTCCTTTTGACGAGGTCTTTCCTCAATTGGACGAAGAGGTGCGGGCAGCCCTCAAAAAAGACCGGAGGGAAGGTTTGAAAGAATTGGAAAGGGTGGCCAATCTCCTTGCGAAGGACTACCCTGAGGAATTCATGCCCTATGCGATGCTCAACGCGGTCGCCCGCATGACACCCGATCAGGAAAAGGCCATGAAAATCCTGAAGCGCCTCGCCGCTCTGGATGATTCAGATCCGAAGGTCGCCGGAGTGATCGAGCAGGCAAAGGGCCAACTAAGGAAAAAAGAAGCCTTGGGAAAGCCGTTGGCAATGAAGTTTGCTGCTCTCGACGGTTCTGAGGTCGATCTTTCGAAGATGAAGGGAAAGGTCGTATTGATCGATTTCTGGGCTACTTGGTGCGGGCCATGCGTACGCGAAATACCCAGCGTCAGGAAAACCTATGAGGAATTAAATCCCAAGGGATTTGAAGTCATCGGCATTTCCCTCGACAGCGACAAAGGCAAACTGGAGGATTTCATCGCCAGGAACGGCATGCCATGGCCACAGTTTTTCGATGGCAAGGGTTGGCAAACGAGCCTAGCCAAAGAACATGGAATCAGCAGTATCCCCACAATGTGGTTGGTCGACAAGCAAGGAATTCTGGTAGATCAGGATGCCGGAGCTGGGTTGGGGGAAAAGGTTCGGAAATACTTGGACTTGTAGTCCGACGGCTTCAAGCTGATTCGAGCGACTTTCCGTGGGATTTGCCCTTCAGTTTGGCTGAAGGCGATCCAGGACGTCCTGGGCCACGATTTCAGCGAGCGCCTGAGATCCGTGAGGGTGGTAGTGGACGTCGGCCTTTCTCATCCAATCCTCCATTCGTCTTCGACTGGGTGTGAAGAGATCAAGAGTGGGAACCTCGTGTCTTTGCATCACACGGGCCGCCGCTTCGTTATACTTTACGGAATCTCCCACATACCGTGCCTTGGATCCCTCTGGAATCGGAGTGGTGTTGCGCCAGACCAATTGCTTGGCCGACTTTTTCATTCTGACTACCAGTTTTTCCAAATTCTTTTCGTAATCAGCGAGAGGTACTTGTACGACGCCACCGTTTTCTTTGGGTACGAGATTGGTTCCGTCCTTTCCCATATATTTTAGGTCGTGCAGTCCCCAATTGAAGTGAATCAGGTCCCACTTTCGGTTCCCCAACCATTTTTCGATTTCCGAGATTCCACGGGTGGTGGGTCCGCCATTGGCCGGAATTCGGTGCAGGTTGACTTTACCCTTGAGCAACTCTCGGGTAGGCAGAGTATAGCCGATGCTAATCGAATCCCCGATGATGAGGACGTCGGGCAATTCTTCCACTCGCTCGATCGGAGCCAAGGGGTTTGGCTTTTTGGGATTTTTTTTGGCCTGAAGCTGCAAGAGACCGGCGGAGACAATGGATAGGGAAAAAACAAGTAAGACGAAAACCTTCATGGGTAGATAAGGCAGAACTTTCCTGAAATCCGCAAACCAGAAAATAGGCTTGGCCGTACAAATCCCACAAGGGGAAGGATTTCGGCGGCTTGATCATCCCCTCTCGAATCCATCCATCGGCTGAAAACGAATGGGGCGGTTGGTATGACGAAAAGAACCCTCGAACCTGTGGATTCAAGCAATAGGGTTGATTCGAAGGGAAATATACTGCAACGTCGTAGCCTTTCCCTTCTTTACTCCTCATTCTTTTGATCATGAAATTAGAGACCCAATGCCTCCACGCGGGCTACGAGCCCGAAGCCACCACGAATTCACGAGCTGTGCCCGTGTACAAGACAAGTTCCTTCGTCTTCAACGATACGGAACATGCCGCCAACCTATTTGGTCTGCGCGAATTGGGGAACATCTACACCCGCCTGATGAATCCCACCACCGACGTGCTCGAGCAACGGGTGGCTGCTCTTGAGGGGGGAGCCGCCGGGTTGGGTATTGCATCGGGAACCAGCGCCGTATTCTATTCGATCATTAATTTGGCGCAGGAGGGAGATGAGATCGTCTCGGCAAACAATCTCTATGGCGGTACCTACACCCAGTTCAACGACATCCTTCCAAAGTTTGGAATCAAGGTCAGGTTCGTGGATCCCAACGATCCGCAAAACTACGCCGCCGCCATTACCGAAAAGACCAAGGCTCTCTTTTGTGAGACCGTCAGCAATCCCGGTCTCGACGTCGCCGACCTCGAGGCGATCGGAAAGATCGCAGCCGACAACGGCATACCCCTGATCGTGGACAGTACCTTTTCCACTCCTTACCTGACCCGTCCGATCGAGCATGGAGCCTCGATCGTGGTTCATTCCCTGACCAAGTGGTTGGGCGGACACGGCAATGGAATCGGCGGAGTGGTCGTGGATTCGGGTACTTTTGATTGGAAGAACGGAAAATTCCCCCTCTACGATGAGCCGGACAGCAGTTACCATGGTCTTCGCTGGGGACACGACTTGCCCGAACCCCTCGCTCCTCTCGCCTATATTCTGAGAATGCGTACGGTTCCTCTCCGTAACCTGGGGGCATGCATATCCCCCGACAATTCATGGCAATTTCTGCAGGGTATAGAGACCTTGCCTTTGAGAATGGAGCGTCACTGTGAGAACTCTCTCGCGGTTGCAAAATATTTGCAGGGTCACGACTCAGTCGAATGGGTACGCTTTCCGGGTTTGGACGGGGACCCCATGAACGCCCTCAATCAAAAATACCTAAGGGGCAAGGGCGGATCCATGGTGGTCTTTGGTATCAAGGGAGGAGCGGATGCAGGCCCTAAATTCATCGACAATTTAAAATTGTTCTCGCATCTCGCC
>JAYOEB010000155.1:2588-5766 GCA_038116775.1 Opitutia bacterium | reverse complement strand
GGCTCGGGTCCATCACTGCGATTTACACCGTCTTAGTCGAAGGCGACGACATGAACGAACCAGTGGCCGACGCCGTGCGCGGCTTTTTGGATGGACACATCGTCCTTGACAGGGATCTGGCAAATGCAAACCACTTCCCCGCCGTCGACGTACTGAAAAGCGTCAGCAGACTTGACAGAGCCGTATGCACGAGGGAGGAAATGGAAATGATTTCCAAATTTCGAGACCTACTTTCGGTTTACAAGCAAAACGAGGACCTGATCAACGTCGGGGCTTACGTCAAAAACAGTAATCCTAAAATAGACGAAGCCATCTCAAAGCACGATGCAATCGCGTCTTTTCTCAGACAACCCTATGATCAACTCTTCGAACGAAAAGAGAGTTTTCGGCTTTTGCAATCCCTTCTTTAGATGAAAGCTTTCACCTTCAGGCTTCAAACCCTCCTCAAAGTAAGACAGTCCAGTCGTGACAAAGCTTTGCGCTCCTACGGATTGGCTGTCCGTCAAACCGACAAGTTAAACGAAGAACTCACATGCAAGAAGAAGGAAATCGAAGATCTGCAAGCCAGCATCAGGCAAAAACGAAGTTCGAGCTTCTTCGCCCAAGAGCAGGAACACCTGGAATCAACTCTCTCATCCCTCAAGGACGATATCGTCGCCTTGCACGGTCAATTGCAAAACGCTCTCAAGATTCAAAATTCGAAACGAGACTTGTTCCTCAAGGCCGATTCGCAACTGAAGAGTTTTGAGATGCTCAGGGAAAAACAAAAGCAATCCCACGAATTCTCTGAGCTTAAAAAAGAGGAAATTCAAGTAAACGACATCATCAGCTCGCGTTTCAAATACCGTTTAAATTCAACCGCACTATGAAAATATCTCCATCGCTTATCGTAGTCGTCGCCGTCGCCCTTTCAGTTGCAAGCGCGGCGGTGATGCTAACCTTGAACTATGACGCTTTATTCAAAAGAAAGCCCATCATCAAAGCAGAGTTCACAAGTGTGGAATTCGATGCGGACGATACGAGCTATTCCCCGGCTGAGACTCACTCCATGAATCAACTGTCCAAAGAATTGGCCGCGCTGAAGGAAAGGCTCATTGAAAGAGAGAACGAACTTGATGCCAGAGAATCCGCGATCTCAATGGATATGGAGTCTCTGCAAAAGCAAAAAAGGGAATTGAATCAAATCAGGGAGGATTTGGAGGATCGCCTCGCGGACTTTGAGGCGAAGCAGGGACAGGATTTGAGCGAAGAAAAACTCAAGGAATATAAAGACACTGCAAAAAGATGGGTGGAAATGGGGCCCGAAGTTGCAAGTGTGGAAATTCAGAATTGGCGTCAAAAAAGAAAGTTCGAGCAAGCCTTGACTATATTCGAACTTCTCAAAGCCGAGGACAAGGCCCCCATTATTGCCTTTATGCTCAATAGCGATGACGATGCCATGATAGAATTGGCGGACGCTCTGGCGATGCGTGATCGGGGACTCCTGCCTTCTCTTGGCCTCGATGAGGCAACCGCGTCCGATTTCTGAAGGTCGTTTATGGATACCTCCGTAATTAACCAAGGGAAATTTGCGAACCTCCCGCAGCCCAATCATCAAGCCATTGGAAGGAACGGATCTTTTTGGTTGCCTCCGAAAACCGTCGAATCGTTCGCCAATGATCTCCAAAAAATAAAGCAGCAAGCCAAAAAAAGTCCGCCTAAGCAAAATTCCTCCGACCCCACGATTAGCAGCAAACGAGCTAGCGAAGGCCAAAGTTCCAAAACCTCTCCCACGACTGGCAACCCCATAAAAGCCAAAGTAGCGGAGATGCAAAATCATAAAGGTCAAAGCTTCGTCGCCCGTGATTCCAAGACGAATGCAAACACCTCTTCGCAATCAGCGTCTGCAATCAAATTCTCCACCCACGTCAAATCTCCGCCTTCCGCCAAACTTCTTCCTCTCCTTCATGCCAAGGAACTCAACCCCTCCAAGGACAAGTTCTCCATGCGAGCCCCCTACTCGGTGAATTCCTCCAACCCAGATGCCGACGGTAATCGTCGCGACAAAGGCAAGAGAGATGGTGGCATGAAAAATGCTCTTGTTTCCCCTATGTTCAGTGCATGCACAACGAAGGAAGCCAGTGAATTTGAGATTTTCAACCAATCTCGGGCTCACGCGCCTTCGAGAATCCTGAAGGATTATCTGAATCGCGTCATTGGTCCGAAGATTTCCTACGTCTCGAACTTTGAAAGGAAAATAGTGAGATTTGCCGTCGATGCCCCCAAGGGTGGCAAACTTGGAGTCAGAATCGAGATGAGCCCCGAGGGACTCTCGGTCGCGTTGATCTGCCCGGACCCGGACACGAGAGAACTCATTTCGCAGATTCAGCGGGAACTTTTCAGCAACTCCGAAAACTTACGCCTTGGCGTATTCGAATCATACAAAGACATGGATCTTCACAACAACCTTGCCGCTTAAACCCATTCCCTCCATGATAGACACCCTTTCATCGATACAAAACGCGTCCAACAACCCTCGACTCGCCCCTGATGCAAAAGGGGATTCAAGCTCAAGCGCCACGCTTCAAATGGAAGACTTTCTGCAATTGCTGACGAGTCAGATCAGCAACCAGGACCCCCTGGAACCGATGAAGGACACCGAATTCATTTCCCAAATGGCAAACATCGCATCCCTTGAGCAAATGCAACAATTCTCCAAAGGCTTTGAGGTTTTTGCAAATTCCCACAAGGATATGGTGGCCCAAGCTTATTTGGGCAGATCCGTACTCATCAATTCTTCGGGTGAAGAAGTCGCCGGCAAGGTCGATGCCGTGGAGCGGTCGGAAGACGGTCAGATTTCCGTGATCGTCGAAAACAAACCCTACAATCCGGCGGACATCGTCAGAGTAAGTCTGCCCTCCGAGTAGTCCATGATTCCATCTTTGCACAACGGAGTTTCCGCCTTGAAGAGCCTTACGCAGGGACTACAAGTCCTTGGAAACAACATCGCCAACGTAAACTCCTTGGGATACAAGGCTTCTAGGGCCAATTTTTCCGATAACTTCTACTTGCACGTCAATGATGCAGAATCCGGTGCCGACGGGGTGCCCAGCAACAATATCCAGCAGCATGGCACTGGGGTTCACGTAAGCTCTCTTTCCTCCGATTTCAACCAAGGAACCATCGAAGTCACCGGACT
>JAYOEB010000155.1:0-2578 GCA_038116775.1 Opitutia bacterium | reverse complement strand
GACCTAGACTTGGCCATCCAAGGGGAAGCCCTTCCCAATGCAGGAGGATTTTTTGAAATTCAAGACCCAACGACCGGCGAGCTTTTCTATACGAGGGCGGGTGCCTTCGAGTCGACCGTAGAGGGCTTTGTCGTGACCCGGGACCAATACAGGTATCAGCTTTTGAACGTCGAGGGCAAGCCTCTGGTCGTTGGTTTGGAGGAAGGGGAGACCCTTCTCACCAGACGAATTGAGGAAGACGGCGTCGTTAATCTGGTCGTTAGTCGTGAAGGAGAGGACGTCATCCGAAAAACGGGCCAGCTTAAAATCGCCAACTTTCAGTCTCCCCAGTACCTAAGAAGAGTGGGAAACGGCTTTTACTCCAATGGTCAGATCGGACAAAACGTGGCCGGCATTCTGGACAACAGCGTCCCCGCGACCGGATCCAACGGCAAGATCAAGCAATATGCCCTCGAACTGTCCAACGTCGACTTGACCAACGAGTTCGCGGCCATGATCAGTCACCAGAGATCCTTTCAGGCTGGTTCGAGAGTAATCACCACTTCAGACGCAATTTTATCCGAGGCAGTAAATCTTAAAAGATAATTCTTCATTCCTAACTCTTCAAAGCCATGTGTGCAGCCCAGCTAGACGAACTACCAGAAACTAACGATCCAGTCGAAAAAAAATCCAGCGGCGGAAACCTCATTCCCGCTCTGATTGCGATTGTCTTGGCACCCGCCTTAACGGTGGGAGCGATGTTTTTCCTCATCAAGATGAACAAGCCCGAGGAAACGATAAAGCCGCAAATCATAGAAGGCGGACAACCTCTTGACATGGAACCTTCGGGCGAGGAGAAATTCTATGAATTGAACAATCTGATCACCAACTTGGGAGGTCCCATCAAGTCAAGATACATCAATCTTGAGCTTAAGCTCGAAGGACTTGCCGGCGACTTTGAAAAAGTTCTCGAGATGAACGAACACCGCATTAGGGACAAAGCTCTGGCCATTATGGGAGCCTATACCTACGAAGACGCCCAACTGGATGGATTTCAAGAGAGAGTACGCGTCGATCTCAAAAAAGGCTTTTCATCGGTTCTGCGCAAATACCGCGACGGGGAAAGTGATCTGATTAGACAAATCTACTTTACTCAGTTCGTCGTCCAATGAACTTTTATCATGTCAGACGAGACTAAATTCGACGACGAGAGCTTTGATCTATCTGAGATTCAAGGCGAGTCCGAGCATCCGATTTTTCTTCATGACGGGACCAAGCTATCCAGCGATTCAGGCATTTCCTCCAAAAAGTATGATTTCACGAATCCGATCGTTCTCTCCGATGCCGACTTGAGCAAACTCAAGACCAAATCCGAGCAATTCGCCTACTACCTTGCGGGACACTTATCCATGTTCCTCCGAACCGAATTCAATTTGGAACTGGAGGGTTTGTCCGCCGATCTCTATTCCAGCTTTACGCAGTCCATCAAAACTCCATCCTGCGTCTCCATGTTTAAAATGCAGGAACTGAATGGAGTTTGCCTGCTGGACGTAAACTCTCACCTTTCCGCTACCGTGGTCGACCGAATTTTAGGAGGCAGAGGGTCAACGAATCCCGAGGAAAGAGGTCTTACGGACATAGAGAAGGCGCTCGTCGAGGATTTCAACCAAATCATTCTTCAGGAATGGTGCAAGCAATGGGAATCGGTCATGACCCTTACCCCCAGCATTATCGGTTCCGAAAGCTCCGGCAAATTCCTTCAAACTTCTCCCGCCGACGCCATGATGCTCGTCATGAGCATGGAAGCTTCTTTTGGAGACGTTTCGGGTCCCATGAGGATAGCCGTTCCCTATTACACGATGGAACCGGTTCTCAGTCGGCTGCTGTCCGCCGTCTCAACCCAAGAAGTCAAATCAGAAAGGCCTCCGCGGTGGCATGACGTCTACGACAACATTCCCGTAAAAGTTTCGGCGGAATGGGATGCCTTCGAACTTACTTTGAGGGACCTGACGAACCTGGAAGTCGACGACGTGATCGAAATGGACCCCGCTCTGATAGAAAAAACCAAACTGAGAATAGAAAATCGCACCTGCTTCACGGGTGAAATTGGCCTGGAAGGTGATCAGGTCGCCTTCCAAGTTAACGAAAGCATTACCGAAGCTTTAAAGATGATAGGAAAAAATCATGGATAGTAAAAAAATGGATATCGTAATGGACGTGAAGGTTAACGTAACCGTCCAGTTGGGAACGGCAGAGTTGCCGATGAAGGAAGTTGTAGAATTGAGTCCGGGTGCCCAAATACAGCTGAAGCAAAACGCCAAAGATCCGGTCGGACTTCTCGTCAACGGCAAGTTGATAGCTCATGGCGAAGTCGTTGTAATCGATGATAGATTCGGACTCAAGATTACTGAAATCATCGACTCCGCCCCCTGAGTCCTTCCTTCATTTCTTTTCCAGACTAAGGGTGTGACTTGATTCCATGGTTGCCATCGATTCTCGCTTCCGGAAGTACCCCTGCGGATAGCTCTTTGCTCTGGGTACGAGATCTTGCCTACCTGGGGTTATTGGCGGCATCCGCATACTTTCTGATCTTGTTTCG
>JAYOEB010000154.1:2893-5811 GCA_038116775.1 Opitutia bacterium | reverse complement strand
GTGGCTGTCACGGGAAAATGATCGGATGGATAACGATCATTGGAAGAGGTTCTGACAATGGATGCCTGCAAAACCTCTGTGGTTGGTGGGACAAAAATGGAATCAATTTTATCTCCTTGGGTATTACCTAGGTAGCCGTGATAGGTGCCTACATCTTTTTTCTGAGGATGGAGCATACGGAAGGAATCAGAGGCAAGATGGATTGTTTCTCCTTTTTGTGTCTTGAAATTTCCAAGTTGTTGAATGGTCACACTTTTTTCGGGAGCGTTAAAATCCCCCATGAAGAGGAAGGGCTGATTGCTTGGCTGGTTTAGGATATGCTCTGCAATTTGGTGCACGCTTTTTTCGCGTGCTTTTTTCGAACCATCGTCCAAGTGGCAGTTGTAAATATTGATGGTGTGCCCGGTTTCTTTTTCAACCAGACGGGCATAGGTAAAAATGCGCAGATGATGGTTTCCCCAGGTGGATGAGGGCACAGTAGGCGTATCGGAAAGCCAGTGGGTTTCGGTCTTATCAACCTTGAAGCGGTCTTTGAGATAGAGGATGGAGCAATACTGGCCATTGGTTGCTCCCTTGGAACCAATGCCTGTAAAGTCATACTCAGGCAAGGCGGCGAGAAGTTCGTTTTGTTGAACGTGATTGGCTTCCTGCAACCCAAGGATGACGGGCGAATAGTCACGAATGGTTTGGTAGAGCAGTTCCTTACGATTTTTCCAATCGTTTTCCCCATCCCGTGCATAACTGTTGCGAATGTTAAAACTCATTACCCGAAGCTCGAGGCTTTCGGAAATGATAGCCTTCGCAGTCAAGTTAGGCGTACAAACAAAGAGTGAGAATATTCCTAAAAGCGAAGGAACTTGCGAAAGATGAGAGAAAGGGATGCGTTTCATGATTATGAATGGTACTTTCTTGGATGGCGGACTGTCGATGCAAAGAAGTGACCCCCTCCCCTATGATTTCAATCCAGTCCCATGCCTCAACCTCAGCTTTACGGCATTTCGAAAACCGATCAGTTCAGCCCTAAGAAGCACCTGTTTTTCTGTTTGTTCCCGTGTCCGATTTTTGCATTCCGCAACTTGCTACAACCCGAAACCTTCCAAATCTTCGATGAAAGCGGAAATGCTTGTCCCACAAGCGGTGGAAAATAGATTTGCAGGGCTCTGATTCATGAAGATTCACCAACAATTTGGCTATGTCTGAAGCAAGATACAATATGATCATTCACCATCCCGACCGCCTGCATGTAGGCATAGCAAATCGTGGAACCGACGAACTGGAACCCACGCTCTTTGAGGGCTCTGCTCATCTTATCGGACTCTTTGGTTTTTGTTGGGATTTCTTCTCCGTTTTTCCAAAGATTTTGGATGGGTTGCTCATGAACGAAGGACCAAAGGAACTTCCCAAAAGACCCGACTTCATTGACTACCGAGAGATAGCATCGAGCGTTTTGCCGGGCGGCTGAAATTTTCATACGGTTACGAACAATCCCCTTGTCGCTTAGGAGTGCATTCATTTTCGATTCTTCCCAAGCCGCCATCCTGCAAGGATCAAATTGATCATAAGCCGTATGATAATTCCTTCGTCTTTTCATGATCGTAATCCAACTCAGCCCAGCTTGAGTACCTTCAAGGATGAGCATCTCAAACAACTTTCGGTCACTGTAAACCGGCACGCCCCATTCTTCGTCATGATACTTGAGATAGATCTCATCATTCTTGGGCCAAGAACAACGGTTCGGGATTTCGCGAGTCATGGTCTGATCTCTTCAATAAACCGAGCGAGTATTCGCGCAAACTCAATTTTGTTGTCCCAAGGCACGCGGTGACCGGCTTCTCGAATGGCTATTGCCCGTATGCATGGGCACCGCTCCGCCAGTTCCTTTCCGAGCCTTGCATACTTCTCGTCCTTTTCACCAAATAGAAACAAAATGGGAAGATTCTTCAGTTGCGAGAGTTCCGGAACAAGGTTTCTCTGCCGCCCCTTGGAAAAGATATCCAAGTGACGACTTAGGTCTTGGGGATTAAGTTCTTCCAAATGTCTTGGCGCCGAATTCGCTAGGTTGCAAAATACGGATTGCCTATCCCACTCGAGGATCAGGGAATCCATGGGTTCTTCGATCAATCGAGCCGCCCATGCCTGGTCCCTAAGCAACTGACTTTGCTTTTCCTGCTCCGTACCCAATCCCGGATCAGACCCAACCAAAACCACGGCCTGCCACAGATCCGGTCGACGCAGGCAAGCGTGCAAAGCCAACCGTCCTCCCAGGGAATATCCCAATAAAATCGATTTTAGGCCCCTTGTTTGAGATTCGACTCTCCTGCAAAAGTCTTCCGTCCAATCTTCAAATCCATCAAATCGAGCGGCATACAAGTCTTCGGTTACGACGCTTAGGTCCAAATCCTCCCTGACAAGGGATGCGGCCAATGGATGCCAGACCTCCGCGGTTTGGAAATTTCCGTGTATGCAGAAAATTTTCACTCTACAAGCTTAAGCTCATGCAAAAATCGCTCAAGAAACAAGCGAGTCATTGCATAAGCTTCTTCCTCCTCGCTGATCCGAGAACCTGCTACGTTCAATTCCTTTATTTTGTTAAGATGAAGGAATTCAAGCAACCTTTCAATCAAAGCCTCGGAAAATCCCTCGGCCAAATTTACGGCAAGACATGGTTTTCCCATTAGCCGACAAGATTCCGCGGTCAGTTTCGTTCCAGCGATTATTTTTCCAAAATAAAGGATTAGGGTTCCGTCGCTGTCACGAACGTTGGCTTTGGTTCTTTCCTCATACCCCGCCCCATGCAACTCCCGCAAGGGGTAATGAGCGGGGATTCTACCATCCTCCGCCATTCTCCCTTCCGGACACCATCCCCCAACCCGAACCCTCTTCGCCAAGCAAGCGTCCAAAACCGCTCGGTCCACTCC
>JAYOEB010000154.1:345-2883 GCA_038116775.1 Opitutia bacterium | reverse complement strand
CTCCAGACTGTCCTCCCGTACGGAATCTCATTGGCGACAAGCGTAAGGCATCTTGCTGAAGTCGTTCAAAATTTGAATGCTCATCTCGAGCAAAACCCTCTTTTCGAATGCTTGCTAAAATAAGAACCCAAAAGTTCCTTATGATTAAGGCAGGACGAATTCCTAAGCAGAATTTGCCTTTGCAACACCAACGATTTGAAAGCGGGAGGTTTTTTCATTCCATGAAGTCGGCTCAAACGTAAGTCGATCTACAGTTGATTCTCGGGTTTGGGGCAAGCAAGTTCGTTTTATTCCTTTGCAAAAGTTCCCAACAAGCCGATTTTCAAGCTCAGCCGGTAATCGCTCGAAATTCTTCGTCGGTCGTCTTCAAGCAAGTCTCAATTGGATGGCATAGCCTTCTGCATTATGCTTACTTGGATCGTGCCCTTTGATAAAAACCGATACACCGACTTCATGCCCCGCTTGGTTACCTGCTTTTTTCTTTTTTTATGCTTTGGTCTCTTGGGAATGGATGCCTTACCGAGAGACGGCAGGCATAGAGAGCAAAAAGATGAGACTCTTGCTTTCCCTCAGAACCGTCTTCGCGACTTTTACCGCAAACAAGCGCTGATCTTCATCGGCGATGAAGATCGAAACTATTCACGACCTCTCGACCCCTTTCCCGGGTTGGATGGCGGAGGCTGGGGGCATTGGGGACAGAACCCGGAATCCGATAATGTCGATGATCGGTTGAATGAAATGGACTTCGGAGGCATTCTGATGCAGGCGACCAATTATTCGGGTGGATGGGCGAATAAGGGAGTATCCATACAATCCGGCAAGTATACGGCTCTGTTTGACCCGGAAAAGCTTTGTTTCGTCGAGGCTTGGGAAGGCGGTCTGCCCCGATGGAGCAACCGCCGTTTCGGAATCACTTCCGGCGTAAGGGTCGAGGGAAAAAAAGTAAAAGGGTTTGCTTCCTGCAAATGGTCGCTACCCCAAGAAATCAAATCCAAATACAAAGGCTTTTATCGAATGACGGATCGGGTCGTCTTTCATTACCAGATCGGAGAAGCGAAAATCTACGATTGGGTCGGAACAAAGCAGGGTTTCCGCATTCACCGTTACATTCAAGGAAAATTGCCCGAGGGGGTTGTTTTCAGCGGAAACGAACTCTTGCTTACAGCATCCGATTTCAGCAAGCCGTTCGAGATTCAACCCGCCAAGGCACGCTGGAGCGACAAGGCCGTAATCACCAGGGGAAAGCTGGGAGGCAACCTTTCGGATTCGCCCTACGTCTTCGATACCCTAACGGTTCCCTACAGGGATTCGAACCCATTCAAGACCCCCATGAGAATCGGTGGCATCGACGCTCTTCCAGATGGTCAGATCGCGGTTTGTACCATCATGGGAGACGTCTGGCTTGTGGACGGCGTCGATGATCGGCTCGAACGCCTAGTCTGGAAAAGGTTCGCTTCCGGTCTCAACCAACCCTTGGGCCTCGTCGTGCGGGATAATCAAATTCATGTAATCGGAAGGGATCAATTGACTCGTTTGCATGATCTCAACAAGGACGGAGAAGCCGATTTCTACGAGTGCCTGACTCATGAGTTCCCAACCGATCGGGGAAACAGTTTCGCCCTTACCCTACAACAGGACCATCAGGGGAATTTCTACTGGTTTACCCGGTCGTCGGATTTTGGAATGACCCGCTACTTCCCGGGCTCAAAGCCCGTGTCCATCGCCACCGGTCTGCGCGGTTGCAACGGCACGGGAGTATCATCCGACGGATCGATCGTTTTCGCGTTGCCTCAGGAAGGGACCTGGCAACCATCTTCCGCGATCTTTGAAGTCGGCAATCGCAGCTATCATGGATTTTTCGGTCCCAAGCCCGAATTCGGAAAGCATGGCTATCAGATGCCTCTTTGCTTCCTGCCCCGAGGAATCGACAATTCCTCGGGCGACCTCGTCTTCGTACCCAACGACGAAAGGATGGGGCCTCTGGCCCGGCAAATGATCGGCACATCCTTCGGATATTGCCAGCACTACCTCGTCCTCCGCGAAGTCATCGACGGAAATAAGGTTCAGGGGGGCGTCGTTCCGCTTCCGGGAGAGTTCCTTTCCGGAGCCCATCGTGTAATCTTCAACAGCAAAGACGGTCATCTTTACGTGGCAGGAACCGACGGTTGGCAAAGCTACGCCCGCGAAAACGGTTCCCTTGAAAGGATACGTTGGACTGGAGGAAAGATGGCTCTTCCCGAGTCGGTGCAAACTCGAAAAAACGGATTGATCATACGATTCAACGAATTCATTGATCCCAAGACCTTGAAAAAAAACCAAGCCAAACCGGCCCAGTGGAAAGAATTTTACGGAGAAGAATAATGATCAGCAGAATATTCGGCGGCGCGACCTCGAGCACTCCGGTTGGCACTGAAGCTGCTTCTTCCCGGCCGTAACAGGCAGCCAGCAGCAGGACAGCGGGTGTAAGCCAGGTGATCGGTCGCAACATGGGTTGTTCCATCTTATTATTATGCACAGCAGGAGAGGCAGTATATGAAG
>JAYOEB010000154.1:0-335 GCA_038116775.1 Opitutia bacterium | reverse complement strand
CGGTGAAGCTTATGGATCAGCCGAATATTCGGTCCGGCATCCCCGAGTCCCGGGACACGACCAAGTCAAGATACGATCCCTTCATTTGTTAGCGGACGGAAAGTCGATCTTTGTGGAAATCCCCCAACTTCATCCGGTGATGCAGTTTCATCTTTTTCTGGAGTTGAAGACTCGGGACGGCCGGACATTCAGGCCAGACCTTTACTACTCCATTTTTCATCAGGGGGAGGAATTTACCGATTTTGATGGTTACGAAAAGATCGTAAAGCAGCCATGGAACGACTTTCCCCGATCGGACCAGGGCACCGTGGACCCCAGACTGCTCGCCCAAGAAG
>JAYOEB010000153.1:0-5866 GCA_038116775.1 Opitutia bacterium | reverse complement strand
TATCAAGGTTCCCAAACCCGAGTGCTTCCTGTGCCCGTTCCACAATTCCATAAGCCCTGCAGGGGGCGAGGCGGTGATCGTAATCATCTGCACTCCACAGCTGGAAACTGATTAAACTTTCATCCCGCATCGTTCCTCCACAATCCACGTATTTTTTGGAAACCATGGCGACTTCAGTCAGATGGAAATGGGGCGGTAGGTAGGTGCCGTTGGGTAGAACAAAGGTGAGTTCCTCAACTTGGTCGAGATGTTGAAAAAAGGTGTTAAGGTTCATTTAAGCAAAACCATATGCAGAATTTTGATCCGGGCAATGTAAACCATCTTGTTTTTTGACCTGCATAACGCTTGATATTTGGTGGACTGATAGCTTGGATATATTTCATGAACCGTAGATCCTTTCTAACATCTTCCTTAATGGCTGGACCTCTCCTGCAAACCCTGTCTCATGGAAAGCCTCTTCTCCAGAAGCCAAGAAACAAGTGGCAGAATGGTCGAAGTCGCTGGCCTATATGTCTCGATACCGCGACCCTGAATAAGAAGCTGGGTATTGAGGAAAAGATAAAACTGGCTGCCAATGCAGGATTTGACTGTATCGAGCCTTGGGACAGGGAACTGGAAGCTTATGAGAAGAAAGGGGGGAATCTTAAGGACTTGGGGAAGCAAATTAAGGAACTGGGGCTATTTGTTCCCAGTGTCATTGGGCTTTGGTCAGGCATGGATGTCAGTCGTGAGAAGTTCAACAATCGATTGGAAGAACACAGAAATCGCTTGCGCATGGTTTCCGAAGTTGGAAGCCAAAACATTCAGGTAGTTCCTAATTTCAAGGAAAGGGAAGCATTTGATCGGCAAGTTGCATCCTGGTGCTATGGTCAGGTCTTGGACATGGCCAAGAACGATTATGGCATGGGTGCGGGCGTAGTTTTTCTTAATTTTTTTCCCGGTCTTTCCACATTGGATCAGGCAAAAGGCATCGCGTTGGGATCTGGTCGGAAAGATGCGGCAATCATTCCGGATACTTTTCATATGTACCTGGGTAAATCAGAGTTTTCCAAGTTAGGAAAGTTAAAGGGCGATTTTATAACCATTTTTCAATTTGCCGATTGTCCGGCTGGGATTGAACCTCATGGGCGTATGGATGATTCTGTTCGTGTGTTACCTGGTGATGGTGTGTTACCCTTAGTGGAAGCCCTTGGTAACTTGCGTAAAATCAATTACCATGGACCAGTCTCTTTGGAATTGTACAACCCCGAATTGCGGGCCCGTGAGCCGGTTCGTTTTCTCGAGGAGGCTTTGGAAAAAACGGTATCAGTATGCGAGCAGGCCTCAGGGTAAGGTCGATTTCCCCATGACTTGCCGATCGGCTGCTTTTTCGAACTCGAGGACTTTGGAATCAACTCCGACGTTTCTGCCGAGAATCTACCAATCGCGCGAAAATCCATCACCAGATAATTTGTTTGCTTCATGAAAATTCCCTGCGCCCTGACACTGTTGGCGTTCGCCTCCATTCTTTCGTCGTGCGCATCTTACCAGCAAAGTACCCGTGAGTTCAGAAATTCATGGGACCAGGGAGACGAGGTTTCGGCCTTGGCCAACTTGGAGAAAGCCGGGAAGAAGATCAAACCCGGACATGACGAGGAATTGCTTTGGAATTTGGAGATGGCGTCCGTTTCTCGGGCCAATCAATTGCCCGAGTTGGCCGACTATCATTTCGAATTGTCCAAAACCTTGGTCGACGAAAAATTCGGTGGCGGCTTGATCGACCCTCAGAAAAAAGGCCTTGGTGAGTACGTAGGCAAGTTCCATGATCGCAATATGCTCGAAATTTATCGAGCTTGCCGGTTTCTCGAGCAAAAGGACTCATCCAAGGTTCAAGCCGCCTTTACCGAACTCAGGTTCAAAAGGGAGGAAGCCAGGCAGTTGAATCGTAAGAAGATTGTCGACGCCGAATCCAAAGCGGCGGAAAACAAGAACCTCAAGTACCAGCAACTTGTTGATTCCGGAGAAGTCAAGGTTCAAGATTTCGTCAATACCGAACTCTGCGACAAATACTCCGACTTTTACAATCCCATGGGGGATTATTTGCGCGTTGTGCTCAAGAACCGCAGCAATGGCAGAATGGACTTCGGGGCCAGTCTCTTCAATTTGAGCCAGGTGCTCGGACCCCGGAAAATGTTTCTTCAAAAGGAATACAAGGAGAGTGGAGAATCCGCGACCTACGTCTTTTTGGAAACCGGTAGCGCTCCGTTTCGTCAGGAGAAAAAGATCAGGCTTCCATTGGTTCTCTTCTACGCGGGTAATCCTCCGGCTGGCATTCTCTATGCCCCCATCGCCTTTCCGCAATTGCAGTACCGAGATGATTATGACGATGCATTCGTCATAAACAACGGCATATCCAAATCGAACATGGAAGAGCTCGTGGATATGGATGCCGTTGTTTCATCGGAATTCAAATCTGATTTTCCAGCGGAAATGGCCAAAGCCATGGTTCAGACGGTTCTAGCGGTTGCCGCTCAAGTGGCCATAGAAGCCGCAATAAAAAAGCAACAGGAAGACAGTGTCGCAGTGGCAATCTTTGCCGCAGTGGCGAAGGTTGCGGCTGCAGAAGCTTTTACTCAGGCAGACGAGAGAACATGGTATTCATTGCCCAAAAAAGTTCTCGTTCAGAAAATCAAAACACCTGCCAAGGGAGCCCTTCAAGTTTCATCGACGAATGGGGCGAACTTGGTTGTCAAGGTTGATCCAAGGAGTCGTACCAACTTCGTGTTCCTGAAGTCGATCCGTCGGGCTGGTCCGATAAAGGAAATAAGCAACTTTACTTTGGATTCGGCCGTTGCCATGATGAACGACTACTCTGAGGACCAAATCGCTTACCTGGACTAAACTATGCGTTTCTTTTCTTTAACTGCCCTTTTTGCCTGCTTGTCTGCATGCGCTCCTTACAACAAGAATCCCGTCACCACTATGGAACCCAATCAAGACGGTGGAGTCGAGGTAATTGCGGGTGACCGGAAGAAGCTCAAAAACGTCAACGTTACGAAATCCTTCAAGCAAGAAGTGGAAGGGAAAATGATCGCCAAGGTTGAGGTTCAAAATCGTTCTTCCCGGCCGGTTGTCTTTGGGTACAAGTTTGACTGGGTCAATCAAGACGGTTCCGTTGACTCTGCTTCTTCTCCTTGGCATACGGCTACCATCAACGGTCAGGAAATAAAAACCCTTGAGGGCGTCGATTTCCGGGGCAATGCCGTCGACTTCAGAATTTTACTGAAGGCGAAATAACCTCTTCTCTCACGATCATCCAATTCAATCCGTTATGAACCAATTGCTTTGCATAGTATCCATCTTCTCTCTTTGTTTTTTTTCCTACAGTTGCCAAAGTGGCAAAGCCACTCGAGTGGATTCCTCGCAAGTCGCCGAGTACCGTGACTTGACCATTCGAGACCTCGACGAATTCTCCTCGAAAATGTTTCCCAGGCTCATGCAATCATCGGTCACTCGCAAGATCGATGGACGGTTGCCCGTAATCGCCATCGGACCGATGAGCGCTCAGACGACGGTTGAATTTCCGGAATCGATACGAATAAACGGTTTGAGGAACATTATCACTCAATCCGGGTTGGCTCGCATCTCTGGCAGTTCTTCCAATTCATCGCTTAACGAATTCATTACCTTTGCAAAATCGAAAAGGGGCAGATCGGGTGGAAATCTACCTGATTTCGTATTGACTCAGCAAATTTTCGAATCACGCGAATATCAACCCAGAGTCATCAACAAGACTTATCGTTATATTCTGGAACTCGTTGATTTGAATCCGAATTCTGCGAGCTTGGGTCAAGTAGTCGTTTCCGAGAGCGAAGACATCATCAAAATGGTCAACAAGTGATTGAAATTAAGAATTTTTTCGGATGGTAAATCTTTGACCGCCCTCCATACCCCGTCTTTCACTTTGTCAAGGATCGTTAAAAAGGTTTAATCCAGCTAATCTCCCGGAGGTCCAGGCAGCCTGAAAGTTAAACCCTCCGGTAATTCCGTCTAAGTCAAGGCATTCGCCTGCAAAGTACAGACCGGGTACTAATTTACTCTCCATGGTACGAAAATCCACTTCCTTGAGATTCACCCCGCCACAGGTAACGAATTCTTCCTTGTTCATGGTCTTGCCGGAAACTTCGGCCTGAAAAGCGGTCAATTGATTCACTAACTTATTCATCGCCTCCTTGGAAAGGTGCGCCCAGGTGGTCTCTGGATCGATTCCACTAAGTTCGACAAGTTTCTCCCATAACCGTTTGGGTAATTCAGTAAAGGGGTTATGTTTGAGTTTTTTGACCGCCAGTTGCTTTCGGAATTCCTGGAGTTGGTTACGGATTTGCGCCGGGGTATTTCTGCCCAACCAATTGATCTCGGCGGTGAACTGATAATTCACTTCCGCCAATTCTCGCGCATCCCAGGCGGAGGTGCGTAAAATGGCCGGTCCGCTGAGTCCGCGATGGGTGATGAGAATAGGGCCAAATTGAACAACGCTTTTGGGCGACGTGCGAACCGCGGCATGTTGAACAGCTACACCGGCTAAACCTTTAAGAGGGTGCACGGGTAAGTTGAAGGCGAAAAGAGAGGGGAGGAGGGGGCTGATGGTATGTCCAAGTTCAGCCAGAGTTTCCTCAAGGCCGGATTGCTTTAACGAACCCAAGGCCAGGCAGACTTTATCAACGATCAAGAATTCCTTGCTGTTTACCTCGACCTCCCATTGATCGTAAATTTGCCTAAGAGCAGTAACACGGGAATTCAATCTCTCGCTTACTCCATGCTTGCGCGCCTCTGATCGTAGGCAATCGATCACGGTTTGGGAATCATCCGTCACCGGGAACATCCGGCCATCCTCTTCCACTTTGGTTTTCACTCCCCTTCGCTCAAACCACTGTATGGTATCCTTTGGTTGCCAGTGATGAAAGGCTCCCCGCAATTCCTTGGAGCCCCTTGGATACTTAGCGCTCAGTTCCTTGGGATCAAAGCAATGATGGGTCAGGTTGCACCTGCCGCCTCCGGAAATTTTTACTTTTCGCAATACCTGACTTCCTGCTTCTAGTAGAATTACCCAGAGGGATGGATTGGTCTGTGCTGCGGTAATGGCGGCAAAATATCCGGCGGCTCCCCCGCCGATTACCACTACCGTTTTTTCCCCGTCACTCATATCCGAAAATTTCATAGCGCTTTAACCTTACTTCCTAAAGTTTTGAATTTTAACCAGGTGTGTTTCTTGGTTTGAATAACCGTTCCGGGTTTGCGATGTATTTTGACATGAAACCAGCAGCCCCTCTCTTTTCCGTCTTTGCCCTGCTTGGCGGATCATTTGTTCATGCGGCCAAGGTGGAGGTTGTCCAGGTTCCCAGCGCCAAGATGGAAAAGAATATTCCGGCCACCCTTGTCTTGCCTGATGCGTACTCCGAAAGAGATGCAGAGAAATTCCCCGTGCTCTATCTTTTGCACGGAGCAGGAGGGAATCATGCATCGTGGAACCAGTCCACCCAGTGCGCTCAACTGGCGGACAAGTACGAATTCATCATTTTATGCCCGGATGGGGGATCGACCAGCTGGTACTACGACAGCCCAATCGATCCGACCTATCAATACGAAACTCATGTAGCCAAGGAGTGCGTGCAATATATGGATGAAAATTACCGCACCCTGGCAAACCGCGATTCCCGGGCAATCTCCGGAATGAGCATGGGCGGGCATGGCGCGATGTATTTGGCCATTCGTCATCCTGATACTTTCGGAATCTCGATCTGTCTGATGGGCGGGGTGGATATCCGCCCCTTCCCCGATAACTGGGAAATCAAGAAACGCTTGGGCGAGATCGGAACGCACCGGGAAA
>JAYOEB010000152.1:0-5901 GCA_038116775.1 Opitutia bacterium | reverse complement strand
GAAGACTGGGTCTTGCAGGCTCTTAACTCGGAAAGCCTTGGTTTCCCTGCTCGCCGGCCAAAGGGGATTGAAGCAACCATTGCTGAATTGGCTGGAAATCGATGGGAGCAAAAACTGAATTTTGCAAGAAGGAGGTTGGATCGCTTGGGCTGGGAGAAGGCTGCTCATCAATGGCTGCTGGAAGGGCTCGGCTATCCTCGAAACAAGGCAAGAATGCATGTTTTGGCGGAAGTTTTTCCCCTGAGCGCTTGGCGCGACGGATTGGAGGTTGAAGAAATATATGACCGAGTGGGAGGCTGGCGCCTCAAGGGCATGAGACCCCGAAATCGTCCGCTCCATCGACTGAAGCAATATCGCGACTTCGTGGCTCAAAACCCGGATTGGCCCGAGGAATTGAGAAAACTCGCATTCAAGGTCGGCTCTCCTTTCGGTCTTGAAGACCGAAAGTCGCTTAGGCTATTCGCCAAGCGAAGATCCTGGATGAAGGAAGTCTTGGCTGGGCAGTTCGGTTCATCAAAGTCGGATACCTTGGCCGTCGACGTCGCTCTTCCGCTTTGGGCCGCCTATCATGGAGTTGATTGTTTCGCCTATTGGTATCATTGGCCCTGTGGCGATCTTCCCGAGCGGGTTCGCCTTTACGCCGAGAACTGGAATTTGAAGGACAAAGGCGAATCTTTGGCAAACGGAGTCGGACAAGGGCTTTTAGCCAAATTATTGCTCGACCGAAGGACGCTTTCGAGCTCATGATGAACCATTGCCATAGATAAAAAGATTTCCCTAAATGAAATTCTGCCTGAACACCAGTACCATAAGACCCGTGCCCTTGCTTGAAAAAATCAAATTGGTCGGCGAGGTCGGTTTTGACGGGATTGAATTGTGGCTCAACGAGGTATGGGAATTCGTGGCTCGCGGGGGAGAGGTATCGGATGTTGAAAAAGCCCTTTCCGACAGCGGACTTACCGTGCCTTCGGTAATCGCCATGCGGCAGTGGGGGGATTTCGAGGGATGGGAACATGCCTTGGCGCTTGACGAGGCCAGAAGAAGGTTTGCCTTGGGAGCCCGTCTGGGAGCTCCCGTGATCGTGGCAACCCCTCCGATGGAAAAAGAGCAGAGCTCGCATCTTCCGTCCCGATACCGAGAACTTCTGGACATTGGACGAGAAGAGGGCATTTTGCCGACTTTCGAATACATCAGTTTCTTCAAGTCGGTTCATACGTTGGAGGGTGCTTGGGAAGTGGTCCGGCAAACCGAGGATCCGGACGCCACTCTCATTTTAGACGCCTTTCATAATTGGAACAGCGGTTCTTCGGCTGAGACTCTCCGACGAATACCCGCCTCCAAGATCAGTCATTATCACATTGACGACGCCCATCCTCACAAGGCATCGGGTACGCAAAGGGATGCGGACCGAGTGATGCCGGGCGATGGGCAAATCGACTTGAAGTCGGAAATCGAAATTCTTCGCGAAATAGGATACGACAAAACCGTCAGTCTGGAGCTTTTCAATGAGGAGTGGTGGAAACGAGATCCTCGGGAAACTCTTTCCATCGGACTTGAACGGGTCAAGGATTTGTTCGGAGAATGAACTTGTCGATGAAGAGCGAATTATAGGATAGATGGAGGCCGTGTCCAATTCCAGCACTGAAAAGAGCAAGCTCCAATGGTTCGAGCAACTGCAATCTCCCTTGTTGCATTACTCTTTTGGTATTCTTCGGGATTCCGAAGAGGCGAAGGACTTGGTGCAGGAAGCGTTTTTGAAATTCTTCAACGAAGAACAGAAAATTCATCATCCCAAGGCATGGCTTTATTCGACCACTCGAAATTTGAGCTTATCTCGGCTAAGGAAAAAAAATAGAATGATTTTAGACGACGGAATTCGTCAACTTGACTTGTTTTCAATTACGGACGATTACAAAGAAGAAAACCCGAGAGAGCAATTGGAACAGAAAGAAAAGATTTACCGAGTCAAGCATGCTGTTTCTCAGTTGCCCGCAGATTCGCAGAATCTGTTGAAGATGAAGTTCCACAAGAGAATGAGCTATCGGGAAATCTCGGAAAGTCTGAAAATAAGCGTAGGCAA
The DNA here is from genome assembly GCA_038116775.1 of Opitutia bacterium. Lineage (GTDB taxonomy): Bacteria > Verrucomicrobiota > Verrucomicrobiia > Opitutales > Seribacteraceae > Seribacter. The sequence goes on along the minus strand of JAYOEB010000152.1, from coordinate 3,821 downwards.
CGTCGGCTATAAATTACATCAGACGATTCGGGATCTGGCATTTGAATTGGAAAATGAAGGGGTTGTGGAATGAATCTGGAATTCGAAGAGCAATCGAACCGTCGAGAACGACTTCTTCGCTACCTGCTTGACGAGGTGGATGCGGAGGAAAAGTTTGAAATTGAGAAATTGTGCAATTTGGAGGAAGAATGGAAACGGGAAAAGAGAACGCTGAGTCAATGCCTGGCCTTGATCGAAGAAGCGGGGGCGGATGGTTTTGAGTTGGATTTGCCGGAGATAGAGTCCTTGCAATTCAGTCCAGGCGAAAAAGAGGAAATCGCCAATCTTCTCAACGAAAGCCCTGAATCCTCCCAAACTCCACAGGGCAAAGTTGATCCGAAAAACAAGAATCTTCAATATTGGATCCCCTTGATGGTGGCGGCCGCTGCCTCCGTCGTGGCTTATTTTGGAACTATGGAAACAACGACGGGCCCATCCGAGCGATTGGAGGAGGAGAAATTACTGGTGGCCCTTGATCCAAACATGGGTGACCGGCAGGCGGTTTCCGAGGCAGCGAGTAGTTCCAATGACGAGTTCGGTTCGGATTCCTCGGAATCTCCCCAAGGAAAGGCGGTGATCGCTTTCCAAGGGCAGGGCTCCGAGCTTGCCGCGAAGTCTGCATCGGGCTCTGAAGCAAGGACGGATTTTGATATTGAGGGAAAACGAATGACTTCCATTTCCGCGTTACTTCGGGATGATCCCAACTTGACTGCGGAGGCAAGTGTCGAAGCTGGAAAAGCGGTGCCTGCCCTTGGCTTGAGGCAAGCGCAGGCGGCTCCTTACTCGAAATCAAAACTTGATGCCGCGGATTTGTTCGCACCAAAGAATATCGGCTATCTACACCAGCTTGATGGAGATTCTCTCGGGCGTATCCTTTTGCTCGGAAATCATGGGAAATCCATTTTCTTTCGTAGGATGGACTGGGTCGATCCAGAGAAATCCTTCGCTCTGGGCGTGGGAGACTATCAAATGAGAATTGATCGAGGCAACGACTTCGTCGTCCTTCTTGAGGGCTCGGTTCGCAAATCGGTTGATCAAAATTTTCCGGAAACCGGAGGCGAAACTCAAAACTATCAATTTATCGTCAGGAAGACTTGGAAATTGGCCGAGAATGAAAAACGTCGGCCAATCGAAATCACTTTTCCTCCCCTTGATTGAGGGTATTCGAAGACTCCGAAGGTTTTTCCGAATGCTTGCGGAAGAGATTGGATGCCCATGACTGCAGAGGGCAACGCCCAACGGCAGATGAACGCCGGTCGCAAGCAACGTCCGGCAATCTCAAGGAGAAGAGAAAGTTATGCTTGATCTAGGGGCGGCGATGTAAATCTCTGATCCGCAGGAAAGTTCAGGGACGTGGGGTCCCACGATTTCCAACACGCTGTCCTTCTGGTGAAAAGCCGGTTTGGTGGAGGGATGCGGCCAATAAACCAGACAATCAAAAACCGGGCCATCGGTGGATTTCGAGAGTTCACAGGAGTAAAAGGAGAAATTTTCCGCCTGCAGATGCTCCGTCCAGGCGATGCTCTTGAATTGATGACGGGGAGCGCCCAACTTGAAAGTGGATGGAGAGAGGTCCAAATTGATGGTTCCTTGAAAAAAATGAGATAAGTTCAAACCTTCCTTAAGGAAAAAAGGGGCTTGCATCGCAAGCGTTCCGTTAGGGAATCTTGCGTCTTTGGTCTTGCCCGAAGCAATCCCATGACCCTCGACGACTCTTGCTTTGATTCGGTTGCTTTTCAAATTTAAGAGAGGGAATGGGGTTGATTTGCAAGCCCTCTACCGAGTTAGGGGCAGAAGCATTTGAAAAATCGATGTCCGCTACCGTCGGCGCCAATTCTCACCCTCACGGGATGCATGCAGCGGGGGCAATGACCGACGTATGCATTGCCTTCCTTGTTTTTGTAGATTCTACCGTAAGTTCCGCAATTAACGTAGTGAATGCCCAAGAAAGGACGCTTGGGCGGGGTGGGTAAGTCAGATCCTTGGCCGGGGGACTGATTCATGAACGGCCTGCCTATTCTTCCAGCCGACCGATGAGTGTATCGACTTTGTCGCCGATGATATTGGCCTGCACGCTGATACCGTCCTGACCCTCGATAACTTCAGATACCCAGGTCTTCACTCTCTCCTCGATGAACTTCAATTTTCTTTCCGATTCTGGATCGGTGGCCAAAGCCACGAAACTGGTTTGCAGATCAGATTGAATGGCATCCGTTTGACCAAGCATCTCCTGAAGCGCTTGATAGGATTCCTCGACGGACTTCGCTTCAATGGATTCGCTCTGCCTTTGAACGGCCTTGAGGTAGTGGGGCGCGGCTGGCTGCCTTATCGTGGGCGCGTTGGGGCTTGCATCCTTGAACAACTTGAAGGATTGATCGGTTTCCAATTGACTGAACAATTCCCTGTTGTTGAACGCAAGACCGCTTATTTCCTTGAGTTCCTTCTTTAGTTCGCGGAATTTCCTTCGGGCATCCAATTCGTCCTGCTTGGAAACCTTGCGGATGACGTCGGCCTTCAACTTGGGGGTGATTTGAAGAATTTCTTCCAGAATCTCGAGAGATTTTCTGAGGGCAACTTCCTGAGTTTGCAGGAAGGAGACTGCAGACTGCAGGTACTGCTCGAGGTTTTCCTTTGTCTTGAGAGGTACCTGATCGTCGTCGATAGGTAACTTCTTACGGGTTCTTTTAGGTAAGCGTAGGCGCATGGCGGCAAAAATTCACTATCCTCATTTGTCGCTCAGAATCAAGCGGAAAGCTTGGCTCTTCCGAGTTCGGAGAGGGAATAGATTCCAGAGCCTATCAGACGCTCGCCTTCATAGAGGGCCAAAATTTGGCCCGGGGTCAGGGCCCGCTGTGGTTCCTTGAAGATTATCTTGGCCTGATTCTTGTCCTTGGGAATCAAAGTGATCGGAGTGGAAGGATCCCGATATCTCGCTTTTCCCAGAAGGGAGATTTTCCCGTTGGGCGTATCCCCATGTAGAAACGAAAGCGATTCCACCTGAAATTGCTTACCCCATAGGGTGCTTTCCCTCTCATTTTCAAAAGCCACGATTAATTGATTTTTCCTCTGATCTTTGCCCGTGACTACGAAATTTTCAAAGTTTACGTTGGAGGGCACTCCAATCCCCCTTCTTTGCCCGAGCGTGTATCGATGCAATCCCCGATGCATTCCCACGGGCCTGCCTTGCGTCGTGACGATTTCCCCCGGTTGATCTTCAATGAAATTGGACAGAAACTCCGGAACTTTCACCTTGCCTAGGAAACAAATGCCTTGGCTGTCTTTTTTTTCGGCAACCGGTAATTCTAGATTCTTGGCGAGGGATCTCACTTGCTCCTTTTTCAGGTCGCCAATCGGAAAGCGGGCAAAATCAAGCTGATCCTGCGATATTTGCGAAAGGAAATAGGATTGATCCTTGTTCTTGTCCACTCCTTCCCATAATTGGGCGATTCCTTTGCCGGATTTGATTCTTCTGCAATAATGACCGGTGGCTAGTGCCTGGAAGTCGTTTCTTACAGCATGTTCCATCAAGGCTCCGAACTTCATTCTTCGGTTGCATAGAATATCCGGGTTTGGCGTTATTCCCCCGGCGTATCCACGAATCATGGGCCGTACGACTTCCTCCCGGTAGAAGTCTATGAAGTTCACCACCTGAAAAGGAATTCCCAACTGTTGCGCCACCGCTTCCGCATCAGCCAAATCTTTGGCTCCGGGGCATTCCCCCAAAGGGTCTCGTTCGTTCTCCCAAGTACGCACGTAGACGGCTTCAACCTCATGGCCTTGCT
>JAYOEB010000151.1:0-5904 GCA_038116775.1 Opitutia bacterium | reverse complement strand
CCCTGAACTGGGTAAAGCCGGGTAGTTTTAACGGAGTGATTGATTCCTATCGGGGCGACCAAAAATTTAAAAGTTCTCCCATCGCAGGATATGAAGTTCCTTACAGCGACTGGGGCGAATATCGTAGAACTTTTATGAATAGACCTGACTTTGAGCATTTTCCCGAAGAAGCGCCGAAGCCACTGGTCTGGATGAGCAAGAAGCGTGGAGTGGACAATTCCGGGGGCGGGCAGGTCTGGGTGACCAGCGAAAAATGGGGTCCGCTCAAGGAACAACTCCTCCATATGTCTTACGGTCAGAGCAAACTCTATGTCGTCCTCAAGGAGGAAAAGAACGGTCAGATACAGGGTGGGGTTTCCCGTATTCCGGTCGACCTATCCAGTAGCGCGATGCGGGCACGGATTAATCCAGGCGATGGACAACTCTACGTATCGGGGCTAAAGGGCTGGCAAACCAATGCCAAGGAAACCAGCGGTTTTGATCGCATCCGTTACACTGGCAAACCCGCGCATCTCCCCAAATCCTTGGAGGTTAAGAAAGACCGTATTGAGGTGGGGTTTTATGAGTCGCTCGACCCCCAACAGGCGAATGATTTGTCGAAATATAAATTTGGCGCGTGGAACTTGAAATGGTCCTCCAATTATGGCTCTCCCGAAATCCCAATTAATGATTTGAAACTGGATAAGGTGGAACTTCTGGAAGACGGAAAAACCATCGCCCTGCATATTCCCAACCTTAGACCAGCCCACATGGCTCAGATAGACTATGACATAAGGTCGATCGAAGGAAAGAGCATCAAAGGAAGAATCGATCATACCATTCATGTGGTCGAGTGATGACGAATGGGGAAATTCTGAGCTTATCAGGAAGAACGAGCGAACCTTGAGCAGGCCTTGCTAACTACCATCGAGCATATCGCAAAAGTCTTTCGTTAGCTTTAGATCGCTTTCTACGCTTGCGTTCAACTGTTCCAGATGGTCCGGAGCCAAATTGAGTCTGGCGAGGAAGGCATCGGAGGGGCGTTCGGCGTGCTGGTTTCCACTGAATCCGAACTCTTGTCGATTAACCATCCAGTTGGCGAGAATGACGAGGTCTATGACGTCGTGACCTTCTTCGGATATGGTTAGGTTTCTCTCCGAACGATTTGATTCGTGGTGCCAACGAACCACGTTTTCTACGTCGGTGGACAAACCCCAATTTTTGCAGATGTAGTAGCCGAGCAAATCATGACGCGGCGAACCGTTCATTACTTCGGTACGGAGCAAGCTAACCTTGTTGTCCATTGCGATTTGAATATCGTTGATGAAGATCTCGGTGCCGTCGTTTTCATCCAATTTGTAGCGGGCCACTTTACCAATGTCATGGAGAAGACCACATGTATATGCGTTTTCATGCCATGATCTGCCTAGAAACTTCGCCAAGGTTCGAGAAGCGGTTGCTACTCCCAAACTGTGTTTCCAGAGATTTTCCAAAGAAAATTTTTGTTCGGCGGATTGTTGGGCAAACATCTTGAAGACCGAAGTGGTAAGGATCACGTTGCGGATTTTTTCGAATCCGAGCGTACCGATTGCTTCGCTCGCATCACCGACTCGCTCACGATTGCCGCGATAGTAGGTGGTGTTGGCGATTCGAAGGATCTTGGTGGTCATGCACTGGTCTCTAATCAAGACGTCTTCTACCGTAAAAGTTGATTCATCAGGATTTTGCAGCACATTGGTCAGTTCATGAACGATCGTTGGGAGAGTGGGAAGGTTTCGATGAATCTGACCGATGAGGAATCCGTAGTCTGGTTCGGAAATAGTCATTGGAAGTATTAAAAGGGATATTTATTCAGGCGAATATTGTACTTTGCAAGGTTTTCCTGCGAAATTTTTGATTTCAAATACTAGAGGCAAGGGAATATAACGAAGACCCTCGAATAATGATGAATCTTTTTACAGCTTCCGATACCCTTTGCTCAAGGTCTGCGCCAACGGTTCGTGAGATGAAGGAACGAGTTAGGTCGGACATTCCAAAGCTAATTTTGATTTGCTGCCTTTTTTCTCCCTTCCTTCAGGGAAGAGTCTACGGAGAAGGACTGGAATCTAAGGAGAAAGTCAGGAACCTGACTCTGTATTCTCCATCCGAGCTACAAGTCTTTCAAACAAGCCAAGAAGACTTTACTTCGGTTGTGGTCAGGGGTCGGCTTCATTCCCATTCGCCGCAAGACGAGGAACTGGAATATTCTTTGAGCGGATCCCGGGAGGAGGCGAGATGGCAAACGTTGAAGGTCGGCTGGAGAAAAGAAGAATTCAGAGGAACGATCCAAGTGAGACCGGGCGGATGGTACCAGCTGAAAATAAGACTCAAGGACACTTCCGACGGATCATGCAAAATCGAACGTTTCGGAGTGGGCGAGGTTTTCGTAGTCGCGGGACAGTCGAATTCGGCGAATTATGGTGAGGAAAGACAATCGACCCGTACGGGATTGGTTTCCGTCTTCGATTACGAAAAGAATCAATGGCAATTGGCGGTTGATCCCCAACCCGGTGCTGGAGGACAAAAAGGGAGCATAATGCCATTGCTTGGGGACGCCTTGGTCGAACGATTCAAAGTGCCGATTGGAATAGTGGCTTACGGGCAGGGGGGAACCAGTGTGCGCGAATGGTTGCCCAAGGGTTCGACTTTTCCCAATCCACCCACTGTAGAAAAAAGGGTTCGAAAGATCGGCGAACGCAAATGGGAAAGCCTCGGTATAATTTATCCTGAATTTATCCGGCGCCTGAAAGCGCTTGGACCCCATGGTTTCCGTGCGGTCCTTTGGCATCAGGGAGAAAGCGACGCCAATCAAAAAGATCCGGTCCGCACTCTTAGCGGGCCTTTGTATCAAGAATATCTTGCCAACTTGATTGAGGTGACCGGAAGCGATCTGCAATGGGATGCGCCATGGTTCGTGGCTCAAGCCACCTATCATGCCCCGGGAGATGAATCGGATTCGAGTATTCGAGAAGCTCAGGCTAGCCTTTGGAAAAACGGCGTGGCGCTCGAGGGCCCGGATACCGATCAATTGAAGGAAAACCTAAGGGAAGGCAATGGACAGGGGGTGCACTTTAGTGGTGAGGGTTTGCGAGCCCATGCCGAGGCATGGTTCGAAAAGCTGAGTCCATGGCTCGAGCAAAAAAACAAGTCCTTGCAACCCAAACTCTCCTTCGGGGCGATTGCGGATTGTCAGTATTGCCCAGGCCCTAACCGAGGTTCCAGGCATTATGCCGCTTCCGTGGCGAAGCTTAAGGAATGCGTCGACGACTTGAATGAACGCGACCTTGAATTTGTGGTCCATCTGGGAGATCTCATTGACCGGGGATACGCTAGCTTCGATGTCGTTCTTCCCCTTTACCAAAGTTTGAGAATGCCGGCCTATCACGTCCTGGGGAATCATGATTTTGAAGTTGCGGACAAGTGGAAGGCCAAAGTGACGGAGAGATTGGGTATGGAGAGCAAATACTATGATTTTGCCCTGAAGGGATGGCGTTTCTTGGCTCTGGATGGGAACGACGTCAGTTTTCACGCTTACCCCAAGAACAGCCTCGAATACAGCGCGGCGGATAGCTATTACCGCGAGAACAAGATTTCCACTCCCAAATGGAATGGGGCGATAGGCAAGGAGCAACTCCACTGGATGCGGAAGGTTTTGCAAAAAGCGGAGCGCGAGGGAGAAAAAGTGATTATCCTTTGTCACTTCCCGGTTTTTCCGGTCGATCCGCACAACCTGTGGAATGCGGACGAAGTCGTTTCTTTGCTGGAGGAATTCTCCTGTGTCAAGGCATACCTCAACGGGCATAACCACAAGGGGGAATATGGAATTAGGAACGGCATTCATTACCTGACGCTCAAGGGAATGGTGGAAACCGAACGCAATGCCTATTCCATTATTCGAGTCACTGAAAAGGAGATGCAACTCGAAGGCCATGGTCGGGAAAATGACAGAGTCATGAGGATACGCTGACGATCCGGAGTGATCTTGAATTCCGGGGGGTCGAAGAATGCCGATTCAATCGGAATCTTCCATTCATGGAATTCATCAGTAATTTCTTTGACCGTAGCCTCGGACTAGGCGATCTCCATTTCCACAAAAGGATTTCCTTGAGAAACGAGTCTTGTTTTTTGGAAGTTTTTGTCGAATGATTCGGGGATGAATCATTTTCTTGGAATCTCCTTATCCTTTGTTTTTTCCGGGCTGTTTCTTTGTGCCGCCCAAGAACCCTCCGTGAAGACCTTGTCCGATGATCTGAAGAAAGACATCCAATGCCTCAATCCGGAATATTTGCTGTTCCCCGCCAAAAAGAAGGGTCCGCAAGCCCCGGCCCTCCTGATTTATCTTCATGGCGCGGGTGGAGTGGGCGATGATGTCGGTCGATTGCAGGGGCAGGCAAGGGCCTTGCTAATGGGCATAGAAAAATTCGACAAAGGACCGTGTCAGGTGGTGGTTCCCCAATGTTCGCGAACAAGAAAAGATGGTGGCCGGGGAACCTGGGAACCGAAGGATTTGGATATATTGCTCCATGGATTGCGATCTAGCTTGGACTTTGATGCGAGCAGAATTTATCTTACCGGAAACAGCATGGGCGGCTTTGGTTGTTGGACTTGGGGAGGTCGCAGTCCCCAACATTTTGCCGCGATTGCCCCGGTTGTCGGGGGTATTGGGCCGGGAGGGCCCAAAGATGTAACCCCTGATCTCGAGGATTGGGCGAGGAATCTGGCCAAGGTGCCCGTTTATGCTTTTGCCGGGGCCAACGACAAGGTTGTTCCCGCTGATCGGTCCATTCGCATGGTGGATGCGATCCGCAAAGCCGGCGGAAAGCGGGCGAAAATCAAAGTGTATGAGGACCAGGGCCATAATGCCAGGCAAGTCGTCTACGCCAGCGAGGAATTTTACGACTGGATGTTTCAGCAGAAAAAAGAGTAAGCGTAGAGAATTGTAATGCGGTTCGGGATGGTTTTGATCTCGGTAACAATCCTAACCTGATCGGGCGTCTGAATTGCTCTTCCTACGACTGGCCCGCAAGCCTGCTTATCCACCCACTAAGGTTTTTCCCGATCACTGCGTTGTGAAGGTCGGAAAAAAGGCCAAAGATCCGCCTTTCTTCCGACCCCGCCCCTTGTCTTGACTAGTTTCGACCGGAAGGATGAAAAAAGTTTGCTTAAAAAAAAGTCCATAGAATAATTGAGTGAATGGACCTTCTTCGCGAATTACTTTTTGAATTCGGATGGGTCATACCCTTTTTGATGGTTGCTTCGATCATTTGGTCTATTTTCAGGGGAAGGAAGCGGGCTCAGGAAATGAGAAAAGCCGGTGCATCGCTGAATCTAAGAGAGGCATCGAAATCTGACAAACAAGCACTTGAAGATAATATCGACCAGTCGAGGTTGTTTTCCGATGGGAGCAGTTGGCCCAAGACGGTTTTGGTTGGGGATGTAAATGAAGTACGGCTCACTTTGGCGGATTATAATTTTAGCTCACCGGGTACTAGGAAAAAAACCAAAGAAACTACGCTTCTGACGATACGGACGCAATCTCTCAACCTCCCTCCCTTTGCTTTGATGCCATCTGGTTGGCTGATCGAGAGCTTGAGTTCCATGGTTGGCTACCGTGACGTCAACTTTGATTCGCATCCCCAATTTTCCAAACAGTATTTATTGCGCGCCTTCGATGAAGATGACCAGGGAAATGAATTTTCTCGTTACGAGGAAGCCAGCTCAAGCGCCTTCAAGGAAAGTAAGAACGAACCTATGGTCCGTGATCTTTTTACCCATGAGCTACTCGATTTGTTGGAAACCAATTCGGGGGTCAGCCTGGAGGGAAGGGGAGATCAATTTATTCTAAGACGATTTGCCCATCAGCGGGTACCTGCTGATGATCTGACG
>JAYOEB010000150.1:0-5916 GCA_038116775.1 Opitutia bacterium | reverse complement strand
GCGCTCATGGATGCGGGAAAGGCGACGATCAAAATGCGCTTCAAGGCGACGATCGGCTCCGTCTCCCAAGGACAGCGTTGAATGATCCAAAGCAGCAGGGCTACCACGATCAAGGAAATGGCATAGGTAAAAAGCACCCGACTGCAGTACTGCAACCAGTGCTTGCCTAAATAGGATCGGTAAAAGTTCAAATAGACGAAAAGCCCTATGAAAAGAAGAGAAAGCCCGCTAAGGGCAATCACGTTGCGAATGGGTAATTCGGCGCTTAGCTTCCACACCTCCTCGGTCAAGGCAACGGGTACCGCAAGCAACGACGCCCCCACGATCACCTGCATGACGTCACGCAAACGAAATTCAACCATGAAAGGCTTGAGAGCATGGGAGATGACGTTGCCGGCTTCGTCCACAATCGGAACGACCCGGTGCAAATAACCGCCTATGCGCCTAATGACCACTTCAGCCGCATTATCACTTTTCTTCATTTTGCAGATTGCAGAGCCCGGCTGATCGCCAGTGGAAGATCCGTTGTGATCGAGAAAACGCCACGCTCCTTCAGTCCTTTGGTCAATTCGGCATCATTGACCGTCCATGCGTGCCACTCCAAGCCGGCATCGAGGACTGCCTTTGAATATTCTTCGGGTATGTCAAAATGGGAATCCAGTCCGTCGGCCCGGCAGTCTTTCAAGGTAGAAAGAACGCTGGCAAGGGAGGGCGTCCACTCCCCTTTTTTCTTTTTCATACGGCACAACCAATACGCCTTGCGCCGGGGTCTCGCCTTTTTGAATTTTTTGATCACTTCCTGATTAAAACAAATGAGTACGACCTGCTCATCCTGAAGACCGCTCCTTTCGATCTCGTTGATCAAAGGATCAACGATTTCCGGTCCGCACTTCACCTCCACAAAGATCTTCTTTCCCTTGGGAATGGCGCCGAAGACCTCGCTGATGAGGGGAATTTTCGTACCACGGTATTTTTCACCCTTCCATTTCCCCACATCCAATTTTTGGAGATCCGCAAATGACGTCTTAGCCACCTCCAGTGTCTTGCCGGTTAAACGCTTGGTGTCCTTGTCGTGAAAACAAACGATCTGGCCGTCCTCAGTAAGCAGAAAATCTCCCTCAACCGCATCCACCCCTTGTTCCCAGGCAAGTTCGAATGCGGGCAAAGTATTTTCCGGAGCTTCATGGGAAGCCCCTCGATGAGCGACGATCATGGGATTGGATGCGCAGACACTGAAGGAAGCAACAAAAAGAAAGAGACTGAATCGGAAAGACACAGTCAAAATGTCTACGAAATTTTGAATAAGACAATCTGAAAAACAATGCCTTTCCTATCCCTGATCGGAGGAAACCTCGAGTTTTTCGGAAAGCAATTCCAGGCTGACGCCCTGAACCTTTTGTTCCCCACTGACGATTAGGGTAACTTTATGTCTACCGCTCGATTTGAAGGGCAACTCAATCTCCGTTACGCCATTCTTTTTCCCGATCGGTATTTCCTCTTGGCCAAGATATAGACGTAGGAAAGTGAAATCGCCCGACAACCTGATCTTGTGCAACCCTGCCTCCGAAACGTCTACGAAGGAACGGGCAACCCGCAACTCCCCTTTATGCCTGTCAATTATTGATGGATTCAATTCCCCCACAGGCAAGGATCCATCCACCTTGGAATAAACGGTTTTCCAGTTATAATCCGGAGAATCCTCAGTCATGACCGCGAGTCCATAATGATGAAGAGTGCCTGGGTGCGGACTACCCTGAGGAAGGACCTCCCATGTGCGAACAAACCTTTGAGGAGTGGTGGTAAACTTTCCTTCTTTGCCAAGCTCAGACATAAAACGGACCAGATCGACGAATTCATCCTCCCTTATCTGACTGGTCAGTCCAACAGGCATTAATGAAACAGGGGAAATCGTCTGGTTCGAAATGTCCGCCTTGGATATTCGATTATGCTTTCCTACGAGATCACGAATGACCAATTCGCTTTGCGTCTCCTTGACGATTCCTCCCGCAAAAGCATCACCATTTTTCAGGGTTATTAAGTTGGTATGGTATCCCTCTTTGATTTTTTTGCTGGGTTCGAGCAGAGAATCAATCAGGTAGTCCACCGGTGCGCTCGCACCTATGGATATCAGATTAGGTCCAATTTTTCCACCGGTCTCCCCGATCGCATGACAAGCAATGCACTGCAGGCTATCCTTGCGGTAAACAAGTTCTCCTCTTGAGGCATCACCTTCAGCATTTACCCGTTCAACCATACTATTCATTTCTGCTTCGTTCAGGCTCGTCTTCATTGGCTTGAGATCACCTGCCTTGCGGATCGCCGCGATCAATTGCTTGGGTCTGGACGGTGAACTCTCGGCAAGTTGCAAACTGGTAAGGGCAAGTTTCTGCGAAAGAGTTATGTCTTGCAAAGCTTTCGCCAATTCGCTGGTTGCAAACTTATTGGAAAGAAAGGCGGCCACAAGACCGTGCCTATCTTTTCCGTCCTTGGCTGACTGGAGTTGTCTTACCGCATTTTTCGCTGCGGTTGCCGGATCAATCTTCAATTGCCCCTTAATCAATTCAGCCTTGCGAGTTGTGGAAATTTGATCGCTTTGGATGGAGTTCTGGAGAAACTCGAAGGTCTCTCTCCCACCCATGGAAATCAAACCATCGAGTGCCAGTTTGAACCGATTGCTCTTACTACTGGGATCTAATATTACTGACTGAAAGCCATCACGGTCCGATTCCACATTCCATAACCCCGCCAGCTTGACTGCCTCGGTTGAGACCATCTCATTCCTGTTTTGTTGGAGCCTGACCACTGCACCTTTATTACCCAAGGGAAATTGTTTACGCATCTTGGCTGCATCCTGCAATGCCCGCAAACAAGAGATGATTGTTTTCGGATCACTTTGGGAAAGAGTAAATTCGAAGAGATCATCCAACTGGGCGGAATTTCCCACCATGCCTATCCATTGAATCGCTTTCTCTCGATCCTTCGCCTCCTTGAATTTTTCTTTTTTCAGGCTTTCGAAAATCAAGCCCACGCCAATGGCTCCACCGCCAGTGCTATCTCTAACCTTAGTAATTTCACCATAAACAGGATGTCGAAACCTTCCCTTATGGTCGGACTGTTCCACGGAGAAAAGGGCAAAAATTAACTGCTCCAAAGTAGGAAAAGGATTTTTTTGGGGATTTTGCTCTAATTTTGCCAACCAACCGTGTTTACGTTCCCGACAGATCGACCATACCGCAAAGTCCAAATAAATATCGGGATTCACCCCATCCAAGGCCCGCAGAGCAACCTCGACTGATCGGGGACTATCGATCTGCGCCAATACACTGACCGCCCAAAGCCTGACTTGTAGGGACGAATCGCCAACCAACTTTTCCAAAATGGGAAAGAGTCCTGAAGTATTGCCAGCTTCATAATAGAGGGCCCGCAAGGCTCCTGCCCTGGCTTTTTCTGATCCATTAATCGCCAGATTCTTGGCAAGTTCAGCATCAAAGCGATTGATCGCTTGAGTTACCCAAATCTTCCGCAACTGGGTGAGGTGATTCGTATGCTCAATCTTATTGAGCTCATTCAAAACACGCTCAGGGTTGCGGGTTCTTACCTCCGCGGTGGAAAGTTCTCTTTGGATCGCCTCTTTTGAAAAAAGGAGGGATTCAACCAGCTCTTCATCACTCATCTCTGCAGGTTTGATGAAAGGTGATTTTTTTTGGGCCGGAAAGGAAATCCGCCATATCCTTCCGTGTTTATGATCCCGTCGGGGGTCGCGAAAATCAACCTCTCCGTGTTGAATAATCGGATTATAAAGATCGGCAACGTAGATGGCCCCGTCGGGCCCCATCTTTACGTCCACCGGACGGAAGGCACGGTGTCTGGATGAAAGCAGGATCTCTCCCTCCCTGCTTTGGAAGGCGGCTCCTTGAGGCTCACTCAGGCGAAAAGTTTTGATTCGATGTCCCCGGAAGTCTGGACTCGCTAGGAGCCCACGCCACTTCTCAGGCAGATGACTGCCAGATAAAATTTCCAAACCGCATAGTTTGGGTTGACCAGGATTTAGCCCTCGAATGATTCGGGATGCTCCGGGGGAGGAAATAAACACGCCTCGGGGGAAGACAAAATTAATCCCGTCGCTCCCCGCGCCATCGGTCATGAAACTTTGTCCCCACTCGTCAAACACATGACCCCATGGATTGGTCAGCCCTTTGCAGAAGATTTCCGATCGACGGGTTTCCGGACGGTAGTGCCACATGCCACCGCCGGGCAGCCGACGGATGCCATAGGGGGTATCCAGATGAGTGTGAATATAAACGGATTGATTCATCCACATCATTCCCTCGGGCCCCCAACGGAAGGTGTGGACGATATGGTGGGTATCCTCGGTTCCAAAGCCGGAGAGAACCACTTCCCGATGATCCGCCTTACCGTCTCCAGTGGTGTCTTTGAGAAATAAGACGTCATTACTGTTGGCCACATAGGCACCGCCATCCCCAGGCAAGACACCGGTAGGAATGTGAAGATCATCCGCAAAAACGGTGTGCCTGTCAGCCACCCCATCCCCATTGGTATCTTCGAGAACGACCAACTGGTCGGATTCCTCCTGACCGGGCTTGATATGGGGATAAAGCGGACTGCCCACCACCCAGAGCCGGCCCTGCGTATCCCAGTTCATGTGAATGGGATTGCGCACCACTGGTTCGCTGGCAAAGAGATTGATTCTGGCCCCCTCGGGCAGACTGAACGCTTTTAACTGAGCCTCAATCGAAGGATCAGGCATTTCTTTTAGCCCACGCTGGGCAAAAAGAGAAACTGAAAAAATCAGGGCGGCAAGAAAAAGTGTAATTTGCTTCATTATTAGAATTCCCCTTTATCCCTGACTCGATTGACGGAGTTTTCGCAAGACCTCCTGAATCTTCTTTTCCTGCTCCTGGATCAAAGGATCGAACTGTGGAATTTCCTTGGCATTGTTACCCTGCTCTCTTTTGCGGAACAAGTAGAGGTAGGTCTCATTAGCGGGACGCCAGCGGTGAAAGAACAACCGGTTTTTCTCCACTGTCGTTCGGCGCAAATCATTTATCCGCTGGATATTTTTTTCTGAAATTTGATAAGTCGGATAACTTAAGCCTCTTAGCCAATGACGGGCCATTTCTTCATATCCGAAGTCGGAAAAGTGCAAACCATCGGTGGTTAGGGGCTTCGCCGATTCATTTTGTGATGATGATGCACCGCCCATCTCTGCAAAAAGATCGAGCAGGCGAAGATCTTTTCCCCGGGCAAGTTGCCGGATTACCTGACATACGCGCTCCAGTCTCCGGTTGTTATCTAGATGGTCAGGCAAAGGAGGACCAAGATTTTCAAACGGAGGAGGCGTGACCAAAACAATGCCGTAGGGATTCGTACGCAGTTGAGAGCCCGACGCTTTTTTCACTCGTTCGATCAAATCGCCGTAGCCTTGTTCAAAAACCGACAAGCCGTCATCAAAACTGATGGCGGAACGCTCAGCAAAACCCGCTTCGTTAGTCCAGGGAATCACATCGCTGAGGGCAACTTCCGCACCGTAATTTAGAAATATCAGGTGGGGCTTCCACTTGTTGAGGGTTCCGTCCAGTCTTTGCCTTCCCTCATTGGGTTGACCAAAATAGGATCGGGCATCGTTGAAGACGGAGTCCCCGCTCCAACCGAGATTGCGAAAAGAAAGATTCCTTACTCCAGCGGATATTTGCATGGCGGTTTCCAGGTATCCGTTCAGACGGGCCCGTTCGAACAAGCCACCCCCAATCAACGCGACCCGGTCACCATCTTGGAAAAGCGGGACTTCTTCAAAAACCGTAGGCACCAAGGGAATAGTAGGTTCAGCGCCTGGCTCGATTTCACGAATTTCCATAGACGCTATGGATACCTGCATTCCCTTGAACGCATCTCCCC
>JAYOEB010000149.1:5699-6004 GCA_038116775.1 Opitutia bacterium | reverse complement strand
GACGAGATCTTCGGCAGTAACTCCCTCGAAGGCGTCGGGACTGACCAAGCCAAAGGCAACCAATCGATCCGCCACTTCGAACTCAATGCCAACAGAGGTCAGGGCTTCGGCGGCCTTGGTCTTTCTTTCGTCAAAGCCGACTTCCTTGACCACTACCTTGCCTATGTCCAGCTTCCACCCCAACAATCTTGAGGTTAGCCTCGCATTGATGCCCTTGCGTCCGATGGCAACGGAAAGATCATCCTCAACGACTTCAAAATACATTCTTCTCTTGTCCCTATCGAGCGAAACGTTTTGAGGAACCG
>JAYOEB010000149.1:0-5613 GCA_038116775.1 Opitutia bacterium | reverse complement strand
TGTTCGATGGGGTCTTCGAACCAGCGAACGATGTCAACCTTCTCCCCGTTCATCTCACGGACGATGCTCTTGACTCTGGAACCCCGGGCTCCCACGCAAGCTCCGACAGGGTCGACTTTAGGATCCGCGCTTTTCACGCAAACCTTGGTTCGATAACCGGGTTCTCTCGCCATCGCAGCCAGGGAAACGGTGCCGTCGGCGATTTCGGCGACCTCCATTTCAAACAACTTGCGAACGAAATTTAAGCTTGATCTGCTCAAGATAAGTTCCGGTCCCCGACCGTGTTGCTCCAACTTGGTAAGCAAACACCTGATTCTCTCCCCGGGCACCCAATCCTCACCCGGAACTCTTTCTCGCCAAGGGAGAAGGGCTTCGGCCTTTCCGACTTCAACGATCAGATCTCCCCGCTCCTTGCGACGGACGATCCCAGTGACTAAGTTTCCGACTTGGTCGCGGAACTCGTCGTAAATATGTTCTTTTTCAAACTGACGCAGTCTTTGCTTGATGGCCTGTTCGGCGGTTTTAGCAGCAATTCTGCCGAGATAGGATGGATCCATCTCCCTTTCGACGATATCTCCAATTTGGGGATTATCGGCATATAACTTCGCCTTATCGAGGTGAATCTCCCGCGAGGTATCCGAAACAGATTCAACGACTTCGAGTTGAGTCCAAGCCTGCATGGCCCCGCTTTTGGGATTGATCACGACTCGAACGTCGCTCGAAGAATTCACACCTCTTTCCGCGGCAGCCTTGACGGCATTCTCAATCGTGGCGATCATGTCCTCACGGCTGATGCCCTTTTCTTTCTCCATGTATTCGAGAACTGCGAGAATTTCGCTACTCATAATGAATGATGTTTATATAGGTGGAAAATAGGAATAAAAAAGGCGAGCAATGCCCGCCTATCTCGTTGATTGGACTGTTAAATTTTCATCTAATACCCTTACGCGCGATTTGTCAACGAATACCGCATCCAAGAAAAGAGCTGACTTTTCAACGTTGCGCAGGACTGACAAAGGCTTATGGATTCTTTCTTTTCATGAAGACTTTACGATTTGCAAACCTACCGGGCGACGGGATTGGCCCCGAGGTCATGAACGTCGCCCTTGCGGTTCTCAACGAATTGGGCCGAATAAGAAATTTCAAGATTGAAACCCGTCCCTGCGACGTGGGTGGCATCGCAATCGACAATCACGGAAGCGCCTTGCCGGATTCGACCCTCAAGGCCTGCTCCGAGGGAGACGCGATCTTGTTCGGCTCCGTGGGAGGCCCCAAATGGGAATCGCTACCCCCACGGGAGCAACCCGAAAGAGCCGCCCTGTTGCCGCTTCGCAAGGAGTTCGAATTGTTTGCCAATCTTAGACCCGGCAATCTTTACCCGGAGCTTTCAGACCTATCCCCCCTCAAGAAGCAAACCGTCGAAGAAGGCATCGACGTGCTTTGCGTGCGCGAGCTGACCGGAGGAATTTATTTCGGGCAACCCAAAGGGACGAAAATTCTTGATGACCGGGAAGAAGAGGCAGTGGACACGATGGTTTACCGGACGAGAGAAATCGAACGCATCATAGAGGTAGCGGTTCGGGCCGCATCTCTTAGAGAGGGTCGGATTTGCTCCGTCGACAAGGCCAACGTCTTGGAAACGTCCATACTCTGGAGAAAGATCGTGACCCACTTCGTCGAGAAAAGCGACCTAGGACTAGAGCTGACGCACATGTACGTCGACAACGCCGCCATGCAATTGGTTCGCGACCCCAACCAATTCGACGTCATCGTCACCGAAAATATGTTTGGGGACATCCTGTCAGACGAACTTGCGGTAATTTGCGGCTCTTTGGGGATGCTCGCTTCCGCAAGCCTAGGAACAGGGAAAAACAGCCTCAACCAACCCTTTGGTCTCTACGAACCGGCAGGAGGAACCGCTCCCGACATCGCCGGAAAGAACCTGGCCAACCCTTGCGCTCAAGTTCTCAGCGCCGCTCTCATGCTCCGCTACAGTTTCGGGATGGAAGACGAGGCCACTCGAATCGAAAATGCAGTCAAGGAAACTATTCGGGCGGGATTCCGCACCGGTGACATCGCGGTGGATGGAGGAGGCATCGGCACTCGTGAAATGGGGCAGGCCATCATGGAAAGGCTCTAAAACAAACGCCAACCAACCGATTGCTCTGGAAAATCATGAAATCTGAAGACATCCGTCGGTCTTTCCTAGACTTTTTCGACGCCAAGAAGCACAAGGTCGTCAAATCCGCTTCCCTGCTTCCGGAATCCCCCAATTTGTTGTTTACCAACGCGGGCATGAACCAGTTCGTCCCATATTTTTTGGGAGATCAGAAAGCTCCCTACCTCCGAGCCGCGGACACCCAGAAATGCATACGCGCAGGGGGCAAACACAATGATTTGGAAGACGTCGGCTTCGACACTTACCACCACACTTTCTTTGAAATGCTCGGAAACTGGTCGTTCGGCGACTACTTCAAGAAGGAAGCGATTCAATGGGCTTGGGAATTATTGGTCGAAGTTTGGAAATTTCCACCCGAGCGTCTCTATTCGACCGTCTACAAGCCGGAATCAGGAGATCCTGCGGAATTCGATCGGGAGGCTTTTGAAATTTGGGGCGAAATCTACGAGTCCGCCGGTCTTGATCCCAAGATTCACATCGTTACCGGCGGCAAGAAGGATAATTTTTGGATGATGGGGGAAACCGGGCCCTGCGGACCCTGTAGCGAGCTTCATTTTGATTTGACTCCCGAAGGGGACACCAAAGGCTCGCTGGTCAACGCCGATTCCCACCTCTGCATCGAAATCTGGAATCTGGTCTTCATTCAATTCAACGCCGATCGCAATGGAAACTTCACTCCCCTGCTTTCCCAACACGTCGACACCGGCATGGGTTTCGAACGAGTCGCGGCCGTCATGCAGACGACCGATGGGTTTAGGGATTTTTCCAAACCCACCTCAAACTACGACACCGACGTCTTCCGGTCCATTTTTCAAAAGCTCGGCGAACTTTCGGGAAAAACCTACGAATCTACCCTCCCTCAAGGCGGCAAACCCCAGACGGAACAGGAGGAAATCGACGTCGCCTTCCGAGTCATAGGCGACCACCTTCGCGCCCTTTGCTTTTCGATCGCCGACGGCATCCTGCCCGGCAACAACGACCGTAACTACGTCCTGCGTCGCATTCTTAGGCGAGGCATTCGCTATGGACGCGTTCTTGGCTTCGACAAGCCGTTCTTCGATGCCCTCGCCCCTACCCTCATCCAACAGATGGGCGAGGCTTTTCCCGAGCTGTCCAATAGGTCGGAATTGATCGTAAAGACTCTTCGATCCGAAGAAGAATCCTTCAACAACACCCTAGACCGAGGGATAGAGTTGTTTAACCGTGAAATTGAAGGCCTCGAACCAAATGAGGAGATTTCGGGTTCCTTTGACTTCAAGCTCTACGACACCTACGGATTACCCCAGGATCTTACGGAACTAATTGCTCGGGAAGCCAATTTTTCGGTCAACACCGAGGAGTTTCAAGCTCATATGGATGATCAGCGTAAAAGGGCCCGAAGAGCTCATAAGTCAGTTGAGGTTCTGGTCAATGAAGCCGATGGAAACGTCGATCCCACTGAGTTCGTCGGCTATGAACTCGACAAACTTTCGAATTTCAAAAGTACCTGCATCGACTGCCTTCAAAGAGATGACTCGACCTATCTGATCTTCGAAAAGTCTCCATTCTACGCGGAGATGGGTGGTCAAACTGGAGACTCCGGGGCCGTTTTCATCAGCGGCCAGACGCTTTCTATCTCAAACGTGGTCAAGGACTCCTCGGGTCGTTTTCTTCATGAAGTGGCCAAAGGAATCGAAGCTTCGGAATTTTCCGGTCAAGAGGCCGTCCTCAACGTAGACTTGGGCAGAAGAAAGGCGATTCAAAGACACCACACCGCAACCCATGTTATCCATTGGGCCTTGCGAGAGATTCTTGGCGATCATATCAGACAGGCGGGTTCCTTGGTGGAAGCGGAGAGATTGCGTTTTGATTTTTCTCATTTCGAGGGAATCAAAGACGAGCGACTCCGCGAAATCGAGCGGATCGCAAACGAAAGACTTTTAGCCAATGACTTGTTGGAAGCCTATGAAATTCCCTTCTCCGAAAAGCCGGACGAAGTCATCGCCTTCTTCGGGGACAAGTACGGAGAAATCGTCCGCGTGGTGAATCTTGGCGGTTGGAGTCAGGAACTTTGCGGGGGTACGCACGTTTCCTCGGCTGGGGAAATAGGTTCGATTCACCTCACCACGGAGTCTGCGATTTCCGCAGGGACCCGTAGAATCGAGGCCGTTGCCGGCCATGCCGCCTATCGGCTTGCAAACGAAAGAATTTCTTTGGTCCACGACCTGAGCCGTAGGCTGACCTGCACCCCCGCGGAACTCTCGGATCGGATCCTTCAACTGCAGAGCAAAGGAAGAGAAATGGAGAAAAAAATACGTTCTTTTTCCCAAAAGGGCCAGGCGGGCATGGCCGATCAGCTCATGGAAAAGGCCGAGGAATCCAATGGTATCAAGCTCATAAAGGGAATCGTACCCGAGACCAACCCCAGCGATCTTCGATCTCTTGCCGCTCAGGTCAACAAAAGGTCGAGTCCTTCAGTCGTCCTGCTAGCCAGCGAAGCCAACGGAAAATGCTCGATGGTCTGCATTTGCTCCGACGAAGCCGTTCGCCTTGGACACGAAGCCGGTCGATACCTTGGAGGTCTCGCCTCTGCCTTGGGAGGCAAAGGCGGAGGAAAACCCGACTTCGCCATGGGAGGGGCTCCGGTTGGCAAAGACCTTAAGAAAGCTCTTGCAGGGGTTTCGTTTTCATCCGCCGAAGGGTGAAGCTACGCATCCTCCTTCCCCCCAGTATGTCCGGTTGCGTTCAACGCAACGCGATCCCCGCCAAGATAGAAATTGAAAAGGAGGACGGCAGTCGATTGCCCCCTGAAAAAATCAACCCTTCCGCCTTCGCCGCTTTGCCCGATCAGGAAAGAAGCGCCCTGTTCGCCCTTTCCCAATGGTGCGATGGTTGCATAAGCTCATTTCTCCAGTTGGACCTCGGGCAGATGGAGGAACTCCTCAAACTCCTGACGGGAGTCTCCTGTTTTTTCCCCGTCAACGATCCCAACGAACTCATTGAATGGAAAGACGGCAAGCTCGACGGAGTCAGCTCATTCATCCGAGTCACCGGTTCGCCCCCCCCCCGTCCGGTTCGCGAAATCAAGGAAAAACCCGAGGTCGATTCGATTGCGGAAAGGGAGGAAATTCCCCGATACGACGGTCCGCCCATTGAGGTTGAGGGTTCCACCGAATACCTGAGAATCATTCTTCCATCCTCCCAGCATCCTGCCTATTCCAAGGTTCTTTCTTTGCTCCGCAAATGGAATTTTCTTCGGGACCGATCGCATCGTCACTGGTGGTGGTTGAGAGACGCCTCCAAAGTCCTTGATTTTCTGGCCAGCCATCAAGAATATCTGGAAGTCGTTGGCGAGGCGGTTTTTACGGAAAACTTCAAAAAACAAACCTCTTCGATTCAAAAGGCCGTCCTCAGGACTTCCGCAATCGAAACCGCCGAAAGCATCGAGGTCGAAG
>JAYOEB010000148.1:5724-6028 GCA_038116775.1 Opitutia bacterium | reverse complement strand
CGGGTTCCGGGGGAACTCAGCGATCACTACGATCCGGCCAGCAAGACCCTCAGACTTAGCCAAGCGGTTCACGATTCCAACAGTATGGCTGCCTTTGGGGTGGCCGCCCATGAAGTAGGGCATGCGATTCAGCATGCCCAGTCCTACGCCATGCTTTCCTTCCGTTCGGCTTGGGTTCCGGTGGCCAACCTAGGTGGTGGGTTGTCCATGATCGTCATCATGCTGGCTTTCTTTCTTGGTGGAGCTCAATCCGCGACCGGCGCTTCTCTTTCCTGGCTGGTGGTTTTGATCTTTTTTTGCACAA
>JAYOEB010000148.1:0-5714 GCA_038116775.1 Opitutia bacterium | reverse complement strand
TGGTTACCCTTCCGGTCGAATTCGATGCCAGCAATCGAGCATTGGCTTGCTTGAAAAAAGGAAACTACGTCTCGGAAAAGGAACTGGATGGAGCCAGAAAGGTATTGAATGCCGCGGCCATGACCTACGTGGCCGCCTTCGTCACTTCCCTTCTCACCCTGCTCTACTGGATGTTTCGCTTAGGGCTGTTGGGCGGACGAAGAGACTGATTTCATCTAAAGCCTTTCTTCCCGGACTTCGATCCTTCGAATATCCACTACCTTTCCAGGCGAATCCTCGGCCAAGTCCACAATGCAGCCCTGCATGCCAAGGTCACCTTCTGCGACCGGGCATCTTTTGGGCATGCCGTTGAGGAATCGATCCAAGCAGGATGCCACGTCTCTGCCCAAAACCGACTCTCGAGGACCCGTCATACCCAAGTCGGTCTGATAGGCTGTGCCTTTGGGCAAGATTCTGCCGTCCGCCGTAGGCACGTGGGTGTGGGTGCCGAACACGACTTGGACCCTGCCGTCCAAATGCCAACCGATCGATTCTTTTTCGGAAGTAGTCTCCGCATGAATTTCACAAATCAGAAGATCGGCTTTTTCAGCCAATTCTCCAATCAATCGATCCGCAACTCGAAAGGGACAGTCCGCTTTTGGTCCCATGAAGGATCTTCCCAACACGGTAAAGATCCCAAGCGTAAGATCCCCCCGTCTGATCAACAGCCGGTCCCTACCGGGATTGGAAGCAGGCAAGTTTGCCGGACGGCATACGAATTCAAGATCATCGATTTCATTTTCAAAATTCTTCTGATCCCAAACGTGATCCCCAAGAGTGATGGCATCCACGCCCGCGGATTGAATTTCCTTGGCGGTTTTGGCGGTTAAGCCGGCTCCGCCAGCGGCATTTTCACCGTTGGCCAAGCAAAAATCGACCTTCTCCGCATTTTTGTATTCGGGCAGACGACTTTTTAAAAAGCTTCTTCCCGGTCGGCCGACGACGTCTCCTAGGATTAAGATTCTCATCTTAGTCTTGAGAATACTGATGGTAAATCAACAAACGATCATGGACGAGAAAAACCAAGTCGTCCAGTCGGTCGTTGTTTAGATCCAAAACCAGACCCTCCCTGGGTTCGAACAACCCGCCCTTTTTCCCACGGTAATGTAGGTTCTTCTCGAAAAGCTCGAAGTGCAATTCGCTTTTCCACTCGCCGGATCTTCCTTCTCTAGCAAGAAATTCCAACAGGTTTCTCTTGCCATCCAAGCAAACAAGATCCGGAACCTCATCCCCATTGAAATCGCCCCATTCTATTCCGTTGTACCTGACCTTGGGAAGATCCGTCAGGAATCGAGAATTTTCCGCCATGACGATTTCCTGCTTGCCTCTTTTGCCAATGACTTCGAAACCGCTTCCTCCGAAAGAGAGAATTCGGTCGGATCCCCCCTTTGATCCGCTGTGCAAATACGATGGGTTCATTAAATTGGCCCTTAATTTCAACGGTTCGGATGAATGGGCTCCCTCGCCGGCGAACAATTCCCAATATCCGTCCTCATGATAGGCAATCCATTGACTTTCTCCCCCGGGCAACCATTGGATGGAACGAGGACAAAGCAAGTCCCCGGTCTGGGCCCCGGCATTTACTTGCCTGACGATTTCAAAGTCATCCTCCCCCCATCTCAGTTCCCTTAGGTATCCTGAGCCTGCAACCAGAATAAGGTCTCTGTCCTCGACTCTAACTTTTCCGATTTTGGATTTCTCGACCCCGTTCAGAAAGCTCTTACGAATAATCGAGTCGCCGGCCGCTTCGCGCCAAGACAGCTTTGCGCCACCCAAAAGTACGGTGGGGGCGTTTCTGGAATACAACACCAGCAGATCCATCCATTGGTCGCCATTCAAGTTGCATGCAAAGAGCTCTGCAGGGGCATCCTTGGCCTCCTTCAACTCATATGAACCGACCGACTCATAAGCTTGGTCTTGGGAAAATCTCATCGACTCCAGAATGAAATCCGATCCGCGCTCGCAAACGACCAGAACTTCATCCGTTCCATCCGCATCGCAATCGAAGCTCTCCGATACTTTTGGGTCACCGGTTATCTTGAGGAATTTGGGAAACTGAAAGCCTTGCCCCTTTTTAAATTCACTGATGCCCACGACTTCTTCCTCAGGACTCCAAATCAACAAATTTCTACTTCTGCCGATTTTATTGGTGGAAAGATTGGAAATTCCAAGCAGCGATGGAAAAACTCGCGGCGTCGAAAAATCCCCGGTAACCGAACCCTGCAGAAACAAAAGCTCTCCCTTGTTGCCGGCATTAGCCACAACGTCCAAAAAACCATCCCCATCGAAATCTCCCCAGGCCCAATTCGCCTTCTTGTTGGAATCCGGAAAAAGATCATACGCCTTGATTACTTGGTCCAGTTCCAAAGAATCTATTTTCGCGGACCGAGTACCCAAGGAAAAAACCACGGCTTCTCCGGAAATCGAATCAATGGAACAAAAATGGCGATCATTTCCATGGGGGTTTCTCTCAATGGGAGTGGGGAAGGAAGCAAGACTGATCTTAAAGGATTCTTCCGGACCGAAGCCCGAAGACCTCCCCTTTCTGAGCTTCAGCGAATATTCGTCTCCTGAAACCAAGTAAATCCAATCCAGAAGGCCGTCCCGATCAAGATCGATCAACTCCACGCCGTATGCCTTTTTCTGATCTTCGCGAGAGAGTTCGCTGGGATATCGGGGTTTGCCGGAAAGAAAGGAAAGTCGTTCCAGTCCATCCTTGGTGAAGGCATAAAGGACTGAGGTCTCGGAAGACGGGTCCTCGACCACTTTCAGGGACATCGAATAGGGCCGCAATTCGCCGAGTTCCAAGAGCAAGGAGTCAGCCCAAGTTGAGTTTTCCTCCCGAAAATAAACCCGTACGCCGTCATCGGGACTTCCCGTTACCAAGTCCAACCTCGAATCTTGGTTCAAATCGCCTATCGCAATATCCGTCACCGTACCCGTAACGAATATTCTCTCGGAAAGATAGGGAGCGTCTTCCAAGACGGGCTCCCAACGATTCCTGCGAATGGGACGGACTCTGGGGGGCTTTTTGCCCGGAGGACAACCGTATAGAATCTCCAGGTAAGACTTGTCCAAATTAAAATAGACCAAATCCTCCAATCCATCGGCATTCAAATCACCGTGGGAAAGACAACGAGCATTCCAACCGGTCAGCAGGACCTCAGGCGGCGAAAGATTGACTCCCATGACTCTCGAGCAAAAAAGCCCGATGAAAAGGATGAAAAAGTGGCAATGAAGCTGGGATTTCACTTTCGTCACTTAGATGAGGGAAACAGACTCCATTTGGAAAGGATGCCGTTGGCGAGATCCTTGCTCCATCCAATTCCGACATAGGGAAAGGCTCCGAAATCATCTTCCCCGAACTCAATCTCTTCTTCCGTTGTTTGCAATATGGAGAAAAGATAGGAGAACGCATTATCCAGATCGACGTAGTCAATTTGCCGAAGTCCGGAGGGAAACCCATCCAAGGCATCGGAGACGCCGGTGTCACCCCAGAGAGATTCTTTTGGTTTGGTCTTCATTCGATTGATCAGTTGGTTAAGATGACCGGGTTCGCCAACAGAAATCAAAAGCCATTCGTCTACGATTGCGTAGGCCATGAACAAACCCAAGGATTCCACGCCACTCAAAGTTCGTATCGTCACGCCTCGAAGCTCACTTTCCTCAAAGAGTTCCCCCCCTTGTCCGACCGCCTGAAAAATCGCTCTTAGGGTGCGGTCAAAAAGATCGGCATCCTTCAAGGCCAAGGCATACACGGTTGTGCTTGCATAAGGCGCGCTGCTCGGACTGAGGGGTTGCTCACTAAGAAAAGTCATCGTCAGCCACTGATCTCCCAGTGAACCGAATAAATCCCTTCGAATCCATGTTCCGGTTTGATCCTCAAAGGCCTGAATTTGCGAATTGACCAACAGATGAAGGCCGGGGCTCAAAGATTGGAGAACCGAGTCTATGCTTGGCCATATTTGGGCCATATCCAAACGGGCGTTGCTCAGGGAAAAAACACTGGACGGAATGAACTCATGAAACTCAACCTCTTGATCAACTTCGCTTAGCAAAGCAAGAAGGCCTTTGCGATGATTAAGACGCAGGACAGAAGACATCGAAAAATTTGATTTGGCCGCATCCAGCTGAATGCCAAGATGTTCGAGGCCATCCAACCCCAATCCATCGATGAGTCCTTCCGCACCTATGCCAAATGGGTTGGAGGGCATCCTCATTTTCTCCTCATCCATCATTCTTTTCAGGGAGGCAAAGCCCTCTGAAAAATTGATGAATGCCCGAGCTTGACCTGCTCCGGCATTCTCAAAACAATTTTGAAAGTCTTTGTTCCCAGCAAGCGAATGCTTTGCAGGGCCCCGAATCGTTTTGTCGAGAAAATCGGTTCCGCCGGTCAGCAAAAAGATCTTTTGTTTTCTCCAAAAAAGACAAAATCCGGTATCTTCGGCATCAAGATCCCGGAGGCTTTCACTTTCCTCGCGCAGAAACCACAGGATTTGACTGCCCTCACGCTTCTCCCTCTCGAGACAGAATCTACCTAGTTTTCCACTTCTCTTCATCTCACTCAGGAACGAAATGATTTCCTCAAACTGCTTCAGCGACATCGAAGAGTCGAAGACCAAGATGCTTTCAGGCATCCTTTCGGCTTCCCAGCTTGCGTTTTCTCCCGTTGGAGCGATCTCCCGCTCGAAAAGATTCTCGATTCTGCCCACGCCGAAAGCCAAGCCACCATTCATGGACTCGAGGATCGGGAGAAGAAAACCTTCTTCGAAATCCTCGAATTGCTCTCTTTGATTCTGGGATAATTTTTTTTCAAAGTCTTGCCTGAGCCATTCTTTGATTTTCTTCCACGCGGGAAAATCCTTCATTCCCCCCCAAGGTCCCCGAGAAAGATCTTTCGACAGTCTACTGCAATCATCAATTGCAATCGACAAAAGAGCGTCGTGGGGAATAAACTCCTCAACCTTGGCAAGCAGCAGCCAAGGCGAAAGGAACATCAGCCCGATCAAGATCCTCATCTTTTGGGTTTCGCCTCTCGGCCTTGGGGAGGAACCGTATACCTGAAACCGGCATTGGGATTCCTCGGATCGAATGCATAAGCGTCACGGTTGGACAAAAAAGTCTTCAACGAATCGACCGGGATGGCAAAGCCAAGCCCTTCCGCCCCTTGCGCGATCACCTTCATGTTGTTTACGCCGACGACTTCCCCCCGGTAATTGAAAAGAGGTCCTCCCGAGTTTCCCGGGCTAATTTCCGCCGTCGACTGTACGTGCAATCGATCCGCAATGATGCGATTGCGCAGACTTACGATTCCTTCGGATACACTGCGCTCCAATCCAAGTGGACTACCGATGGCAAAAACTCTCTCACCTTGGTTTAACTTGGAGGATTCCCCAAGTTCGAGGAAAGGAAACTTTTGGTTTTTGCCGGAGGATTTGATTTTCAAAAGAGCCAAATCCAAATTTCCACCCGTAGCAATGATTTCCACGTCATCAAAATTTACTTTCCTCAACTGATTTCCTTGGGACAGGAATTGAGTGACTGAAACTTCCCGCTCACCTGCGACGACGTGGTCGTTGGTGATCAAATACCCATCCTCATGAATCAGGAAACCCGACCCAAGACCGATTGCAGTCCGCACCAAAACCACAGATTCCCCCAGTTCCTTGACCAGG
>JAYOEB010000147.1:0-6041 GCA_038116775.1 Opitutia bacterium | reverse complement strand
GCTCTGGAAATGGCCAGCTTTCGACAAAGATGGACTTAGATTTAATCGTTAATCCGGATTGGAGCCAAAGGCGACAAAACCGAACCGCCGCCTTTCGCTTTCTCTACCAGTGGGAGATCAACCCACCCGACGATTGCGCTTCGGAACTGCTCTCTTTCCTTGATCGCATGGACAAGTCCGACGGATACTTCGGCTATGCCATGGAACTGGTCGACGGCATGCTGGACAAACTTGAATCGATCGACTCCATGATTCAGGAACTAGTCACCAACTGGGAGTTTTCACGCATCGCCAAGACGGATCTAGCGATCCTGCGACTGGGCATTTATGAAATCCTCTACCGCTTGGACGTTCCCCCGGTCGTGGCCATCGACGAGGCCTTGGAAATCAGCAAGGAGTTCTCCTCTGAAAATTCGCGAAAGTTTCTCAACGGGGTTCTCGACGAAGCAAGCAAGCGAAGCGGTCGACCCAATCGCCAGGCCTTGGTTTGACAACCTTCTCCAAAGCTAGAATTCGGTCAGGTGCGGCCAATGCCATGAGCCCGAAAACCCACCTCTCTCAGGGCTTCCAGATCGAGAAGATTTCTGCCGTCGAACAAAATGGGCGGACGCTGCATGGATTCGTGAATTGACGAAAAATCAAGCTCTTTGAATTCATCCCATTCCGTCAGAAGAGCAAGGGCATGAGCCCCTTGACAGGCCTCCTCGGCGGAAACGCAGAAATCGATCCGTCCTTCGGCTTCAGACTCACTCATCCCTAGCGTAGCCAAAATGCTCGACGAGCTTACCTGAGGGTCATAAATCGCCAAGCATGCGCGTTCCTCGAGCAAGCGACTGCATATGCCGATGGCAGGAGATTCCCGAGCGTCATTGGTGTCCTTCTTGAACGCATAGCCAAGGATGGCGATGCGTTTCCCTGAAACGGTATTGAACATGGAATCCAGCAATCGAGTGACGAAGCGTTCCTTTTGGTATTCGTTCATGCGAATGACCTGCTCCCAATAGTCCGCCACTTGCGGGAGATCGAAATGACGGCACAAGTAACATAGGTTGAGAATATCCTTCTGAAAACAGGATCCTCCGAATCCGATCGAACTCTTTAGAAACTTCGGACCGATTCTACTGTCGGTTCCAATGGCCCGAGCGACCTCGTCGACGTTTGCTTCAGTTGCCTCGCATAGGGCGGAAATCGCATTGATGCTGGAGATTCTCTGAGCTAGAAAGGCATTGGCGGTAAGTTTGGAAAGTTCCGAAGACCATAGGTTCGTGGTAATAATGCGTTCTCGCGGAACCCACTGGGCATATATACTTACCACTTTTTCCACAGCCGACTTTCCTGCCTCGGAAGTTTCCCCCCCGATCAGCACTCGGTCCGGGTTTTCCAGATCGGCCATTGCCGTACCTTCGGCAAGAAATTCGGGATTGGAAATCACTTGATAACTGAACCCATTGTCAGCCGAGTCGAGGATTTCCTTTACCATTTGAGCGGTTCTCACCGGAACGGTGGATTTTTCGACCACGATTTTGTCTCCCCCGCCAGCCCGGGCGATCCCACGGGCGCAGGATTCGACGAATCGCAAGTCCGCAGCCTGCCCGGACCCCGAACCGTAATCCTTGGTCGGAGTGTTTACGCTGATGAAAATCACGTCGGCTTGCCTAATCCTTTCCTCCACTTCAATGCTGAAGAAGAGGTTCTTGTCCCGGTTTTCGGCAACGATCTCATTCAAACCAGGTTCGTAAACAGGCAATTTTTCCGAATTCCAAGCCGCGATCCTGTCTGCGTTCAGATCGACTACGCTGACTTGCAAGTCCTTGCACTTGTGAGCAATCATAGCCATCGTCGGTCCTCCGACGTAACCGGCGCCAATGCAACAAATTTTCATCGCATGTTCCCTTAGCAAGATTTAAGCTCATTAGCGACAACAGAATGGAACCTTGGACAACCCTGACTGATTTTTCCGACTTGCTGCTTCGCTTTCCCTGGGGGCGCCTGGCCTTGTTTGCGCTGGCTTTTTACCTTATCCTGTGCATCTACGCATGGTGCTTCGCCGACCGCATTCTCTTTCCCGCCCCACGTGGAACGACCAAGGAACCGGTAGATGGAGTTTTTTTCATTTCCGACTCCGATGGAATGAAAATCGCCTGCAAATCTTGGGTTCCGGATGCTCCCAAAGGAGTCACCCTTCTCTACAGTCACGGCAACGCGGAGGACCTGAGCATGATCGAAGAAAATCTTCTTCATTGGTCCGAGGAAGGCTGGGAGATTCTCGCATACGACTATCCGGGTTATGGCTCGAGCGAAGGAAAGCCCAGCGAAGAGGGTTGCTACCGAGCCATCGACGCAGTTTACGGGCATTTGATCGAACAATTGGGAAAGTCTCCCGAATCGGTCGTCCTTTGGGGGCGGTCATTGGGAACCGGGCCCTCCTGCTACCTTGCAAGTAGGGAAAAAGTGGGCGGGGTGATTTTGGAAACCCCGTTCATGACCGCCTACCGCACGGTTACCGAAACCCGCGTTCTTCCTTGGGACCGTTTTGACAACCTGGAGCGAGCTCCGGCGATTCTTTGTCGATCACTCGTTCTTCATGGACACCAAGACGAGGTCGTTCCCTTTCGTCATGGGAAGCGCGTCTTCCAAGCCTTGTCTCAACCCAAGCGCCTAGTGGAATTCGAAGACGGTTCTCACAATGACCTCCCTGAAAAAGGCGGAGAAAGATACCGATACGAAATCAACGAATTTCTCAAAGAAGTTCTTGGTGATTGATTTAACCCGACCTTGTCTCTAGGAACAGAAAATCGGGCTTGTTTCGACAAGGCTGGCATCATGGGTGTTGGAAAGAAAGCATGTTTGGATTGAACCAAAGGGAGGGATTGATTTTTCGGTGGGCGGCTCTCGGCCACCTTTGCCTTTTGTGCGTCCTGTTCGTCTACTCTCTTCTTCCCAGTTGCGAAAAGAAAAAGGAAACCGCATACGTCTTCGAACTTGCTTCCCCTGCCACCCCTCAACCAGCCCCATCGATCAAACGGCCATCGCCGCAGCCAAGCCCTTCACCCCAAAAGCCAAAGGTAGTGGAACCCCCGCCACCTCCAAAGTCGCCTCCCATTTCAAAGGTGGTGACTCCTCCGCCGACTCCCAAGCCAAATCCAAAGCCCGTCGTCAAAAAACCCGTCCCCCAGCCGGAAAGGATTTCCTTTGATCAATTCAGAAAGCAACACGATCTCCCCGTTCCAAGCAAGCAACCATCGAAACCGCAACCGAACCCGGTTAAGATCAAGATCAATCCAAACGACTTCAAACTCTCGCCCATCGTCGTCAACTCGCCCGAGACCAGTTCTTCTTCGATTTCCCCGACTCTGATCAACCAATACCTTGCCTCAGTAAAGGCCAAAATGGAAAAAGCGTGGCAAACGCTCCTGGCTCAATCCGCCCTGAGCGCCGGCGGAGAGGCTCGTCTGGGATTTAGAATCGGCCCCGACGGAACTTTGCTGCAGCCCAAGGTCACTCGTTCCTCAGGCAACGCGGAGCTGGACGCATTGGTCCTTCGAGTCGCGTCAAGCGTGGGCAATCTGGGGCGCCCGCCGGGAGGAGCATTTTCCTCTAGTCTGGAGATTCCCTTTCGAGTAAACTAGTTTCGTGAACTTCGACTGGAAACGCCCCCTGGCCCCGATTCTTCTCGTCGGCGGCATTTTGCTTTGCCTTTCTAGTGACCCCGTAATCGGTTTGGGAGTGTTTCTAGTCTGCTTCTCCTTGGTCCTTGGGTTTACCCGCGGTTCCTCCTAATCCAGCCGGTTCCATTGCCCGACGAGTCTTTTCAATCGATTGACTCACAAGAAAATCCTGCAAGCCGAGGGACTTCGCCCCTCGTTTTGGGGCTGCCACGTAGTTTCCGCGAACCCTGAGTTCCACTGCATACTCGTTGTCTGACAAGTAGCCCTGAGCGATCCTCAGGACCTCCGCTTCCATTTCCGCATCCTTCAGGGGAAAGACCACCTCTACCCTTCGAAGGAAGTTTCTCGGCATCCAATCTGCGCTCCCAAGAAAGGTTCTTTTCCCTTTGGGGGCGTTTTGAAAGTGGTAAAAGCGACTGTGTTCGAGAAAACGACCAAGCAAACTCCGAACCCTGATTCTTTCGCTCAATCCTTTTACTCCTGGTATCAGTCCGCAAATTCCACGCACGATCAAATCCACTTCCGCTCCTGCCTGAGAAGCTTCGTAGAGGGCCGCGATCGCATCGGGGTCAATCAACGAGTTGATTTTGAGGAGGATGCGGGCGGGCTTCCCTTTTTGGGCAGCTTTGGTTTCCTCATGAATCAAACGCAACATTTCAGGATGGAGATTGAAGGGAGCGACCAAAATCTTCTTGAAGTTCGGCTTGCGAGTGTAGCCGGTGAGAGCATTGAACAAATTCGCCAGATCAGAGGTGAAGGCCGGATCGGAGGTCAAGAGACTGAAATCGGTGTAGCTCTTTGCAGTGCTTGGATTGTAATTGCCGGTACCCAGATGAGCATAACGGCGAAGCTTGTTTCCCTCTCGGCGAACGATCAGGCAACACTTGCAGTGCGTTTTGAGCCCGCTCAAACCATAGACTACGTGCACACCCACCTCTTCCATCTTCCGCGACCACGAGATGTTCGCTTCCTCGTCAAACCTGGCCTTCAATTCGACCATGGCGGTAACCTGCTTGCCGTTTACGGCGGCATCCATCAAGGCTTTGATTACGGGAGAGTCACCGCTTGTGCGATAAATGGTCAGCTTGATGGCAAAAACTTGTGGATCCACCGCCGCTTCCCGAAGGAGATCGACCATCGGAGAGAAGGAATCATAGGGATGATGCAGCAGGTAGTCTTTCTTTCCGATTTCAGAAAACAATTTTTCGCGTTGCGACAAGGCTTTAGGGACGTGAGCTTCAAAGGATTGAAACTTCAGATCCTGCCTATCGACCAAGTCGGGGAGATTCATCAAGCGGTACAAATTGATGGGACCGTTTATCCTGATGACGTCGGCTTCGCTGAGATGGATCGAATGCAACAGGTATTGCAGCACCTCAGGATGAACCTTTTCATCGATTTCCAACCGCACGGCCGCTCCCCTTCTCTGATTATGCAATTCCTCCTCAATGCTCAGGAGCAAGTTTTTGACCTCTTCCTCGTCGACGTACAAATGACTGTTGCGAGTGATGCGAAATGCCCAGGCCCCGAGAACTTCGTGTCCGGAGAAGAGATCCGCAACAAAGTGACGAACGACCTCGCTTAAAAAGACAAAAACCTCACCTTTGGATTTGTCGCTTTCAATCTTGACCAGTCTCGGCAGGATTCTGGGCACCTGAACCACCGCTCTTAGAGAATGAGCCTTCTTCCGCCTGAGGTTTCGCAGGGAAACAAAAAGGTTCAAGGACTTGTTCAAGATCAAGGGGAACGGGTGCGTAGGGTCGATGGCCAGCGGGGTAAGCACGGGGAAGACCTCTCGCCTGTAATAGGCGCGCAACCAAACGAATTCCTCCTTGGTCAGCTGATCGATGGATTTGAACCTGATTCCCTCCTTTCCAAGAGCGGGTTGCAGAAAATCACGCCAGCAGGAATATTCCCGCTGAGACATCACACGAGCTTTTTCCCTGATCTGATCAAGAAGCGACTGAGGGGAACATCCATCAAAACTTGGCTTGTTGATACCCGCGTCCACTTTCTGCATCAGTCCGGCGACCCTGATTTCATAGAACTGATCGAGGTTTGAGCTGACAAAGGACAGAAAACGAGTGCGTTCCAAAAGAGGATATTTTTCGGAAAACGCCTGATCCAATACCCTTTCATTGAAGGCCAGCCAGCTCAATTCTCGATTGAAGAAGCGAAGGACACTCATTGAACTGAATGAATTGGAAAATTTGACGGGCGCATGGGAGTTGTATCCATACCCTCGCTTCTTGCTGGTTTCAATTGAATTCATTGGGCGGGCTTCTTGACGATTCCCCGAAGTTGGAGTAGTGTTCCTGCTTGCTCTTTGAAACTTTGATGGGGGTGTTCCGGATTCGACCGCAATGTGGAAAA
>JAYOEB010000146.1:0-6065 GCA_038116775.1 Opitutia bacterium | reverse complement strand
CCGCCCGGGCGACCGACGTCATGGGCAACGAATCCTTTTCCGCACCGGTAATCGTACAGGTCAGCCCGGGCAGCGATCTGGAATTCGTCCCGCAGGTGACGCTTGGAAACCTGAGCCCATCCTACGACGTCGGGGACACCATCATCCTGTCCGCCACCGCCAGCGACGAATCCGACGATCTTACCAGCCAGGGATCGATACAGTCCGTGACCTTTTTCATCAATGGGGTCACCACCGAGGTCATTGGAGCCAATCCCGACACCCAAGCCCCTTACGTGACCCGCTGGATGCCCCAGAGTCCGGGTCTGTACAAAGTCCATGCCCAAGTCATGGACAACGAGGGCAACGTCGCCATCAGTGAGGTCGAGGAAGTCAGGGTATTGGACGTGGCCGATCTCAATATTTACCTGGCCCCCCTGGCCACCACCACCATCAACGGAGTGACCGGACTGGTCGATGGTTCCAAGGCCAGCGTAATCGCCAGCGCCACCGGCAAACCCGATTCCCTTTCCAACCTGACGGACTTGTCACTCTACGCCAATGGCAAACTGGTGGGGGTGGACTCGGGGGAAGCCCTCGTCCTGGAGACCGGGTTGATCGACCGGATTCTCTACAACTTTGACTGGTTGGTGGATTACGAGCGCTATGCGTCTTCCAACGGAGAAGTCACGCTGGTTCTTTCCGGCGGAAACCCTCCTTTCTCCTCCAACACCGAAACCTACGCTATCATTTATCCTGAAATCGGGGGCCCCGGAAGTGTGCTGAAGGATTTGACGGGTGAGGGCATCGACGAGCAAGAAATAGCGGTTTATGAAGACATTCTCGAGGAAAAAGGCGGCGATGCGATGGCGGCGATGAAGGAATGGCTGAGTGGATTCAAGAGCGCCTCGATCGATCAGCGGATCGACATCGTCGCCGCCCAGCGGATCACCTTGGGGCGTTGGCCCCTCAGCTTTACGGATCTCTTGGAGGCGGAGAACTTCGTCACGCCCAACAACGACCAGTGGTTGAAGAACTACGTCGACGAACTCCTCCTTTCCTCGGAGTATGCCTCGAAGTTCGGACAAGTTCCCTTTCTCGTCGGATCCTTTTCCAAATCCAACTCGATCAATTTCTTTCAGAACCGATTGGACTTCGTGTCTCAGTGCTTTGCCAACAAGTACGGTCACCTGCCCAGTTTTGCCCAGGCTTACCAAGGATCGAACCGGATGCTTAATTTCTGGGGAAACTTCGAACCCGATTATTGGGAGCTTCCCATAGGAAGAGGTGACGATGGCACGGTGGACTCGCCGCCCCGCCGGGATTCCCTTCCGGTGGCGGCAGGTGCCGGACAAACCGGGGGCGGACTGGTCCTTGACAGCAACTTCAGCTACAACGGGCCCCAATCCGGGCATTGCGCGGTTGATTTGATCTATCATCTTTCCCGGGAAACTCCCTTTGAGGGAGGCTTTCCCTATATTGCCGGCACGGCGAATTTTCGAGACAATGCCTATAAGATCGTCATGTATGCCTTCTTCCTGATGCGTGAGAACAGCAGCGAGCTCAGTGAGCAGGAACTTGCCCGGTTGATAAGTTTGCCCTTTGATCAAGCCTTCGACCAAATCATCAGCGACTACCGCTACACCTCGCGTTTCAACCTGATTTGGAAATATTCCACCGAGGTCGGACCGCATTGGAAAAAAGAGCCTTGGTTCGGACTTTTTATGGATAAGTTTTATCCGTGGATTTATCATCTCAACCTTGGTTGGCTATACGTTCCCAGCGGCTTGCAGGACTATGACGCGGAATCTAAAAATGGAGGATTCTGGGCATACTCCGAAGAGCTTGGTTGGTTTTGGACCTACAACATAGCCTTTCCCTGGGTTTTTCTGAACGGCGAATGGGTTTACCTTTTGGTCGAGGACGAATCAATCCCCACGGAACTTTACTTTTCCACCGCCCGAAATAGCTGGGTGCGGTTCTGAGGTCTTTGATTCACCTTGTTCACAGCATTGATCTTGCCGAAGGAGGGGTTTCCTCCTCAGTGGTTGCCTTGGATGAAGCCCTGAGAAAAGAGGGAGAACGATCGAGGATCTTCTGTTGTCCAAACGAGCTCGGTTCCTCGGATTGGGATGGCAAGGAAGCGGTGGTGGCCCATGGCTTGTGGCATTGGCCCACCCGCTTGGCGCCTAGACTCAAAAGATCTCACGGCAATCCCTATTTTATCTTTCCCCACGGAATGCTTGATCCTTGGTTTCGGAAAAATTCTCCCTTGAAGCATTGGAAGAAACAAATCTATTGGTGGTTTTTCGAAGGAAGGGCGGTCAGGCGAGCGAATGCCCTGTGCTTCACCACGGATGAGGAGATGAAGTTGGCGCGAAGAACCTTCAGCCCCTACCGTTGTCGAGAGGAAGTTGTCGGCCTTGGGGTAGGCAGTCCGCCTGAGGAAAGCCCGGGCAACCGGGAAAGCCTTTTGCGGAAACTTTCCTTGTCGGGCGGTAAGAGAATCCTACTCTATCTTGGAAGGTTTCATCCCAAGAAAGGAGTCGATCTTCTCATTGAAGCCTGGCTGAAAAGATTGCCCCAAGACGGAGTCTTGGTCTTGGCCGGCCCTTTGGAACCAAAGGATCGATATCTGCAAGAGTTGCGAAAGAGAACCGAGGGGCATACCGAAAGCATTGTTTGGCCGGGCATGCTGGAGGGACCCGAAAAGTGGTCGATGCTACGGCTCGCCGATGCCTTGATTTTACCCTCGCATCAGGAAAACTTTGGGATGGTGGTGGCGGAGGCCCTTGCGGTCGGCAAGCCGGTGTACCTTACGAATAAGGTGAATCTTTGGCGAGAAGTCGACAGAGTAGGGGCGGGCCTTGTGGCCAAGGACGATCAGGCCGGGATTGACGAGCTGATCGATGCATGGGAGAGAGGGCCCACCGCGGGGTTTGTCGCGAATGCACTTAATTGCTTCGATGAAAACTT
The DNA here is from genome assembly GCA_038116775.1 of Opitutia bacterium. Lineage (GTDB taxonomy): Bacteria > Verrucomicrobiota > Verrucomicrobiia > Opitutales > Seribacteraceae > Seribacter. The sequence goes on along the minus strand of JAYOEB010000146.1, from coordinate 3,110 downwards.
CCACATCCGGGCTGCAGCCCGAAAGCTAATCGGTCTTGCCCAAGACCCCGTCGAATGAAAATAAGCATCCTGCAAGGAGCGTTTCTGCCCGTTCCCGGAGCAAGAGGCGGAGCCATTGAAAAAGCATGGTTCGAACTGGGAAAGGAATTTGCCAGGCAAGGGCACGAGGTGACTCACGTTTCCCGCTTATGCGACGGTCTCCCGGCTAGGGAGTGGATTGAGAAAGTGCGGCACCTCAGGATCGAGGGCAGCGACGCCGTCGCAAGCTCTCTGCTTTTAAAGTTTTTGGAGCTACCATTTGTTTGGAGAGCCCGGAGGGTTTTGCCCCGCGCGGACGTACTCGTCACCAACGCATTCTGGGCCCCGATTCTCCTAGGCTCTGGAAAATTTGGAAAAACATACGTTCACGTAGGAAGAGCGCCCAAGGGTCAGATGAAGCTTTATCGAAGGGCCGGCCGCTTTCAGGCCCCTACGGAGGCCGTGGCAAAGGCAATCACCGCCGAAATCCCCAAGCGAAGCGATTTGGTTTCGGTGATTCCCTATCCCTTGCCCTGGAAGGTTGAGGCAATGCGTTCATTTGGGAATCGACCCAAGAGAATCCTTTATTTTGGTCGCATTCACCCCGAAAAGGGAGTCTTGGAACTGGCCAAGGCATGGAATCGGCTTGGGTCGACCCAAAGGCAGGATTGGGGTCTTCGGATTGTGGGCCCCTGGAAGCCGGCTCAGGGAGGAGGAGGCGCTGAATATTTGGGCAAGATACAAGAAGAGGAAAGAAAGTCGAGGGGAAGTATGCAATTGGGAGAGCCCTTGTTTGAGGAGGACAAAATAAAGGAAGAATATGCGAATGGACGAATCTTTGCCTACCCTTCGCAGGCGGAAAAGGGGGAAACCTTCGGTCTGGCGGTGTTGGAGGCCATGAGTTTCGGGTGCGTCCCGCTGGTTTCCGGCCTCGCTTGCTTTCAGGATTTCGTATCTTCCGACTTTGGATTCGTAGTTAATTCCAATAACGGAGACTTCCAGGAAGAATTAGGCGACTGCTTGGCCGCAGCCATCGAGGATCAAGCCAGTCATGAATCGAGGGCCGCTGCGGCGTATCGCAGATGCGCGGATTTTGAGGTCGAAAAAGTGGCCCGAAGATTTCTCGAGGATTTTGAGCGCACATAGGGAAAGCGGCTTGTCCAATTGAGTAAAACCCGCTAGGATCAGGCATCGTTACCCTATGAAACGAGTAATGCCCATCTTGCTTTCGAGGATTCTCTTTGCCGTTGCCTTGGCTGGTCTGTTGCCTTCGTCCATGGCAAGTACCAAAGTTTCCCTGCCGGCCACCTTGCTGAACGCGGATGGGGAACAGGTGACGAACTCCATGGAGGGAAAGTTCGTAGGCCTTTACTTCTCCGCCAGTTGGTGCGGCCCTTGTCGACGCTTCACTCCGGAGTTGGTGTCCTTTCGCAATCAAAACGCGGATTATTTTGAAGTCGTTTTGATTGGAGCCGACGGAAGCTCCAAGGCGCAGCAGAATTATATGAAGAAGTATAAGATGCCTTGGCTGGCTTTGGAAAATCAATCCAGAGAGGCAAAGGACATTTCCGAAAAGGTGAAGGTGGAAATTTTACCCACTCTGGTAATTCTCGACGCGGAAGGAAACCTGGTCTCCAAAAAGGGGAAGGAAGAAATCTCCAAGTACGGGAACGAGTCCATCAAGTACTGGGGCGGACTTAGCGAATAAGTTTTCTCGGAAGACTCAAAGCCTAACCGGAATGCCCTGCCTTTGCATTTCCGTTTTGGCGTCCGCCACGGTGTATTCGCCGAAATGAAAAATACTTGCCGCCAGCACGGCGCTGGCTTTGCCAAGTTTGATTCCATCCGCCAAATGACCGGGGTTGCCGACGCCCCCGGATGCAATTACCGGCACTTCAACCGCTTCACTAATCGCACGGGTCAGATCCAAATCAAAACCCTCCTTGGTGCCATCGCGGTCCATACTGGTAAGCAAGATTTCTCCGGCGCCTCGCTCCACGACTTCCTGGGCCCATTCCACGGCATCAAGGGAGGTTGGCTTTCTTCCGCCATGCGTGTAGACGAGCCAACCGTTTCCGGAGTCCCTGCTTTTGGCGTCGATGGCGACCACAATGCATTGATTCCCAAAGCGGGAAGATGCTTCGTCGACAAGATGAGGATTTAGAATGGCGGCGGTGTTGACGCTTACCTTGTCTGCCCCGCATAAGAGCATGTCTCTGATGTTTTGCAGGTTTCGGATGCCGCCGCCCACGGTGACCGGCATGAAGCAGGTGGATGCCGTTTTTTCCACCACTTCCCGCATCGTTTGCCTTTCGTCGCTCGATGCGGTTATATCAAGAAAAACCAATTCGTCCGCCCCTTGTCTTTCGTAGCTAAGGGCAATCTCAACGGGATCTCCGGCGTCCCGGATCTCCTTGAACCTTACGCCTTTTACGACCCGTCCGTCATCAACGTCCAAACATGGGATGACTCGGGCGGAAACCATTTCTATTTCTGAAGACAAGGTTTCATTCGACGAAGAAAGATCGAACGAAGGGAGTATTACTCGTCGGCGAAGGCCACGTCGGGTTGATAGGACATCACCAACTTGTACTGCTGGCCCGGTCTCATAATGAGCTGGTGATCACGGGCGAGGAATTGGACGTAGTGAACGTTACCGGCATAGCCACGATATTGCAGGTCGTCGGTAACGGTTTCGAAAGAACCCCATTGGGCCTGGAAATCATCAAATTCCACGTTGGCCCTGAGACCCTCGGGCCCCTGCCTGAGGGTGGTTCCAAGCCTGTGAGTTTCATGAGGAGAGCCGATGACCAGAGCCAGTCTCATCCGATCCATGGAAATTTGGTTTTTGACCTTGAAGACGAATTCCGAAGTGATCTTACCATCGCCAAAAGTCCATTGAATGCTGCAGCTGCCGATACCATAGGCAAAGGAACCATCGGTCTTGACTAGGTCCGGTTGGTCGAATCTCAAGTAAAACGATTTCTTCAAACCTATGCCGGTGACGCAATTCTTGCCGTAATAGGCGGGAATGATCACTTGATCGCCGAAGGTCAGCTCCGGCAGCATTACCGGAAGATAACGATTCGTTG
>JAYOEB010000145.1:0-6104 GCA_038116775.1 Opitutia bacterium | reverse complement strand
TGGTAGTGCGGCCTCGCTGCCGTGTGAGAGTAAGTTGTTGCCAGTCTTGCGACCCGTGCTTTCCTTACGGAAGGCACGGGTCTTTTCTTTTAATCCGTACCACTACAAAAAATAACTTCATGGGAAACCTTAAGAAAAAGCGTCGCTTGAAAATGAACAAGCACAAGCGTCGCAAACGTACCAGAGCCAATCGACACAAGAAGAGAGATTGGTGATTTTTGACGCAATCGCCTAGCATACGCGTTTGCTTTGTCGCCGAGTATCCTCATCTTGTTACTTATGTATCAACAAAAATATTTGGCGCCCCCTCTCAGTGATTTGCCTTTTGAGACTGATTGTTTTCTAGAACAGTTCGAGGCGTTTGTTGCCAAATCTCTTTCATCCCTTGATGATCCCGTCCTCGACTTGGCGAAGCACGTGATGCTTTCGGGCGGAAAGCGTATCCGTCCCATGCTTTGCTATTTTTGTGGGGTCAGGAATCGTCAGGTTACGCAGGAACTTCTCAAGGCTGGGACTATCCTAGAGTTGGTGCACGTCTCCACCTTGGTGCACGATGATCTCATTGATAATTCTAATCTTCGCCGAGGCACCGAAACTATTCATTCATTCGCAGGCGAACATACTGCCGTTTTGCTCGGAGACGCCCTTTTTAGCTTTGCCCTTGAGCTTGCTACCGAATTTCCCAGCAACCGCGTTTGCAGAATTGTTTCGAAAGCCACTCGATTGACTTGTTCTGGGGAGATCAAGCAGACTAGCGCAAGGGGGGATTTTTCAATCAGCCTCGGCGAATACCTTAATTTTATAAATCTCAAGACAGGTGAGCTGTTCAAAGCTTCCTGTCAACTTGGCGCCCTTTTGGGAGGTCGTTCGGATGATGACTTCAGGATGGTGGGCAGGTTTGGATTAAGCCTAGGCTTATGTTATCAGATTTATGACGATCTACTGGATGCGTTTGGGGATTTGAATTCCTCTGGCAAGACCCTTGGTCGAGACTTGGATTCGGGAAAAGTCACTCTACCTTTGCTTCTCCTTTTCGAGAAACTCAATAGTTCCCAGAAAGAGCGTTTGCGGCTTTCACTCTCAAATGCTGGTTCCTTCGATCAAGGATCCCTAGCCAAACTTTACCTTGAGCACGATATTCTAGGTGACTCAATCAAGGCATTGCAGAGCGAGTTTGACGGAATTTATGATATTTTAGAAGGTCTTTCCGATCCAAGCCTAAGATCGAACCTATATGGTTTTTTGTCTTTTTTTTCCGATAAGCTTGCGAAACTTGAAAATCTTAGAGTTGGTAATTTTCTTGCCTCAACCTGTTGATTAATAGTATATTTTACTCATGCATTCAGCCGTCGGTAGAGAGAGCGTCATACCAAAGTCTTTTGAAAAGGACGAACAGGTTGATTTTCTCGTAACTTCCGCTTTAGCAGGTAACTTTTCCTCTTTTGATCAAATTGTTTCCTTATACAAGGAGCGTCTATACAGCGTCATTTACAACATGACCTTTAATCATGACGATGCTGCTGACCTTACGCAAGACACCTTCGTCAAGGCATTCAAGTCCCTCTCCAAGTTCAAGCGAAAGTCAGCTTTCTTCACTTGGCTTTACAGAATTGGAGTAAACATAACACTCACCCATCTCAAGAAGAAGAAAGCGAGAAAGTTTTTCAGCTTCGACCAAGTGCTTTCGGGGGATTCCTGCGCCAAGGAAATTTCCCACATCGCTTCACGCGACAATTCCTCCGTAAAAGTCACTCTTTTGAACGAATTACATGAAAAATTGAACGAAGCGCTTTCTAAATTGTCAGACAAACATAGAACGATCGTGGTTCTATTTGAAATCGATGGGCTTAGTCACAAAGAAATTGCTGCTATCATGAAGTGCACGGAAGGTACGGTTCGCTCTCGGCTTCACTACGCCAAGTTACAGTTACAATCCTACTTGGGAGACTACGTAAGAAACTAGCCATTGAATTATGAACTCAAAAGACAAAAAGCCTACTCTTGAGCATCTTTTTCAATCGAAAAGATTTGATCTTCCCGACGATCGCTTCTGGGTAGATTTTCAAGACCAAATCAAGGGAAGAGCCTTGGCATCATTGTCGGATTCCAAGCGCTCCAAAAAAATACTTTTCGGCACGGCCTTTTTCTTCCCATTAGCGCTTTTGGCGTTTCTATTTCACTCGACGATCAAACCAATCCCTACGCTCGAGACCGAAGCTTCAGAAGTTACCTCAATCCACATGCAAGGTCTGCCTTTCAGTTCTTCAGTTGCCTTGCCGGATAGTAAAAATCTTGGTGTTATTCAAGACTTGGAGAATGCGACTTACGAACTCGAAAACGAAACCTCGACTTTAGCCGCCTATGCCGTTGATGATGCATCATCTTTCGTTGAGGAAAAATTACTGATGGACGAGCACAGCTTATTTGAAGTTGGATTCTTGAGTAATCTCGAGCACAACCAAGACCATGTGTCTGTTCGGTACGCCTTTTAGAATTTCATCCTACCAGGTTCGACGTTCACTTATTGCGTACTTAGCCCTTTCAGGGTTCTGTATGTTTGGTCTCGAACCGAATCTTGATACCTCGGACTCACACGACTTCGAGTCGCGTATTTAAGAAATCTACAATAAGAACAAAAACTCGGTGGTTAGAGTAAAAGCGACCAAGGAAATTGTTTCTGACGGCAAAGCCAGACGCATTTTGAAAATGGGAAGTGGTTTTTTCGTCAGTAAGGACGGTCACGTTATAACTACGGGTTTGCTGAATGATCCCGACCGAATCTGGATCGAACATAATAACGCTTACTATCTTGCTGAAATTATGGGCAAGGATTCGCTTTGCAATCTATCTCTACTTAAGCTCACCGACAAACCAAAGGCTTTCTCATTTGTCTCATTAACAGATACGCCCAAAGAAAATAGAATTGGCTCCATGATGATCGCTCTCACATGCGCCTTGGAATTCGAAGTGGGACCGACGCACGGACTTTTGCAAAGTGAAGAATATTCTTTTGGCAAAAAGATTTTTCCAACCATGATGCTCAGATGCAGTCTTGGGCTTGGACCAGGAGAGGTCGGCGCGCCCGTTTTTGACTTGAAGGGAAGATTCGTAGGAATTTGTCATGCCGCTCTTCCTGATTTGAGATCCTCTTTCGTGTTGCCAGCCCTCGCATGCCAAAGAATTAGGGATGATTTGGTTTTTTCCGGTCAAGTAGACTATGGGTGGTTTGGGTTGACCACTTCTAGAAAGGTGAACGATGCAAGCGGATTCGATATTGTCATTCAGAACGCATTGGAAAATTCACCAGCCTCGAAATCGAAGCTTAGGACGGGAGACGTCATTCGGAAAATTGATGGAAAAACAGTGAAGAGACAGGGCGATTTGGCCAATGTTGCTTTTTTTGCCCGACCGGACACAATCGTCGAGTTTCTAGTGTCGAGAGAATCAAAGGAAATGAAGGTTCCTGTAAAAATAGAGGCTCGTCCCCAGGAGTCGCCCTCAAGGGACAAGCCTAATCTTTCGGATTCGGAAGAAGCCTTTTCCGAGAAAAACAGCACCTCTTTTTCAGCAGAGTCTTCTGAGCAAAACTAAAAGTAGTTCGTTCAATGAGTCAGTTCAGACATCAAGAAGCCTTTCCTCTTCAAGGTGATCATTCGGTGAAGTGGAGGAAACTAGATTGCGAGGAGTCTTGGATTTCTTGTACGCAATTTGAAGGGGAAGAAATTTTAAAAGTAAACTCCGAAGCACTGCGCAGTTTGGCTAAAACCGCCTTTCACGACGTGTCCCATTATTTGCGAAGCAGCCATTTGCAGCAGTTGACGGAAATTCTGGCTGACGAGGATGCCTCCAGCAATGATCGCTTCGTCGCTCTTGACTTGCTTAGAAATTCTCAAATAGCCTCAGAGGGAATCTTACCTATGTGCCAAGACACCGGTACCGCCATAGTGCTCGCCAAAAAAGGACGACTCGTTTGGACTGATGGGGGTGATGAGAGTGCTTTGTCTCGAGGAATCGAAGAGACTTATCAATCGGACAACTTAAGATTCTCCCAACTGGCTCCGTTGAGTATGTTCGAGGAAAAGAACACCCGAACGAATTTGCCAGCCCAAATTGATTTGTACCAAACGGAAGGAGATGAATATCACTTTTTGTTCATGGCCAAGGGAGGAGGCTCGGCCAACAAGACTTTTTTGCACCAGGGAACGCCATCTTTGCTCAAGGAAGAACTCTTGCTTGAATATTTAGATGAGAGAATCGCCGCTTTGGGTACGGCTGCTTGTCCCCCATACCATCTGGCGGTAGTCGTGGGCGGTACCTCTGCGGAATCGAATTTGAAGACCGTTAAACTTGCGAGCGCCCGCTATCTGGATGATTTGCCGACTGCAGGAAATGAAAGAGGACACGCGATTAGATGTCCCGATCTAGAGAAGAAGATTTTGGAGCTTACTCAAAAAAGAGGGATCGGGGCTCAGTTTGGAGGCAAGTATTTCTGCTTGGACGTAAGGGTGATCAGACTCCCCCGGCATGGAGCAAGTCTGCCGATAGGCATTGGGGTCAGTTGCTCTGCTGACCGCCAGGCACTGGGTAAAATCACCAAGGAAGGAATTTTTCTTGAGCAACTTGAAACCAACCCATCCCGTTTTCTCCCTGAATTCCAACAAGATGACGATAAGGAAGTCGTTCAAATCGATCTTCGCCAAGGCATGGAGTCGGTCTTGACAGAGTTAACCAAGCATCCTGTGAAGACACGCCTGTCCTTGAATGGCCCCCTCATCGTGGCTCGAGATCTTGCTCACTCGCGACTCAGGGAGCGCTTGAATGCAGGGGAAGATCTTCCCGATTATTTCAAGGAGTTTCCAGTCTATTACGCAGGTCCCGCCAAAACTCCGGAAGGATACGCTTCTGGTTCCTTCGGGCCCACCACGGCTGGAAGAATGGATGCATTCGTCAATAAGTTTCAGGAGGCGGGTGGATCCATGGTCATGCTTGCCAAGGGTAATCGTTCCAAGATGGTCGTCGAAGCCTGTAAAAAGCATGGAGGATTTTACCTTGGGAGCATTGGCGGCTCCGCGGCTAGACTTGCTCGGAATTGTATAAAAAGCATGGAGACGATAGAATTCGCAGACCTTGGCATGGAAGCCATTCGTAAAATTGAAGTCGAAGATTTCCCTGCCTTCATCATTACCGATGATAAGGGAAACGACTTTTTTCTTGGTGACGGGGTCGCCTGATCGATTAGGGTAAAATTTTCGGAATGGTTGTTTCGAACCGGTTTTGGAAGTTCTGCTTTCTTTTGATTTTGGGGATTGGGCAGATACGAACGGAAGCGAAGCCAAAAGTGCAGGCCCTGACCGAGTTTGAAGGTCTTCAGACAAGCTTCTATTCCGAGGTGAACGGAAAGCTTTACTTGAGTTTGAAGTACGAGAGCTCGCAAACGAGGCGGTCTAAGATCGGCTTTCTCAAGTTTGCCATGTCCTTTCTGGAAATTCAAAATTTTCGGGCCAGTCTGGATTTGCGCCATGCAGTTGCCGACGGCTTGTTTTCAAAATGGAATGATCTGCTTTCCCAAAGATCGATTCGTTACGCCACCATGGAACCGATTGAGATCACGGTGATTGACCTGGAAGGCAGAAAGCTTGAATTGAGAGCCGGTCGAGGGAAGTTCAATTCCGAGGGACAACTGCTCCTTTGGCAGAAAGTTTTCCTTAGTTACAGGGGGCAGGTGGAATCTCTGAGGAGAACTTCCGTTCGTTTCGACAAGGACAAAAAAGCCTTGGTTGTGGATGGGGGAGAAAATAAGACAATAATTTTATTGCTTGCAGCATAAAACGGGCTATTTCTTTGCTCATGAGTCTAAGCCAAATCCCCACCATTTTTGCTCTCGCTTCAATCGTTTTCTTATCCGGTTCTCTTCACGGACAAGATATTCGGGTGAACTTTTCGGATCAGAATTTTGAAAATAACGTTCGTAGGATGGTGGAGCGTGGATGGATCTGGGTTTCCGGTTACTCTTCCAGTTATCAGTTCAGTGAAAGTGATTTATCAAACGTTTCTTGGTTGGATTTTGATGAAGATGATTTGAAGCTAACTTCTCTTTCCGACCT
>JAYOEB010000144.1:0-6333 GCA_038116775.1 Opitutia bacterium | reverse complement strand
GCGGTTTTCAAGACCGCCGCATTAGACCACTCTGCCATCCTTCCATGGATGTGTCTGATAGGGAATTGTTATAAGAATATCCGGCAAGCCTGTCAACTTGCTGAAATCACCAGCAGTTTGCATTTCAGCTTTCCCAATCGACTCAGATGAAAAGTGAATGCGATGAATCGTTCTTGCAAGATGCAGAAACGGAGAGCGCAGTCGATGCTCCAATAAGTTGGAAAATCATAAGGACATTGGCTGCTGAAGGGTGAAATCAGCGGTATCCATCCCGTGTGGCGTTATCGAGAATTAGAAACAAGCGATGAGTCTTTTCTTGTTCTAGATTTAACCAAATACACTTGATGGATGGAGGTGGCTTTCCGAGCGCACCTGATATTTTGACGATTCAGAAACTTATGAGAAGATAAAAAAGTCATCAAACAAGTATGGGCGTTCAAAGAACGAGAACTTGAGGAGTGATTATTGGTTGTTTGGAACGAGTGGTGTAAGCGAATTTCAGCATATTTTCGTCAGAAGAAGACGGGTAAAACGAGGCGCTTGTTGGAACAAGGCGCGAGAGAATCAGTGAAGGGTCTCCCATTAAAAAAACTCCCTATCAGGAGTGTTGGTTGGGGAGGGATTGACTGTTGGGTGGAAGATGTTTTGATAGTGGCCAATATGAAACAAACCAATGTGTCCTTGATAGTATTTTCAGCCATTTTTATTTTTACTGGATGCACGCAAAGGCACTCCAAGCTTGTATCGGATAAGGAAGAACAAAAATGGAACAAAGCTTTCGACTACTTTGTTCAGAAATCTCCCCAATGCCCTAAACGCAAGCACCCATTGGTAGAGGGGCAGAACTATTATGATTTGTTCGGAGGGAGTTGCTTCGAATGCCGTCAACCGTTGGGAATAACAACAACGAAGGTTAATAAATTTCTTGGAACCAGAAAAACTACGACAGCAAAAACCTACACTTGTTCAGAAGGCTGTTCCTATAACATCTGCGAAGAATGCGCAGATTAAATCAAAGGAATCCTGTTCCCCTTTGTACGGGAGCTTCAGACATATTGAATCTCTTGACGGTGTAATCATCATTGTACAATATGATCAGCTCTTTCTCGGTGCCCACTCTTCTACTGCCGGCAAGACCTAGAGTAAGAGTTTGTGACGCTATGTTTGCTGCGTTGAGACCTGTAGTGTCCTCATAGCGGTACTTCCAAATCTCAAGTCCGCCATCAGTGTAGGTAGTTTCCAAGGGACTTCCAAACATTGCTCTCACTTGGTTGCGAGTCGTCTTTCCGGGATGGATGTTAGAGTTCACGTCTGATTCGGAAAGCTTCTTTAGAACGGTGCTGCCTTGGTTGGCGCATCCAAAAAGGAAACAGAGAGTCAAAATTGCAAATAATTTCATCTTTTAATCTAATGAGTTAATAATGTGGCAAGATCAAGAAAACTTTGAAAAGTCCATCGCAAGGGTGAACACTCATTGACAACGAATTGCAAGTATTGGCCTGGCAATTGAATAGTTAACCCTGGGACGCACAAAAAGGTTGAGAAAGACCTTAGGCTCTGCACCGCAGGACCGAGGAATTTAGCGCTTGCGGAAATCGATCAGATACTTGGTGACCTCATCCAGGTTAACCGAAGCATCGAAAGTGAAAGTAACCAATTTGGCGTCGTCCTTGCCGAGGTTCAAACTTTGCTTTGAGCGACCGATCTCCCTGCCGCTGGCATTGAGCGCTTTGGCCAGGAGTTCTCCTTCCACCGCATCTCTTGAAATCAAATAGACCTCCACTTTAGCTTTGTCCGACTTGGAACTGGTCATGCTCAAGCCTTTGTCCGACAACGAGGAACCAAGTGATACAGCCTTTTCCTTTTCCATGCATGAAAACGGCAAAAGCAAGCAACTCATCAAGGCTAGGTTGCGTAAAAGGCGAGAAAATATGCTCATGTCATCCAAGGTTGTACCATCCACCGAAAAATTTCAAGTGTCGATAATGGGCGCTTCTTTTTGTCCAATGCAAAAACTTGTCCGCCCCCAGTTCTCATCCTTTGTTTCCGATCCAGCTCGAAAACTAATTACCGATTGGTTTTTTTGTAATCGGGATTCGACGAGCTTGCGCATTGCGCCACTTCCTTTTCCGTGGATGATGGTGGCTCTCGTGATGCCGGATTGTTCGCAGGACCAAATGAATTCGTCGATCAGTTCTTCCGCCTCACTGGATTTGAAATCATGCAAGTCAAGATGGTCGCTTGGAGGGACTTGGTGTATCTCTTCACTCATGTGATTGTTCAAGGACGAAAGAAAAAGAAAGTTTACCGATGTTCAATTACAATCAGAAGATTAGAGGCTGCAAAAAACTTGCATACTCTACTGTCGCTTTATCAAATGAACTTTCAATGCCGTATCTATACCTTAGGCAATCGGCTTCTTCAGTTCCAACAAATTCTCTTTTTCATTCAACGCATGCCTCTTCTCAACGTTCACCTATCCGTAAACCTGTCTCCTTCCCAAACGGAAACTCTCGTAAAAGAAGGCTCTCGTACGCTGGCTGAAGAAACCGGCAAGTCGCTCGAATACGTAATGGTTAGAATATGCCGGAGCGAAACGATCTCTTTTGCTGGCGATGCCAAAACCGCGACTGCGTACATGGAGGTCAAGAACGTGGGGAAGCTTTCAGGCGAACAGACCAAAGCGATTTCTCGTCGCTTGTGTGAATTGCTCACTCGAACGGTTCACGTCTCCGCGGATCGTACCTACTTGGAATTTCAGGAGTCGGAGCGAAGGCTTTGGGGGTGGAATGGATCGACGTTTGAATGATCTCGGTCGAATGAATGAAGTCCCATCCAAATCGTGACTGACGTCTTTTCCGAAGAACAGCGTTCTTACGTCATGAGTCGTGTGGGCTCGAAGAACACCAAACCGGAACTGCTCATTCGTTCCTTCCTGCATCGCAACGGTTTTCGTTTTCGTCTCCATGGAAAGGATTTGCCTGGAAGACCGGATCTTGTTCTGCCCAAATACAAATCGGTCGTTTTCGTGCACGGATGCTTTTGGCACAGGCATCAAAACTGTCCGAAAGCAACCGTGCCAGCCACTCGACGTTCCTTCTGGGAAGAAAAATTCGAAAGGAATCAAAAAAGAGACCGTAGAAATCTTTTCCAATTAAGAAAGCTTGGATGGCGATCAATCGTAGTCTGGGAGTGTCAGCTTGCCAAGGAAACGACTCGCCGGAGAATCCAAAAGCGTCTCCTCGCTCAGTTGTCTCTTGTTTCGTCGAATTCCAAATAGGGCGCAGGGGGCGACTCCCCCAGTTTCTCAAGTTGTCTTTCGACGTTGTCAAGGTTGCCCTTCATTACCTTCACTCGATTGCCCAAGCTGGAGATTCTATGACTGAGGGAGCGTTGTTGGGTTTCGATGGCCAAGTTGGAGCGTGGTCCGTCGGCAGTGACGGGGGCGCGCTTGACGTCCACCATGGGCCAGAAAAAACCGAAAAAAGTTAGGGCCAGTCCGCAAGCCGCATGATAAGCCCCGATGCTTTCCGAAAGCAGGCTTGCGCCCATTGTTCCCATGCCTAACGCGATCAGCGCTTTGGAGGAGGAAAAGGAGTAGACTTTTTCAGCCCGCCTGCTCTTTGGTTTTCGAAACTCATCCAGCATGGTCTTTTTCATCGCCTCCAAAGCGGTGATCTGATTCAAGGTTCCTTCTATCTCTGCGGAGATGTTGCCTTTCTCTTCTTCGACTTTGCTTTTTCTGGTAATAAAGGTTGCCTGATCCTTCAACCAGAGTTGGCGCACGCGATCGGCAAGACCGGGCAACGGAGCTTTTTCGCTCAATTCCATATAGCGTCGGGTAACCAGTTTGGCATCCGGAGATAATGATTTGCATGCCTCTTCGACTACGAACTCATCGGAGGAAACCTCAAGCAATTGAGAAATTTGTAGAATTTCGTCGTGGCTGAAAAGAGAGTTGAGAATCTTGGAGTCAAAGGATTCGAAAAGTTGCAGGTTGATGGGAATCCAATGGTAATCGTGGTCAGGGAATTTTTGGTGAAAAGCGTCGAGTACGGAAGCTAGAACCGAGCGAGCCTTCGCTTGTTCCGGATTTTCGGAAAAATCCAGCGCTCTTCCCGCAGCCCGAGCATCCTCAAGCATTACTAAATCTCCACTGGGATGTGGCGTGCAAAGAGAAGGATTTCTCTTTAGCCAATTGAAGCATAGAGCCGCTTCTCGATCGGAGGTGAAATGCTCCAGCGTGAAACGGCTGACACGAGTAGGGTAGGAGGCAAACTTGAGGAAGGAGCGTTCGACAGAGTCGTAGGAAGAACAAAAACGCTTTGCTTCAGTTGCGTCCATAGATGTTTCCAGCGTATCCACGTTTACCAAGTTAGTCGAAGAATCTTCGCTTAGCAAGGATTTCGAAAGGTCGGCATCCGCTTGTGAACTAGCGTCGGAATCCTCTGCTTGCCGGGGTTTGGCCAGACCTGGCCCGGTTTTTTCTTGGATAGGAGCCTGCCTCTCTTCACCGAGAATGGTGTTTCGATGAACGTTTTCAAAACCGAAATCGTTGAAAAACTTTTCCGTTCTTTCACTCTGTTCGCTCATTGCGAAGACGAATCTGCAGCCATTGAATGCCTTCGATTCCCTGAAGGATTGATTCAGCTCGGAAGACAACCACGCAAGCATTTCATCTGAATATTCGTCGAACGTTTGCAAGGCCAGAACCACCTTGGGCGGAGTCGATGGGGTGTTAGCCTTCTCCAGCAATTTCTCGAAGTTTTCTACAAGATGGTTGGAGACGTTGCCCTTGCCGTTGTTTGCAGCCTCCTGGTTCTCCGCCTTAAGCCCCCTGAAAGGACTCAACGCCTTGCCCACTTGCAATGCGAATTTGGCAAGCTCCATGGGAGTCACCGCTTGGGCGGTGCGAAGAGAACGAGCGAACTGCGAACACCATTCGAAAGGATTCTTGGCTCGGGACGAATCCACGCACACCCAAAAGAGGGCGGGTTCAGCGCGCATGAGACTGGAGCCTAGTTCCGCCAGTTCCTTCGAAGAACGTTCCTTTTCCCGGCAACTAATGGCCAGAGCTCTGGTTTTACCCTTGCCGCTCAATCCGGCAACGGCGGTCTTTTGATCGTATTGAGTTGTGCTTTCTTCATTCATCGTAGTAATCCGTTTTGCAAGTTCCCGACCAACCGGCTCTCGTTCCTCGGTTTAAGCCGGGAACGAAAGCCGAATGGGTCACGAGAGGATTGATCTCAATCCTTTCTCACCGAACTGAGCAGGAGATCGAGTACCGCCCCCATGGCTAGGTTCGCCTGGGCGACGGCAGCGGCGGCAGCTTCGTACTGCATGCTTAGCTTCGCATAATTTGCTGATTCCTCTGCGATATCCACGTCCATGATGCGTCCATGAGCGGCCTCCAGGTTTGTGCTCATGTTCTCGAGGTAATCACTGGCAAAACCAAGGGTGGATTCGTCACCGGCTACTTCGGCAGCTAGACCTGACACCGTGTCATGGATATCACTCAAGTTGCTTAGTGAAACATCCAGGTTGCCGTCAGTGTCATCGAGGGTGATTGTGTCGGTCAAATCGGCAAGATCCGCCGAATCACCATCCCCATCAACGTACTGAAAAGCCGCCGCCAGATCGATATCGGTCAAGGTTACCGAACCACTGGAACCATCGGTACTGGTGGATACCGTCAGGTTGCTCCCACGGTTAAAGAGGGATTGGCCGTTGATTGTTTCACCCTTGAGGCTGGCCAACTGGCCCCTCAGGTCTTGAAACTGAGACTCGTAAGCTGCTTTTTCAGAAGCATTGGCGGTGGCATCATAATTGGTTTTTACGGTTTGCATTTCAGAGACGATATCTGCGACAGACTGCAATGCGGTTGACTGTGATTCCACATAAGATTTTGAGTTAGCCACACGATCCTTTGCTGCTCCGAGAATAGAGATTTCGTTTTGCAACCTCATGGATACCGCAAGTCCACCTGGGTCATCCCCGGCATTCTGCAAGCGATTGCCACTGGATATTCGAAGCAGACTTTTATCCATTTTCGACTTGGTCTGGCTCATGTGCGAGATGCTCTTTTGGGCGGAAAACCCGCTCCCTCCAAAGCTTAGCGCCATGATGCCATCCTCCCTTCATAGAGAGAATCAATGTTGATGATTTTCATAATTAAAACTTTCATTAACGGTTGAGAGTAAACGGAAAGGTTCCGTCGCGGAGCCTCGTTGGAGGACTCCGGACGGAACAATTTGGGCAAGTTAGATACTTCCCGTTCGCGCGGTCCTCCTGATGCGCAGGTTAAAACCAACTCCTTTTGGTTTTTCATGATTA
>JAYOEB010000143.1:0-6406 GCA_038116775.1 Opitutia bacterium | reverse complement strand
CGATTCAAAAATTTGGTCGAAAACTGAAGAATCATGCCGAGCTCGAGCATCCCACTTTCATTCAGTTGTATGACTTGGCTGGAGATCCCGGTGAAAAGAATAACCTCGCTAGCATTCATTTTGAAAGGGCAAAGAAGATGATCGGTAGTTACAAGAAGGTCGTCGCGAATGGTCGATCTACCCATGGTCCCAAATTATCCAACGGTAGCGAAATAAAAATCTTTCGTCCTCCTGATTTTATCTGGAAAAGATGAGAGTCTTCATTTCATTCGTTGCGAAGGGCATCCATTAAAAGCCGGGTCTGCATGGGCTCGTTGCCTTTCCTGCAAAGTAAACAAACGGATGATTTATTATTTCCAAGGCCGAGAGACCGAGTTCCTTAGGCTTAAAGGAAGCTCTAGGCCTGGGTTTGCCTGTGCGAGTCTTCTTTACTTGGCAGCTTTCGGAGAATGAATCATCCTAACGTCATGAGCCTTCTTCGAACCTCCATTCTTTTCACCGGCACCCTCTTTTGTCTAAGCCTTTTGGCTCGCATAGAGCCAAGTCCAGATGAAGTTTTTGCGTATAAGGAGACTCCGCAGGGAAAACTTTTTCTGCATACCTATTTTCCGGAAAACTGGAAAAAGGAGGATCAACGGCCGGGGGTCGTCCTTTTTTTTGGAGGTGGGTGGGTTGGCGGCCATCATGCCCAGTTTGCTCCTCATGCCGACTATCTGGCGTCCCGAGGGATGGTTGCTTTTTGCGCAGACTACAGAATTAAAAGCAAACATAAGACCGAACCCAAGGCTTGCGTCAGCGATGGCAAGTCGGCCATCCGCTGGATTCGGGCAAACGCCGCCAAACTGGGTGTGGATCCCCTCAAGATCATTGCGGGGGGAGGATCGGCCGGGGGGCATGTGGCGGCTGCTGCTGCCACCATCGCTGCATTTGACGACCCGGAGGATGATCTGTCGCTCAGTCCGAAACCGCAAGCTTTGCTGCTGTTTAATCCGGTGATCGACAACAGTCAGCAAGGATATGGATATTCCAAGGTAAAGTCTTATTGGCAGCAATTTTCCCCCATGCACAATATTGGAAAGGGAGTGCCTCCCACGATTTTCATTTGCGGGACCGAGGACAAACTTATCCCGATTTCCACAGGAGAACTATTCAAAGATAAAATCGAAGCCGTTGGTGGGCGTTGTGATCTCCGCTGGTATGAGGGTCAAGAGCATGGATTTTTCAATGCCCGGGGCAACGAGGAGGGAGGGGGTCGGTTTTATCTCGAGACCATGCTCGAAGTGGATGAGTTCTTGGTTTCGCTGGGGTACCTGAAAGGGCCCGCGACTCATGATTGAATAGACCGACACCGACTCAATCCATCTCTTTTTGGATGGTTCAAAGACAATCACGAGCAAATTTCTGAAGTGGGAGAAACCCTGGGAAAAAGTTAAGAGCCAAGGCATTAACCCTTGGACGGCGAGTGGGGATCGGCCCGGAAAAACCTCAGGCTTTTCGATAAATCTTCTTCGGTAAGGCATTTCAGACTCCACAAAGGTTTTGGATTTCACTAAGCGTTTCAAAATGATTAAGAAATTGTTTCCCTCGCTGTTCGTATTGTCTTCACTGGCTTTGGGTGCCGTGAATCGGCCAAACGTCCTTTGGATTTACTTGGAGGATGTGAGCGGATGGTTTGGTTGCTACGGAGATAAAGTCATAAAGACTCCGCACATTGACTCTCTTGCTGATGGCGGTATCCGTTTTAATCGTTTCTACACCTCGGCTGGAGTATGCTCGGCTATGCGTTCAGGCACAATTCTGGGTATGATGCAGACCACGGTTGGAGCCCACCAGCACCGTAGTTGTCGACCCGATTTTCGAGGCAAGTCCATGGGTGAGTATGACAAGAACGTTTTGACTAATGGAGTCCAACTGCTCCCCAAGATTTTTAGGGATGCAGGTTACTACACTTTTAACGAAGGAAGTGGTAAGGATGATTTTAATTTCGAATTCGACCGGGATGAGATTTATGACCATCACTCGGGTGGCTGGAATTTCAAGGGCGCCAAGGATGGGTCTGAGTGGACGGGTCGACCCGAAGGAAAACCATTTTTCGGTCAGATTCAAATCTCCGGTGGAAAGTCCGGTGGTCGGGCCAAGAAAGTAACCC
Source organism: Opitutia bacterium (assembly GCA_038116775.1). GTDB lineage: Bacteria > Verrucomicrobiota > Verrucomicrobiia > Opitutales > Seribacteraceae > Seribacter. The sequence continues at coordinate 4,257 of JAYOEB010000143.1, read as the reverse complement.
CTCTGGACAAAGTACCGGTGCCTCCTTATTATCCGGACGTCGTCGAAGTGCGTAAGGAGATTGCCCATCATTACGATTGCCTGCTCTTTACGGATGATCAGGTAGGGCAAATCGTTGAAGCCCTGAAGCGGGACGGTCTTTACGATGACACCATCATTTTCCTTTTCAGCGATCACGGGTACAAGTTGCACCGCCATAAGCAGATGCTCTACGAAGGAGGAATCAATATGCCATGCATCGTCAGCGGACCCGGGATCAAGGGCGGACAGGTGAGGGAAGATTTGATCAACAGCATCGATTTGGCCCCCGCTTCTCTGGCGATCGCCGGTTTGCCCATTCCCCGGAATATGGAGGGGCAGGACTTTTTGGCCAAAGGATACAAGCCCAAGAAATATACCATATCCGCTCGTGACCGTTGCGACTTTACCATTGAGAAGATTCGGGCGGTGATCACACCCCGGTTCAAATATCTGCGAAACTACACCGATGACCGTCCTTTCATGCAACCCACCTACAAGGATGATTGGGAGGTATCCAAAAAGTTTCGAGAAATGATGGCGGCCGGTGAGATGAATCAAGTCCAAATGATCTTCTTCGATCCAAATGGCAAGCAACCCGAGGAGTTATATGATCTCTCCAAGGATCCCCACGAGATCAATAACTTGGCGAAGGACGCTGAGTACGCCGGTTTTCTCAAGCAACACCGCGCCTACCTGGCTGAATGGATTGAAGCTACGGGCGACAAGGGCCAGTTACCTGAATCCGACGTAGGTCTGCTTTGCGCGCTCAAGCGTTGGGGAGACAAATGCGTGAATCCCGAATACGACCGCGTGCGGCACTTGCTGAAAGAGAAAACCGATCCTGCTTCCCAAAATAAGAAAAAGCGAAAGAATTGAATTCAGACGGGATTCCCAAAAATCGATCATGGACATGATATCGTTCATGATCGAGGGGAAGGGTAGTGGAGAGAATGGGTTTTCCTGGTTGGCACGAAAACCACTCTTTGGTTCTTTCCCTTTCGTATCAGTAGGGTGGGGGAAGCTATCCCTCGGGAAGTTCGTGGATGGTAAAATAGACTGGGCCGGATAATTTCGCTCCGTTTGTACCGTTGACCTCAAAGTCGAGTTTCAGGTTGTGGCAGGGAATCAGATCGGGAATAAGTACGGACAGCTTCTTCCCATCTTTTGAAAGATCGAGCGCATCAACTTTCAATTGATCGATTCCATGGGTTTTGGAGTCCGAGGTCTTTAGCTTGGGAGAACCGTATCCTGGGGACCAACGGTAATTCCAGGCAGTGGCGGAAAAAGATTCCTTGCTTATCGAATCGGCGTCTACGGATTCGGTGAAGATAAGCTCGAGACGGTTTTTTCTCGCCTTTGCATCCCGAAGATAAATTCCGTCCTCCCCCGTGTATCGAAGTCTTTGAATGCTTCCTTCTTGGGTGGCTCCCGCTTGCCAACCGGTGAGACCCGAAAAATAAACGAAACCATCGATCGGATTTTGAGCGGCCCGCATGGTGCCGGATTCCATTTTTAGCGGCAACGAATATACGGCGCCCTGCGCGAGCTCTCCGATCTCGTCCATCATGACGTACATGGTGGCGGCTTTGCCGTAGGAAGTATGGAAGTACTGGCCGCTCAAGGGTCCAAGCCTTTCGTCCTTTTCGACCCACAGTTGACCGCCGCATGAACTGTCGAGTTCCTGAGGCATGTAGACGATGGGTTGAACGATTTTCGCAGGTTCGTACTTGTCCCCGTGCCTACTCCATGAGCCCGCCCCGTGAAATGCATTCTCACTGGTGATGGATATCTTGCTGGCAGGCACGTAGGTTCCTTGATTGTCGCCTAAGGTGATTCGTCCGTCCGGCAGTCTGCCGATACCGTTGGGTACGCGCAGCCCAGCCCCGATGACGGTTGAAGTCTTGCCGTCCGGAGACACCTTGACCACTCCTCCCGGCACCGACCACTGGCTGAATCCTCCGGTTCTGCCGTAGTAGAAGGATCCGTCCCCACCGACTTCCAGATCGAAGTTATAGGCGTGCCAGCCTTTGTCGGGTTCGTCTTCATTAAAGAAGGCTTCGTAGAAATCCGCTTCCCCGTCGTCGTTGTAGTCGTGAAGTTTGACCAGTCTGCCGCGGGTAACTGCGGTTAGGACGCCATCGACGACTTTCATGCCCAATGGTTCATAGAGGCCGGCAGCGAACCTTTGCCAGGTGATCTGGTTCAGGTCGTCATTGATTCCACTGACGATCCACACGTCTCCAGGCAGTGTGCTGACGGCAAGTCTTCCATCGGGAAAGAAAGCCAGGGAGGAGGTTCGCATCCATGAGTTGTAGGCGTTTCTCAGAGGAACGGTGATGCTGTCCATCACATAACCCTGAAAAGTGGAGGTGACGAGTCTACCTTTGAGGCTATGGGTATCTTTCCATCTTCTGGGTCCGCCTTGCGTCATTCCAAAAAGGTTGGTCATTAGGTCGGATGGCTTTTTCTCCTTCAAAGTTCCTTCCGGATCATGAGCGAGGACCAAGTTCAAATGAATCGCTTCCTTGCTGGGAGGAATGCGCAGGACGAGTTTTCCGTTTTCGCTCAAACGGAAGGCTGCTTTCTTGTTTCGAGTCTGCAGCCAAGCGATCGATGCGCCCCGGATGGCCCTATCGCCGATGATTTTCGTATTGTCGCCCAGTACGATTAGTTCCAATTGATTCTTTCCGGGTTTGACGCTGAAGCGATGGTGGATGAGCCGAACCTTGTCGATTTTTTCAAGCTTGGGACTTTCCAGAAGTTCTCTCTTTTGCACGGAATAGGACAGGATGGTGTCCGCCCCGTATGGGTAGTGCCCGTTGTAGCGGAGTTGAGCCTCGGGCCAGACGGTTTTGGGCGAAATGTCGGGGACTTTGTTTTCGGCCTTGCCACCCCATGCCCATTGCCAGTCAGAGGAATTTCCCATCATTTCGAATCGGGCATGGGGCAATCCAGACGCCCGCAATCGATGATGGAGAGTGCCGCTCAAGTCGAGAAATCCGCCGGTCCATGCTCCGATCGCGCGCATGGTGCCCAAATCGTAGGAAATGGTGGTTTGGTCGCCCAAGTCAAGGGTTAGAGCATTGTTGCTGGTGGCTCTGCCGACTACCGGTGAAATCAGGGCTTTGCCGTAGTCCCGTAGGTATCCTACCCGGGCGAGTTCCTCGAAGCGCTCGGCTTCGTTTCCCGGATCTCCCGGGGCCTTGGGCATGACCTTGGTGGACGATTGATCGAATTGGTCTAAGAGATGGGGTGCTTTTTCCCTAATGATCTTTTCACGAAGGTAGTGGATGACTTTGTAGCGATCGGTAGGGCTTAGTTGGACCGAAGGCATCATGTTACGGAAGCCATAAGTGAGGGTTTTGAACATCCTGAAGGGATCGCCGCCGTTTTCCATTTTGTGCTTGGTGAACATCCGGGCCAAGGGGTTGATGGGCGGTTCTATCCCATCCTTGCTGTGACAAGAGGTGCAATTCTGCAGATACAGTTTTCGACCGGCTTCCAGATAATCGTCGTCCGGGTTGGTGGAATCGAAAAAAGCGAGTTCACGGTGATCGACGTTTTCGAAATCATTGAAGGCAACCAGTGAGTACGGAAAGGAATCCCCGTTGAAAAGACTTTGAATTTCCAATTCATCGAATAAGCGGTTATGCAATTCGAAATCATCGATTTTACCGTCAAAGAAATTCCCGTATTCTTCCTTGTCGTGAACGGCTGCTCCGAAATGGTAATGATCAAAGTTGGTGGAGTAACCCATTTGGCCACGGACGCCCTGAGCCATCTTTTTCGCATTCAGGTAAAGGGCTGGGCCGCTGGCATGGGAATAGGAAAGGACGAGATGATTCCACTTCTCCTTTTCCACTTCCTTGACCAGTAATTTCCAGATTCCCTTGCCCATCATGAGGTCTTCAAAGGCAAGGGTGCCTTTTTCATAGGTCAGGCGATAAGCCTCGTCGTTTTTCTCATTGCGAACGATTCCAAGCAAAACACCTTTCTTGTCGGACTTTGCCTCAAACCAAAAGGAAAGCGTCCATCCGGAAAGTTCACCGACGGGTGCCTGCTTGTAGTAGCCCTTGCTCATTGCGAGACCAGAGCCCAAGATGGGCAGGTTGCCCTTGGGGGTGGGGGAGCGACCAACTTCGAACTCTACCTTCGCATTACCCAAAAGAGAAAGTGAGAAAAAGAAACACAGCAGGAGGTGGCCTGCAAAGCTAGTTCGATATTTGAAGGACAAAAG
>JAYOEB010000142.1:5541-6411 GCA_038116775.1 Opitutia bacterium | reverse complement strand
CTTAAGAGCATTCCCACCGGTGACTGCGTCCGGTTTTTTTGTCTTGTCCTTGAGAATTTGCCTGACGTCGTCTAAACTGAAGCACTTCGATTCCTTCTTTTCGCCAACCGCATTGGCGTTGTTCTTGCCGACGATTTCACGGACTTTGCTTTCAACGTCGGTCTTGGCCGTATCGGCCGGAGCTTTTGCCGCCCGCTTACTTTTGACTTCGTTTGCTTTTTTCCGAACGGTTTGCGAGGATTTCTTGTTGGGGGTACGACTGACGGAAGATTTTTTCGCCGTCGGCTTGGATACGGTCTTGGAGGGGGTGGAAACTTTTTGCCTTTCTCCGCCGGCGGCGGCCGATTTTGACGCGGAGACCTTCGTCTTTTTCTCAGATTTCGAAGATGTTGTAGTCTTTTTCTTGGTCATGCTTTGTGGGATAAGGGATGTAAAAGTTTAGGAAATTTTTGCAAGAACTTCCGCGCAACGGGGAGAAACTTCACCCCATGGTTCGGCGGAAACAAGTTCGGGAACCCATCTCCAACTCCGCGGACAACGAACCCCTGCAGCATGTCGGGCAACGACGGCGATCTCAGAGAGCCCATCATCCTCGACGAGCTTTACTTTCGAAACAATGAAAAATTCCGCCAAATCCTCTTCCCTCCTACGAAGGACCGGAGCCAGGGGATCATTCTGGGGAAACCTAATCTCGATTTCCGCATCGAGCGACTGTCCGATCTTCTTTTCTTCCCGAAGTTGCTCCAATCGTTCGTTGACGAGAGAATCCTTAAGATTCAGAATAGATTGGGCATCGGAGACTGCGTTGCCTGCTGTCAAAGAATCACTCGGTTCGGGCCAATCCTGCAATAGAAGGCTATCGTCCGACAG
>JAYOEB010000142.1:3123-5531 GCA_038116775.1 Opitutia bacterium | reverse complement strand
CTCTTGTCCGCTCTGAAAATAAGACCAGGCCTCATCGGCGGTAAAGGGCGTCAGCGGGCCGATCACCCTCACCAGCGTAGAAAATATCTTATGAATCGCAGTTTGAGAAGATCGTCTCTTCGGATCATCAAAATGGAGGGTGTAAAGCCGGTCCTTGATGAGGTCGTGATAGGTGGATGAAAGAATGCCGGAGCAAAATCGATTGATTATCTGAACCGCCCGATGGATTTCGTAAGACTCGAAACACTCTCCGACTTCCGACAAGAGTTCCCCCGTCTTGTGGAGGGCCCAAAGATCAATGAGATCCAAGTCTTCCTCTTTCACGGAGTGTTTAGGGGCTTCAAAGTCATGCAGGGTCCCTAATTGAAATTTCAAGGTGTTGCGCAGGGTTCGATAAGACCGAACCACCTGACCGAGAATTTCATCCGACAAGGGAATATCCCGACGAAAGTCCTCCGAACACACCCAAAGCCTGAGTACGTCGGCTCCGTATTTTTGTACGTAAGAGTCGGCCGTTTGGGGTTTGCCGTCGCTTTTGGAAATTTTTCGCCCGTCTCCATCGACCACAAAACCATGAGTCAAAATTCTTTTGTAAGGAGCCTGACCGAACGAAATCATCCCCGTCCACAAAGAACTTTGAAACCAACCTCGATGCTGATCGCTTCCTTCCAAGTAGAGATCGGCGGGCCAATTCAATTCGTCCATGCTTCTCAAAACCGCTCGATGACTGCAACCGGAATCAATCCAGACGTCGAGCGTGTCCGTGCCCTTGATGAGTTTTTTGTCACGCCATTCCGATGAAAGCTCAAATCCTTGGAGCAACTCCTCTTCCGAAAGCGAAAACCAAGCGTCAGTACCTTCTCTTTCAATTTTGTCGGCCAGAAACTCAATGAGTTTCGGATCCAAAAGAGCTTCCCCCTCCTGATCATAAAAAACGGGAATGGGTACTCCCCATGAGCGTTGTCGCGAAATACACCAATCCGGTCGGGATTCGAGAAAACCGCGAATTCGATTCCTCCCCCATTCGGGCGTAAAGGCGATCTTTTCGACAGATTCGATGCAACGAGTCCTTAGTTCGTCCGTATCCAGCGACACAAACCACTGATCCATCGCTCTGAATACCACGGGCGTTTTGCTTCTCCAACAATGCGGGTACTGGTGATGATGGTTCTCCTGAGCCAGCAAAGATGAGTTTCTTTGCAGAATATCCAAAACCGAATCGTTTGCGGGACATCCGTTTGATCTCTCCAAAACCGAAACGCCCACCAATTCCGGAGGAACCATTCCGTCATCAAGGTAGGTTCCCGCATCTGACAAGGGGCAATAGATCTCCAAGGAATTTTCCAAACCCGTGAGGTAATCCTCAACGCCATGCCCAGGGGCAATGTGAACGCAACCGGTACCTGAATCCATGGTCACGTATTCCGCTCCTAAAACCGGGCTATGTCTATCTATGAAGGGATGCACCGCCTTGAGCCCGACCAGGTCCTTGCCCACAAGAACCTTACCCTTGGTGGGATTCTCGAACTTGAAAATACCGATTAAGGAATCGGCTAATTTCTCTGCGACCCAATAACTGGCTCCCGCTTCCTGAATTTCCACGTATTTTTCCCTAGGGTGCACGGCTATGGCCAAATTTGCCGGCAAGGTCCATGGCGTCGTCGTCCAAATCACCACATATGACTCGCAATCTTGGTCCAAAAGTCTGAACTTAACGAAAATGGAAGGACTGACGTGATCCTTGTATTCAATTTCCGCTTCCGCCAAGGCGGTACGACAGGGAATAGACCAGTAGATTGGTTTTTTGCTTCTGTATATGAGTCCCCTTCTTGCGAAATCTGCGAAGGTTCGCAAGATCTCAGACTCATAGCGAGGGTTCATAGTCCGATACTCGCGAGTCCAATCAGCCAAAACCCCAAGACGCTTGAACTGGTCTCTCTGGGTTTCGACGTAGGATGCGGAAAACTCCGCGCAAGCCTTTCGTATGCTCAAAGGATCCAATTGTCCTTCATTCTTTCTCAATTCCTTGGAAACCTTGTGCTCTATGGGAAGTCCATGACAGTCCCACCCGGGCACGTATGGGGTCTTGAATCCTCTGGCCCCCTTGTAGCGCAAGATCGTGTCCTTCAAAATCTTGTTCAGAGCCGTTCCCACATGCACGTCTCCATTGGTAAAAGGGGGGCCGTCGTGGAGGGTAAAGCAAGGACCATTTCGGTTCTTTTGCTGAAGAAGTTGGTAAAGACCTACGTCTTCCCAGTGTCTTATTCTAATCGGTTCTCTTTGAACTGCGTTTGCCCGCATAGGAAAGTCCGTTTGCGGAAGATTTAAAGTATCTTTCAGTTCGGTAGCCGTTTTCATCAAAAGAGCGCTCAAAGCATTAGGTAGCGTAGGACAGATGTTGGAATAAG
>JAYOEB010000142.1:2508-3092 GCA_038116775.1 Opitutia bacterium | reverse complement strand
TTCTACTTGCGCCGCATTAGTCTAGTATGCAGAGTGCGGTTCCATTTTTAGATGCAATCAATACTTGAAGAACTCGCCTTTTCCGTCGCAGAATTCAGTGAATTTTTCTACTTCGTCTTTCTCTTTGCATCGCTCATCGCAGGTATCTTTGTTTTGATAAGGGCGGGTGATGCCCTTTCCGTTTCATCAGCGAATTTCGCCACTAGCCTCGGCGTTCCCCACATTTTGATCGGTTTAACCGTCGTCTCCATCGCTACCTCTGCCCCTGAACTCTTTACTTCTTTTTCGGCGATCGCCAACGATGCGACTGGGTTGATCCTTGGCAACATATTGGGGTCCAACATTGCAAACATAGGTCTCATCCTCGGAATAACCGCCCTCAGTAAACCGATTATCATCCGGGATTCCATCCCTTCCTTTCAAAAACTTACCCTGTTGCTCCTAACCACGGCTTTTTCCGTTTTTATCTTCTTGTCGCCCCAAAATGCGATAAGTTGGGAACTTGGAATCGGACTTTTGGTGTTTACCATCGCATACACCGGATGCCTTAGCTATCAAGCCCTCAAATATCGAAGGCAGAGAAC
>JAYOEB010000142.1:0-2498 GCA_038116775.1 Opitutia bacterium | reverse complement strand
AACTGCCAAGATTGCGGACAACGATACGGGCAATATCAGGTCCAGTTCCTGGCTTAGCTTGCTGGTCATTGTTCTTTCTGGACTTGGACTTTGGATTGGATCCGAAATTCTAGTCTTCGGATCTAAGAATTTGGCCTCGGGTCTTGGACTGCCGGAAGAATTGATTGGCTTTTCAATTGTCGCCGTAGGTACGAGTCTCCCTGAACTCGCCGCATCCCTCGCGTTATTGAAAAACTCCCAAGTCGCCATGCTTTTCGGAAATATTATTGGCTCGAACGTTTTTAACATTGGATTAGTCGGAGGAGTTGCCGGCCTAATCACTCCGATTAAGTCGGATGTGGCTCATCCTTGGATCGATCATGGATCGATGCTTTTACTTACGCTGCTCTTGTGTTGGTTCTCCGGAAAAAAAGAATTGGGAAAAACCCACGGAACTATCCTAATGCTTGCCTACTTTGCGAGTACCTTTTTGACTTGGACGCTCAACGCGTGAACATTGCCCTGAAGGGGCTCTGGCATCTCCAAGACATTCTTTAGGGAAAAAATCGCTCAGTTTGCTTCGCCTACCTGATATCGGACGAATTGCAGCACCTTAAGATCCACGCCTTTGGCTTTGGAAACCTCTTCCACAACTTGCCTGACGGTCTGGTCCGGATTTTTTACGAATGGCTGCTCCAGGAGACAGGAAGTAGCAAAATACTTTTCCAACTTACCCTGAACGATTTTTTCCACCGCTTGGGCTGGTTTTCCCTCAGCCTGAGCCATCGCGATGTCTTTTTCCTTGTCGATGAGTTCGGGCGGCACCTCCTCGCGAGAAACGCAGACCGGTGAGGTGGCGGCGATATGCATGCACAAGTCCTTGGACATCTCCAGCACCTTTTGATCACTGGCGCAATCGGTTGATTCGGAAGAAATAGACATGAGAACGGCAACTTTGCTCCCAGTATGTACGTAGGATTGAACCAGACCACTCCCAGCGATTTCCAATTCCTGAAAACGAGAAATCCTAATGTTTTCTCCGATCTTACCGACTTGCTCCGTTCTCTTTGATTCCAAATCAGCGCTAGGATCAGCGAGCAAATCCTCGGCAACCTCCGAAGAAAAGCTTATGAAGTCTTCGTTTTTGGCCACGAAATCAGTTTCACAATTGACCTCGACCAAGATTCCTTTTCTGCGGTCCTCCGATATGGATTGGGCAATGATTCCCTCGCCTGCATCTCTTCCTGCCTTTTTGGCAGCGGAGGCTACGCCTTTTTTTCGGAGGATTGAAATCGCTTCCTCCAAATCCCCATTGCTCTCAGCAAGGGCGCGCTTACAGTCGATGAGACCCGCTCCCGTTTTCTCGCGAAGGTCCAAAACAGCTTCTTTTGAAATCGTAGACATTTTATTATTCCTGTATTAAATTTACTTTTCGGTCGACTCAGCACCTTGCTCAAGCTCGGATTCCGACTCCGATTCGGGCTGGGATTCATTGGTATCGTCTTGGGTATCCTCGGCTTTTTCGGCCGAGCTATCATCGGTGGAAGAAACCTCTTGATCTTCGGATTCTTCCGAAACTTCCGCCGAGTCTATCTTACGGTCGTCGAAATCGCTTTCCTCGTAACCTTCGGGAAGCGTGACTTCCGGCTCGTCTTCCTGCTCGATGAAGTCAGGCTCTTGGGCTACCGGCGTAATGTCCATTCTCTTGGTTGGAGCCTCGACTCTTTTGGAAGCCCCGGATTGAATGGAGTCGAGAATCACGTCAATGATGATTCTGATGGATTTGGTCGAATCGTCGTTGCCGGGGATTGGATAAGTCAAGAGTGATGGATCGGAGTTGCTGTCGACCAAAGCGACGACAGGTATCTTCAGGCGGTTTGCCTCGGCGACGGCAATCGCCTCGTTGTGTGAATCCACGACGAATATGGCTCCGGGAAGACCTTGGAGGTTAAGCATGCCTTCGAAGTTTCGGTGCATTCTGGCCATTTGTCTCTTGATGGCCGCGCTTTCCTTGCCGGGAAGTTTGTCTAGGCTACCGTCTTCTTCCATACGAAGAAATTTTTTGTACTTAGCCAGACTGGAAGAAACGGTTTCGAAGTTCGTCAACGTACCGCCCATCCATCGATTGACGCAGAAAGGCATGCTGGTAGCCGCGGCAAGTTCGCGAATAGGCTCTTGCGCCTGTCTCTTGGTCCCAACCAAAAGGACTTGCTTTCCTTGGGCGACCACTTCCTCTATGGCCTGAGAGGCTTTTTCGAGCTGATCGTAGGTTTTTTCCAAATCGATTATGGAAATACCGTGACGGTTGTCGTAAACAAACGGTTTGGATTTGGGATTCCACCTACGGACTTGGTGTCCAAAGTGAACTCCTGCATCCAAGAGATCTTTGACTGTAATGTTCATGTTGTATTTTCAAAGCCCCATTCGAACGAAACGGGGAGAAATAATTTTCTTTTGGGTTATGATTTGGGAGCAGGGGCAGGATTTGAACCTGCGACCTTCAGGTTATGAGCCTGACG
>JAYOEB010000141.1:0-6548 GCA_038116775.1 Opitutia bacterium | reverse complement strand
CAACAGCGCCGCTCAAGTACAGGCCCTGCGGACCCAAAAGAAATACGAGGCGATCATCGGGGGCGTCAGCAAAAATAGAAAGCTGGAAATTTGGCAAGTGGGCAAGAGCCAAGCTCCCTAAGCCTTGGCCTTCGTCAAAGAAAAAGCAGTGGGGTCACCCCCCTGATTTCGTCTCGCCCGCTCGATTGCCTTGCCAGTCGGCTTACGAACGGATATTACACTCTTTCAGGAAAAAGAAATGAGTGGGGAATACAAGTACAAGGCGTTCATAACTTACGCTCACCGGGATGAGGAAAAAGCCCGATGGCTCCGGGAAAAACTCGAAAGCTTCCGGGTGCCCAAACACTTGATCGGCAAGCAGGCCTCCTTTGGCGCAGTCCCCTCGCGTCTTTATCCCATTTTTCGGGACCGGGACGAACTGGCTGGTTCCGCTCAGCTTGGTCCTCTGATCGAACAAGCCCTTCACGATTCCTCCCATTTGATCGTCCTGTGCTCGCCGCATGCCGTCAAATCGCGCTGGGTTAATGAGGAAATTAGAATGTTCAAATCCATGGGCAAGGCGGATCGCGTGCTCTGCCTGATTTTGGACGGCGAGCCCATGGCCACCGACTTCAAGAACGACGCCCCAAACGAGTGCTTGCCGCTCGCAGCGAGAAGAAGGATCGATGAACACGGCGAAATAACCGATCAAATCCACGAACCTGGGGCCGCCGACCTGCGCGAAGATGCGGATGGTGAGAAGGACGGTCTTCTCAAGATAATCGCCGGACTGCTTGGCGTCGGGCTCGATGAGTTGAAGCAGCGGGACATGCTGGCGAGGCAACGACGACTCGCTTGGATCGCCACCGCATCGATCGCCCTTGCCCTTTCCGCCATCGGCCTCTCCATATATGCCTTTTATCAGCAGCAACAGGCGACGATTGCCAGAGCAAGCGCCGTCTCCGAAAGACAGGCCGCCGAGGAAGAATTGGCCAAGACCCAAACCATTACCCAATTCGTGCAGGAATTGTTCGTCTCCCTCGATCCCCAGAATACCGCGGGCATGGATACCGAACTTCTCAAGACCATGCTCGACCAAGGCTCAAAACGGGCGACCGAGCTTTCGGTCGAGCCCGAAGTGGAAGCTGAAATCAGGTTCTGCCTAGGCAAGACTTATCGCTCGATTCGATCCTACGAAAAAGCGCAGGCCGAACTCGAAAGAGTCCTGATTCTGTTTGCGGAGAAGATCGGCAAGGAATTGCCTACGCGTCTCAAGGCGATGAACGAAATCGCCATGGTGCACGAAGCCCTTGGAAACTACCTCGAAGCGGAACCGATGCTTGTGCAAATGCTCGAACAAAGAAAACGAGATCTTGGTGAGGAACACGTCGAGGTCATCGATGCCGAGATCGACCTAGCCACGGTTTTCAGGCGAATCGGAAAACTGGAACAGGCTGAGGATCGCTGCACTTCGACCTTGTCCCTGTTAAGTGATCAAAACAAAACCCAGGAAGATTCCCTGATGCTCAAGTGCAAGACCGAGTTGGCCAAGATATACATCGCCCGCGAAAAATTTTCTCAGGCCGAGAGCCTGATCCGCAACGTCTATGAATTATCTCGGTTGCATCTGGGAGAAAACAACGTACTCAGCCTGCGTCGCGGGCAAGTTTTGGTCGAGGCCCTCCGCAATTCAGACAAACTGGACGACGCCGAAAAACTTTCCAAGGAACTGGTCGCCAAATTAACTCCAATTCTTGGAGAGACCCACCCGGATACGCTTGGGGCGATGGATTCGCTCGCTGAAATCGTGGCCGGCAGAAAGGATTTCGACCGGGCCCTCGATTTGTATCTGCGGATTGAAAAAGCCAAGCAGGAAGCTCTGGGCGACATGCACCCCGAAACCCTGACCACGCTCAAAGCGATTTCGCGAATTTATCGACTGCAGGAGAAACTTGAAGAAGCCGAACAGGTTCAAACCGCCGTGAAGCAAAGACTGGAAAAGAAATATGGACTCGAGCATCCGGAAACACTCCGAGCCATGAACGAACTGGCTGATTTGTACCTTGCCTTGGACAAGCAGGACGACGCTTTTGAGTTAAGCGAACGAACCCTCGACATCGAACTCAGCGTTATGGGGGAAGAAGATCCGATGACCCTCCAAACCATGTTTAGAATCGGCAAGCTCCATTATCTGTCCGACCGAAAGGACGCCGCGATGGAAGCCTTGGGGAATACCTTGGCCAAGCAGGAAAAACTGTTGGGGTTTGACAATGCCGAAGCCACCAGGACCCGTGACCTTCTCAATGAAATTCTAAGTGAAAGAGTCACGACCAAAGTCTTGCAGGAAACCAATCTAGGGGATGACGCCACGGACCTAATCGGACCCCACCTCCCTACCCTGCTGAATGACTTTGACCACAACGAATCCAATCGTACCCAAGCGGACGCCCAGACCCTCGACGCAAGCTCGTCCATAGACTCGGAAAACCTGCAAACGGAATTTCTCAAGAGCCTGTCCACCGAAAACGATGGGAATCAGAGTCACTCCAACCCTGGAATAGATTGATGCCATCCACGTTCGGGTTTGTTTTCGACTGGGATGGGGTTGTCGTGGACTCGTCCGATCTGCACGAAAAAAGCTGGGAGGCTCTTGCCCAAGAGCTCGATCTTCCCCTGCCCGAAGGTCATTTCAAGCGGGGATTCGGGAAACGCAATTCCATCATCATTCCCGAAATCCTCGGCTGGACCCAGGATAAGAAAAAAATCAGGTCTTGGAGCGATCGCAAGGAAGAGCTTTACAGAAAATTCGGGAGTTCCGCGGGCATTCGATTGATCGAAGGAATCGTCGATTTCCTCAGGCGCATGAAGGAGTCGGGCATAGGAGGGGTGATCGGAACCTCCACCGACCGCCAAAACCTGCGCTTGGCCTTTGATGAGCACGGCATCGAGCATTTTTTTCGGGGCTCCGTCTGCTCGGATGACGTGACCCATGGAAAGCCACACCCCGAAGTCTTTCTGAAGGCCTCGGAGTTGCTGGGACTGCCCCCCCAGTCCTGCGTGGTCTTTGAGGACAGCCCCCATGGCATAGAAGCGGCTTGCAGGGCGGGTATGAAGGCCGTTGGAATATCCACCTCGCAAACAAGGGAAACCCTTGCCGGTGCGGGCGCCCGCATGATCGTAGCTTCTCCCAAGGAACTAAGGGTGAAGGAAGTCCTGGAATTGTTCGAGAACCCATGAAATAATAGAACGGAGCCATGAGAATTGCCTTGCACTACAAAATTCTGATTTCCCTTTGCCTCGCCTTTGGCGTTGGTTTGTCGTCCAATCTCCAAACCGAAGATCTTGCAAGCAAACCCGATTGGTTCAGGTATCTCGACGCCTCCTGCCGATTCGTGGGTACCCTCTTTCTGAATGCCCTGAAGATGGTGGTGATACCACTAATCGTCACCTCGATCATCTGTGGCGTCGCCAAAATCGGAGCCGAGGCCAATTTCAGGAGACTCGGACTCAAAACTCTCGGGTTTTACGGTTTGTCCGGGATTCTGGCGGTCATAACGGGATTGCTCTGCGTCAACCTGATTCAACCTGGGATCGTGGATGAGGAAATTCGCGAAAAGATGTTGCAAAGTCATCATGGAGTAGACCCAGTCAAGCTTGACTCCGCCATGGAAAGAGCGGACGACGGGTGGTCCAATCTCATTCAGATCTTTCACCGGATGATTCCGACCAATTTGTTTGAAGCAGGCGTCGAGGGACAATTGCTGGGACTGATCTTCTTTAGTTTGCTTTTTGGTTTTTTCGTTTCCCGCCAATCCCCAAGCGTCCGAGAGTCGCAAGTATCTTTCTGGGAAAGCCTCAATGCCGTGATTCTCAGCATTACCAACTTTATCATTGCCTTCGCTCCCTACGGAATTTTCGGACTGGTTACGCCTACCTTGATGGCGGTGGGCATGGACACTCTTTACGTTATGGGAGGCTTTGCCCTGACCGTTTTGTTGGGTCTTGCCGTTCACAGCCTTGTCATTCTTCCCGTTTTGTTGAAGATTTTTGCCGGCATTCGCGCCCTCGATCACTTCAAGGCCATGACTCCCGCCCTCTTGACCGCCTTTTCCACCGCCTCTTCCTCGGCAACTCTGCCCCTTACCATGAAATGCGTAACCCAAAGAGTTGGGGTCTCCAAGAAGGTTGGCAGCTTTACGCTGCCCCTTGGAGCCACCATGAATATGGACGGCACCGCGCTCTTCGAGTGCGTCGTGGTGGTTTTTCTGGCACAGCTCTTTGGAATGGAAATGAGCTGGAGCTTGCAGTTTTCGGTCGTCGTCATGGCCTTGCTGACTTCGATCGGAGTGGCTGGAATCCCATCCGCCAGTTTGGTCGCCATCATCGTCATTCTACAGTCCGTGGGCTTCCCGGAAGAGACCATTGGGATTGGAGTCGGAATTGTCTACGTGGTCGATCGTTTTCTTGATATGACGAGGACCGCGGTCAACGTATTCGGAGACAGCTGCGCCGCCGCAGTCATCGGCAAAACCGAGGGGGAGAAAGGATATTATCGAAGGATTTCTCCCGATAGCTAGGCGCTCCTTGCCTCTTCTGCGCCATGAAGTTTCGCTTGCACTCGGATTACGAACCCCAAGGGGATCAACCGGAGGCGATTGATCAACTAGTCGAATCAATCGATGCGGGCAACCAGCGCCAAACCCTTCTTGGAGTAACGGGTTCGGGAAAAACCTTTTCCATGGCCAACGTCATTGAACGCCTGCAACGACCGGCGCTCGTCATTTCCCACAACAAGACGCTGGCTGCCCAGCTATATTCGGAATTCAAAGCCTTTTTCCCTGAAAACGCCGTTGAGTACTTCGTCAGTTACTACGATTACTACCAACCGGAGGCCTACGTTCCATCCACGGACACCTTCATCGAAAAAGACTCTTCGATCAACGAAGAAATCGAAAGGCTCAGGCTTGCCGCCACCGGTTCCCTGATCAGCAGAAGGGACGTCCTGGTCATTGCCAGCGTTTCCTGTATTTACGGATTGGGCTCGCCGGACGACTTCAAGGCGCTCTCCTACGAAATCAAGAAAGGCGAGGAATCCGGTCGCGACCTGCTTCTGGAAAAACTGGTGGACGGACTCTACAACCGCAACGATGTCGAGTTGAAACCAGGCAAATTCAGTGTAAGAGGCGAAGTGGTGGATCTTTTTCCCGCTTATGCGACTCACCCCATCCGCATCGAGTTTTGGGGGGACGAAATCGAAGACATTTGGGAATATGAAGCCCTCAGTGGGGAAAGACTCAGAACCCTGGACTCGTACCGGATTTACCCGGCCAACCAGTACGTCACCACCAAGGACAAGCTTGGCGTGGCCTGCAAAGCGATCCAGGAAGAGTTGGAGGACCGGGTTCGTTGGTTTGAAGAGAGGGATCTTCTCCTTGAAGCCCAAAGGATCCGCATGCGCACGGAATATGACCTGGAAATGCTCAGGGAAATCGGATTTTGCAACGGCATTGAGAATTATTCCAGGCACCTTTCGGCAAGAAAACCGGGACAAAGACCCTGGTGTCTGATCGATTTCTTCCCAGATGACTTTCTGGTCTTTGTAGACGAAAGTCACGTCACGCTTCCGCAAGTCGGCGGTATGTTTCATGGAGATTTGTCCAGAAAACAAAAATTGGTGGACTTTGGCTTTCGGCTCCCCTCCGCCTTGGATAACCGACCTCTCAAACCCGAGGAATTTGCGGAAGTCACGGGACAAACGATTTACGTTTCGGCAACGCCTGCGGCCTACGAGTTGGAAAATTCAGACTGTGTCGCCGAACAACTCATCCGACCCACCGGCTTGCTTGATCCGATCATGGAAAGAAGACCCATCAAGGGGCAAGTCGAAGATTGCATCAATGAAATCAAAAAGGTCGTTGAACGCGGCGACCGCATATTAGTGACCACGCTTACAAAAAGGATGTCGGAGGATCTCACTGATTTCCTCAGGGACCACAACGTCAAGGTCGAATACCTGCATTCGGACATTGATGCGATCGAAAGAGTGGAGATATTGCGGAATTTGAGAGCCGGAGCCTTTGACGTCCTCGTGGGAGTCAACCTCCTGCGTGAAGGGCTGGACTTGCCCGAGGTTGCCCTTGTCGCCGTTTTGGACGCCGACAAAGAGGGCTTCTTGAGAAGCGAAACCAGTTTGGTTCAAACTGCCGGGAGGGCCGCCAGGCACGTCGAGGGGAAAGTAATCTTTTATGCTGACGTAATGACCAAGTCATTGGCAAAGGCATGGGATACCTGCTCCTACAGGAGGGAGAAGCAAATCGCCTTCAATAAGAAACACGGCATCGTTCCCCGCAGCGTCAGCCGACCGATTCAAAAAAGCCTAGTGGAGAAAAAAGAAGAGGAAGACCTTCTGGCCGTATCCGAAAACGTATCCTCGAAGGAAATCAAAGGCTTGGTTAGAAAGCTTGAAAGGGAAATGCTGCAGGCCGTCAAGAACTTGGAATTCGAAAAGGCGGCCTTGTTGAGGGATCAAATTGGCTTTCTCCGGGACGGTCATTTCAAGAAAGCGACAA
>JAYOEB010000140.1:6328-6574 GCA_038116775.1 Opitutia bacterium | reverse complement strand
TCTCCGTATTCATTCTGCTGTTGATCCTAGGATTCAGGAAGAGAAATCGGGGGCTTAGCTCTCTTAAGCAAAAAGAGATAAAGCTTTTAAGAGACCTAAGAAGAAGTTGCGCATTTCATGACAACAGAAGATTTTTTCGCTCCTTCCGCTCCATTAGTCAATTCAAGATTGGTTTGTTGGAAAATCATCCGAATCCATTCACACTTTCGAGCGAAGAAATCATCAAGCTACTCAACGGGAGAACAA
>JAYOEB010000140.1:0-6318 GCA_038116775.1 Opitutia bacterium | reverse complement strand
GATTTGCATGCTCCTTTTTGCCGGTCTCTTCTGCGCGCCAATGAGTGGACGAACGGAAAGTCGCCTTTTTGAGGAGGCCGTGCGAGCCGAAGCAACCGGAGATGAGTGGAAAGCCATTTCCATTTACGAAAAAATCTCGTCCTCGCTTCATTCTGCCAATTTGCACGGAAATCTTGCTCATTTGCATGCCCAAAAAAAGTCATACGGAAGAGCCATTTTAAATTATCGACAGGCCCTTCTACTCGACCCCACGAACCGAGAATTCGCAAACAACTTGGATTTTACGCTTCGGAAAGCAGGAGTCTCCCCGAGTTCCAAAGGGGGGAGTTCGTATTTCGGACCCGATTCGATGGATGCCTGGATCATACTCACGGCAATCTTTTTTTGGACCAGCGCCATTGCTTGCGCTTTTTTTTATTTCTCGGGCTGGAGCAAAAGGAAACTCATCATCCCTATCCTGTTATCTTCACTTGGTACGATCTTCTTGAGTTTTGGAATTTTTTACGCCCATGAAAACCGTAGTTCTTTGATGCGAGAAATGATCGCCCTTGATCCCGACTCTTCGGAAGACAATTCTTCGAAAAAGATTCCTCTTCGAAAGATCGCCATTTCCGGCACTACGGCGAACAGCAAGGTTTCTCCCGGTGAAAGCTTATGGATCAAATTCGAAAATCGTGATTCACCCGAGTTGCTCAAAAAATCCGACGGTTCCACTTGGGTTTTCGCGCATACCCGGAACAACGAAAAGAAAGGCTGGATCAAAACCAATGAAATCGCCCCCATCATACCCGGAGAATTTCCTTAAATCAGGATTTTCCGATCGATTTTTTCAATAGCTACGAATTCCGCTCGGAATTTGTCAGAAAGCAAGACTCTAAGCTCTTCGGGAAGGGCTTGAACCCTCTCTTCGATTAGCTTCTGGTCCTTTATCCTTGGTTTTTTCTCTCCAAGCTTCTGTTGTTTTTCATGCGCTGCTTTTGTTTCCATGGACGGCTGATCTCCGAAAACGTCCTCGGAAACTTCTTCTAAATTGCCCTTGCCCTCCTTGGGTTCGTCAATTGTCGATTCAAGTTCGCCCAACGAAGAACTTGCCGTTTCCTCCATCATGCCGACTCGATCGGCGCGGAGACCTGGATTTTCCCCGGAGGATTCCTGTCTTGCTTCAGCTTTTTTTTTTTCGGAATCAGTAGGCAAAAAGCCTGAAATCTCTCGAATGAGCTTATCGATGGATCTGGACTTGCCTGCCTCCGCCGCTCTGAGCGCGGTAACTTCAAAATTGGTTTTTTCGGACAAGCCCGAACGAACCAGATCTTCTCCCGCCTTCAAGGCTTCCAATATCCTAACGATTTGTTCGGGATAAAAGTCGCCCTTTTTCCGGATGCCGGCAACCAGTAATTCTCTGGTATGATCGGTAAGATTCGTCAAGGCTCTGTAAAAATCTATCCCTTCATCGGCAAACGCTTCGGTTTCTCGCAAGATCTCCTCAAAGTTTCCATCAACGATAAAACGACAAAATGAATGTATCCGCTCTTGGGAAACCAGTCCGTAAACCTGTAGGACGTCTTCTTGAGAAATTCGATGACCGCAGAAGGAGATCATCTGATCCAAAATGCTTTGGGCATCTCTCATTCCGCCTTGGGCAAGTCTGGCGATCGCAAGCAATGCCTCGGAATCGACCTCGATGCGTTCCTCCCTGCAGATTTCGGTTAACTTGTCGGCTATGAGTGAAACGGGGATGGAACGGAACTCAAACCTTTGACATCTAGAGACAATCGTGGGAAGCACTTTGTTTGCCTCGGTAGTGGCAAATACGAACTTCACATGGGGAGGCGGTTCCTCGAGAGTCTTCAAAAGGGCGTTGAAGGCGGCTTGGCTAAGCATGTGCACCTCATCGATGACGTAAATCTTAAACCTGCACTGAGCAGGCGCATACTGGCATTCGTCTCGTAATTCCCGAACCTGATCCACCGAATTGTTGGACGCGCCATCAATCTCAATGACGTCCAAGCAGCGGCCTTGCATGATGGCTTGCCCGATCTCCGAATCCTCCGGCACTTCCAGAGAAGGTCCGTTTTCCCAATTCAACGCTTTGGCAAAAAGCCGGGCAGAGGTTGTTTTGCCAGTACCTCTCGGCCCGACGAAAAGATAAGCATGGGCGATACGGCCCATTTGAATCGCATTGGCCAAAGTCCGGACCACGTGATCCTGACCCACTAATTCGGCGAATTGGGTGGGTCGCCATCTTCTCGCGATGACCTGATATGATGATTTCGTCACTCGATTATCTTTGATCATTAAAGATATTTCAGGCAAGCCAAAGTGACGGGGTTGGAGAAATTTGGCTTACAAAAAAGGTCAGGCACCCCACAGCACACAATTCTCACAACTACCGCTGCTTCCTTCCGGACCTGACGGGGTTCGCTTGAGATCTGTCGCATGGGACCCGACCTATTCTCAGCAGTAACGCAAAGGCATGCTTGATGCAAATGATTTCTTTTCCTTTGCAAAGATTGCATGACCGGAAAAGATACCGCATCTCTCAAAGCTCAAATTCCGCCTTTTGGAGATCGTTTTGTCAAACGGCTTGATTTGTTTTGCAATGAATCGACTGTTTGAAGATAATCGAAGGGATGGGAAATTCATTCGGAAAATTATTTCGCATTTCCTCTTGGGGTGAAAGCCATGGTGGTGGAATTGGCGTGGTTATCGATGGTTGCCCGCCCCGCTTACCTCTTGCCGAGTCCGACTTACAGCCTTTTCTAGACCGCAGAAGACCGGGTCAAAGCAAAATCACGACTCCTCGTGATGAAACGGATCAGGTGGAAATCCTATCGGGAGTTTTCGAGGGAAAGACCCTTGGTACCCCTATTGCTATTCTGGTTCGAAACAAGGATGCCCGCCCGCAGGCTTACGACGAAATGCGTGAGAAGTTCCGGCCCTCACACGCGGACTTCACCTATCAGTCCAAGTTCGGAATTCGAAACCACGAGGGAGGAGGCCGGTCTTCGGCCAGAGAAACAATCGCTCGGGTTGCATCGGGAGCGATCGCCCAAAAGATTCTTGCGTTCGAAGGCATTTCCATAAGCACTTACGTCGAAAGAATCCACGACATCATCTGCCCCTTCCCTCCATCCCCCCCCACTTTGGAGGAAGTGGAACGTTCGCCGACGAGATGTCCGGACCCAAAGACCGCCAAGGCCATGGAGGAGCGGATTCTCGAATTCAAGAAAAAGGGGGATTCCGTCGGAGGAACCATATGCTGCAGAATCAACGGACTTCCCGTCGGGCTCGGGATGCCCGTATTCGACCGTTTTGAGGCCGATCTGGCAAAAGCCATGCTCTCATTGCCTGCCACCAAAGCCTTTGAAGTCGGGAGCGGCTTCGAAGGGACTTTTCTTACCGGGTCTCAACACAACGACGCCTTTGAAAACCTCGAGGGAAGGGTCCGCACCTCAACCAACAACTCCGGAGGCGTTCAGGGAGGGATCACCAATGGAGAGGAAGTCTTTTTCCGAGTTGCCTTCAAACCCACAGCCACCGTCTTGCAATCTCAGAAAACCGTTGATCTCAAAGGGGATGAAACCGAACTCATCGGCCGCGGCCGCCATGATCCTTGCGTATTGCCTAGGGCCGTGCCCATCGTCGAAGCAATGGCTGCGCTTGTGACCATTGACCATAAGATGCTTCACCATGCGCAATGCGAAACCTTTTCCAACCTGAAATAAGTTCAGATGAATGGCTTGCTTTACCTGATAATCGGGTCTCCGAATTCCTGCCGTCTGGATACGATCGCCAAGAGCCTGGATACGAACTCTGTGGATTGCCCCTCCTGCGTCATTCTCCCTCCCGAAGCCAATAGCAAGGAAATCCCACACTCGAATTGGAGTTGGGAGGAGAAAACTTCTTCCTTCAACTTCAAATTCGGAGATGAATTCCTCGAATACTTTCTATTCTTTTCCAACGAGCTTGAGTTAGCGGGTCAAATCGAAGCGACGATTGCAACTCTTGCAAATCACCCTACTTTGGAATTGGCGAGGA
Source organism: Opitutia bacterium (assembly GCA_038116775.1). Classification (GTDB taxonomy): domain Bacteria; phylum Verrucomicrobiota; class Verrucomicrobiia; order Opitutales; family Seribacteraceae; genus Seribacter. The sequence goes on along the minus strand of JAYOEB010000140.1, from coordinate 2,280 downwards.
TCGTGTCTTTCGTTGATTGTAATCTTTTGTCTGAAGACATCTACCCCTGGCTTGACGGGGTTGCCCATTTCTCCGACGCCATGTGCTTCGCTAACCGCACCAACGCAAATGGCTCTTTGGCAACCGAGGCAATTGAGCGCTACAAATCGATGCGTTATCCCATGGAAACTTTTTTTCTCAGCAAATGCAAAGATCCGCCTTTAAATAGAATTCTCGCTACAACCGCTCGTAGAATCTCCCATGTTTTCGATCCAACAGACTTACTCGCCGACGATGAAACTTTTGATCGGGACCCCTACTTGGAAAGATTGCCAAATGGAAATCGCGTACGTCCCATCCCTATTTTAAAAGAATGATTTTTTTATGGATTTTCGGGTCTGATCCTGATATCGAAAATAATTTGTTGCCGGGGTGGCGGAATTGGTAGACGCGCTAGATTCAGGTTCTAGTGTCCGCAAGGACGTGCGAGTTCAACTCTCGCCCTCGGCACCACTTGTTCGCAGTTTTTTTCACAGCCATGTATCTTATTGCAGAAAAAGCTTGTGAGAGATGTCATATTCGCTACCATTAATAATTTCTTCGAAACATCCTATCTATGAAATCAAAAACTTTTCCTATATTTTTGTGCGCTTCCGTTTTCTCGGCAGGTTCTCTGTTTTCTCAAGATTCAGGCGAGTCCGCAGCCGAAGCCTCCGTTACCGGTTCGGCCAGTCAACCGGTTCTAAATCCACCCGACACTTCCGACAGTAACCCGATCGTTTCTCTCGTCCGGGTCGGCGTACCCATCAATTCAGCTCTTTCGATCTCCCTCGACAAAATTCAGAGAATGGCGGTGGCCCTCAATTCAGGAGGCGGTTTCAACCTCGATTCTTTCTTGAAAGCCGCCGCATCCGTTGCCGCTGGAAACGATATCGACTCCCTTTCCACCGCTTTGGAGAGCGGAATGTCAATCGATATGGCCAGAGCGGCAGTCGAGAAAGGATATACCCTTGAACAGCTCGAAGCTCTCAGCTCCTACTCTTCTCTTTATGACCTCACTACAAATGTGGCTCTTACCGATGCCATCAATGCAGTAATCGCCGCCAAGTCCGACGCATACAGCTCGGATAACTTACAGACTGCCCTGACCGAAGCCGTCAAAGTCGCTGAAACCTTACTCGCAGATCAAGTCATTACCGCCGAGTTGCCATCCACCATCTCAGCCACCAGTCTCTTAAGCGACGGCTACAACTACGAACTTGTCAGGCTTCTCGTCGAGTACGGTGCGATCGGGGAAAAAGGCTCCACGCTTGCAGATTCACTCCTTGGAAGCGAGTATGCCGCCTTCACTGGCTCCGGAACTCTTTCCGTCGCATCCAGCACTTCCGACTATCTCTCTTATCTTTCCACGCTCACAGGCGCAGCCACTCTCGGCGACATTGACGCAACCTCTTCCGTCCTAAGCGTTCCGATGGCCAACGTTTCCCTCGCTCCTGGCTCCAACGTTACCCTAGGGGCGGACGACGCCGAATCCGAGATCAGCGTATCCGGCATACTAACTTCCGCTGGAGGTGTTGACGCTCAAAGAAAGATCCTGGTCGTTGGGGCAGCCAAAGACTTGACGGTTCTGGGAGACGTCAAATTTACGAATTCCAACAAGGCCGAGGACAACGCCCTCGTAGTGGGAGCAGCCGACAACGTAATGATCTCCGGGGCCAACCTTTCCTATGATGGGGCCAACCTTGCCATCGGTGCCGGTGACCAAACCTCCGACAGCCTGTGGTTGGCCAGCACCAGCATCACCGCTGGCGGAAATCTCGCCGTTGGATCTCTTGGAACCCTTAACATTTCCTCCGCAACTCTTTCAGTCGGTCAGTCCAACGGTTCCCTATCCGACCCCGATAACGTCTACCTCTACGCCAACGACCTGATACAAGCCAACGGACTCAGCTTTTCCGGTTCCGGCCTTGACGACGTCTACATGGAAGCAATTACGCTCAATCTTACCAATGTGTCCTTCCCATCAAACGCGGACGTCATGCTGAGAAGCAAGGACGGAACTCTTTATTTCGACCAAGCTTCTCCTGTGGTCGGAGCTGTCAACATGACTAACGTATCCCATGGCGATACTGTTCTTGAACGCAGCCATTTCGACGGAATCGCCGGTCATCACGATTCTTCGATATTGCTTCCCAACGGCACTCCCGCCGTAAAAATTCGCAAGCAGTACTAATTCGTTAAAATTTTAATTTAAAATGAAATCACTCGCATCAACCCTACTTTTAGCTATCAGTCCCCTCA
>JAYOEB010000139.1:0-6591 GCA_038116775.1 Opitutia bacterium | reverse complement strand
ACAAAAGAGTGTTTGCGTTAAAATTCATGTCGGTCTGGGAAGAATGATATCAGGGAAACGGGACCGTTCCGCAATCAAAGATCGCCGTCTACCCCTACTGTAGGAAATCGTCGCAGGGTAAAAGTCTCATGTCTTGGACTCTGTAATTGTTTTCCCGCGGTAGATAAGGTTTGGCGGCAAGGGAATCACCTTTTCCGCGATCTAGGAAGTTAACCGATATTTGGGAGTTTTCAGACTTGAGATTCGTAACCCTTATGCGGTCTCCCAGGAAGACGTCATCGCTTTCAATCAAATTATGACCATCATTTGCCAAAAGAAACAAATGGCGAAAATTTCCGGAACCCCCGGAATCGACTTTAGCCACCATTGCCATATCCACTTTTCCGTCTTCATCGAAATCTGCTGAAACGCTGCGCTCGACTGTGATCTTCAGATGATCACCCTCAAAAGTGTCTTGCTTGAACTTTACCGGATTTCCACTTAGGTCCTTCAAGCGCAGTCTGACCTTATCAAAATTAAAACTCGATTTTTCGTTAGGCGAATCTTCAGGATTGGAATCATCCCGGACGTCAAAGTACTTTTCGCGTATCCACTTGGGTTGCCACTTGTCGAGGATGCGTTTGGAATTGTCGTAATTCGGTTTCTTGGAAGAAGGATTGTCAGAGCGTAGGGGGTAGGGATCCCCAAGGCGTTTTCTCCATGCCTGCATGAGTCTTTCCATAATGAAGAGTTGCTCGGCGTGCTGCGGATCATTGGAAAGATCCTTCATTTCATGCGGATCTTTCTCCAAATTGAAGAGAAGTCGATGATTGATCTGGGGATAGACGTGAAGCTTCCACTTCTCGTCCCTAACGCTTCGCTGGTTGTCCTGAAAGGGAAGGAAGATTGATTTTCTAACTTCCCGGGCCGTTCCCTTGATAATCGGTTTCAGGTCCTTGGAATCGATTTCGTCGGCAGGAGTGATGTCCACCAAACTGCATAAGGTGGCATAAAGGTCATGCACGTAGGTGAAGGCATTGCTTGATTTTCCCTTTGGGATGCCCGGCCCGGAAAAAATAAGGGGGCATTGCATGCTCTGCTCGTAGACGTTTTGTTTGCCCAAGAGACCGTGACTTCCCATGGCCAGTCCATGATCCGCGGTGTAAACCACTATGGTGTTTTCGGCATGCCGAGATTGCCCAAGGGCCTTGAGGATTCTTCCCACCTGTTCGTCGAGATGGGTGATCAGACCGTAGTATTCGCAGAGTTGGTCGCTGACCGTTTCTTTGGTCCGTGGCCATGGGGCCAGTCCCTCGTCTCTACCCGAAGTCGTCGGCGGGGCATTTTGAAAGGGATGTTGAGGCAGGAAATTCTGAGGTAACGGCGGTCGATTCCGATAATACCATTCCCGGTGTTTTTCCGGTGGATCCCGAGGGTCGTGCGGAGCCATGAAGGAAACATATAGGAAGAATGGCTTTTCAGTCGTAGCGGACTGAATAAATGATATGGCCTCATCGGCGAAGACGTCGCTCGAAAAGCCCCCTGCAGGTCTTTTGTCGCCCAGTTTTCCATTGCTGAGATCCTGCACCTCAAAATCGGTGTGGTCAACCATACCTCCCATATACACTGACCGACCATTGGCAAAGGATTGATCAAGGGTTTTTTTCCCGTTGTGCCACTTTCCTATGATAAAGGTTTGGTAGTTGCCTGACTTTTCAAGCAAAGAAGGCAAGGTAGCGTAGTCGGACCAGTTGCCTTTGTCATTTCTTGGCAGGGTCATCCAGTGCCGACCGGTCATCAGCATGGCTCGGCTGGCAACGCAGACGGCGCCACTAAAGGAACCGGCGCAGTAATTTCGCAGAAAACTGAAGCCTTCCTCGGCTAAGGAATCAAGGTGGGGAGTTTGAACGTGAGGATTTCCGTGGGCGGCGACGGTATCGGCCCGCTGATCATCCGCAAACAGGAAGAGGACGTTGGGTCGTTTTTCTGCAAAGAGGCAGTTTGCCCAAAGAAAAGCGAAAGCAAGTCGACCAATCATGTTCTAACTGGCTACTTTTTGCCGGTAGGATTCAACTTCCCAGTTTTCAATGAATTCACGGGCCCGGTCGGTCATGTAATCTATGCCTCCGAAAGCCTGGGATAGTTTCAGAATCTGGGCCCCGTCCTGTGCGAAAAGGAGAGCAAGGTCCGCATTTTTTTCGGTGACTCCCAAGCCATACACTCGATTGCCATGAATTACGACTTTGGGCGCGAACCCATGCTTTGCCCGATAGGCATCGGCAGCTTCCTGAGTGAGTTCATCTGAGAAAGGAAAGGCTCGCGCGTAAACCAAATGGTCGGGCGTAATCGGTCCGGGCACGCATTCAAAGAATCCGGAAGACTGAATGAATCTGGCGTCCTCTCCAAAAATCTCTTGAATCCTAGCTTCCGCCGGAAGGTCTCTTTCCCCATCTGAATATTCCAAGTTTTCGTTGATTCCCAAACGCTCATACTCTTCTCGCAGAGGGTCCATGACACTCGCGTAGAGAGAACGGATTTCTTGAGCGCTGTCTCCGGAAACGAAAATGCCATGATTTTTTAGCATGATGATCCTGGGTATCCTTCCATGCTGCGCCTTGTAGGCCTCGATTCGATCCTTGAGTACCATGCAAAGCGTGTATCCGGCATCGACGTACTCAACCCACAAGGCATCGGGGAAAAGTCGATTGCTGACCGTCTCGCCATCTTTGGCGCAAGTCATCCCATTTACGAGCAGCGCATGCGTGTGGACGACGAAATTGGTTTCCAGAATATTGTGCAAAGGGGCTTCGACGGATGGACGCCCCGCGTCGTTAAGAACGGCTTCGGCCATGAAATTCTTCACCAGTTCCTCGCGGGCATGGGATTCCTCAGGTGTTTCCACGTCGTAGAGTTGGTTGACCTTGGCCCGATCCAAGGAGACGAAGGTATCCTCACGGAGACCTGCAAGGGTGGTGCCCGAAGGTTTCACCCAGAGGGTGCTTGCGTCCTTAAAGGAGGTGTTGCCGCCCCCACCTTTGACGTATTCGGGCGTTCCGAATTCGTGAGACAATTCGACTATGGTCTTGAGGTCTTGCATGGCGGTCTCTTATAGACGAAACTTAGGCATACGGCGAGTGGAAATTCGAAAAGCAAGTGATGATATTGCGATTATTCGTTTTCTCTGACCGAGGCTTGAAGTCGAAAGACTTAATTTCGGCTCCAATCGAAGATTGCCGCTTGCCTAAGGTTAGTCTTGCCTCGTGAAGTTGTTTTGGGATTCTTGTCGATATGAAATTCTACCCGCGGATATTCTTTTTTTCTCTTGCTCCGTTTGTCGCCTTGGCGGCTAAGCCGGTTTCCCTCTTTAACGGCAAGGATCTGACCGGTTGGAAGAAGGCCGACTACGTAGTCGAAGAAGGAGTGATTGTCTGCAGGGGGGGTAACTTGGTTACGGAGAAGGAATACTCGAATTATGTGTTCGAGTTCGAATTTCTCCTGCCGCCCGGTGGAAATAATGGATTGGGCATTCACTATCCGGGGAAGGGGGATGCCGCCTACACGGGCATGGAATTGCAAATCTTGGATAACTCCCATAAGAGATATGCGAAACTTAAGGACTATCAATACCATGGATCACTCTACGCCTTAGCCGCAGCCAAGCGTGGTTATCTCAAGCCCGTTGGTGAGTGGAATCGGCAGAAGGTAACCGTGGACGGTCCCCTCGTAAAAGTGGAACTGAACGGCACTGAGATTCTCAATGCAAATTTGGACGAAATCAATAAAGCCAAGCCCAAGCATAAGGGGGCTCAACGCAGGAGTGGTCATATTTGCTTTTGCGGACATGGGGCTCCCGTGAAGTTCAGGAACATCATGATCCTTGAGCTTCCGTAGGGTTCGTCGGCCGATGGATTGGGATGGAGGAACCGATCCGTCGGTCTCGCCGAGTTCATCAAACAACTTAGGGGATTTGGGTTTTAAAATGGAGATGACCGGTTCTTCTCGGCAAACATCGCCTACTAGGCAAGGGGCAGACTTCTGCAGAAAATTTCCTAAAGAGCCCTAGACCCTTTTCCACTCGTATCGCTCTGTTTCCATCCTCACCATTTCCAGGTCATCGGTCGTTGCGTAAAATCCGCGAAAAAACAATTCGGGCCCGTTTTCCTTGAGAGAAACCGGACTGGAAGACGTCAAATATTGATAACCTTTGGTCAAGAAAAGATATTCCTAACATTTAGAAATCGGTCGATTATGAAGGTATGTTTCAAACTCTTGGAGAAACCAAGGATCAAATTACATAGATTGTCGTAGACCAAACACATGCTTTTTTTCCATAAGACAGTGAACATGGGATGGGGAGATGGGGTTTTTAGAAAAGTCATCCGATGGAAAATTTCTCAAAATCGCCTGATTCAAGTTGAATATCCAAGGGAATCGCTCAAAAAATAATAGGAGGAGGAAAGCCGGAATGCATTGCCAAAATTTTAAAACTCGACCAACCAACCGTAGGAACATGTTAAAATGGTGCGCCAACGGATTCGGCGCCGTGGCCCTTTCGGCTCTTTCCGCGGAAGGTCGAGGAGGTATGATCATCGACCCGATGGCTCCCAAGTCGCCCCACTTTCCGCCCAAGGCAAAAAGCGTCATCTTCCTGTACATGGACGGAGCTCCTTCTCAGGTGGACACCTTCGACTACAAGCCCTTATTGGAAAAGTACGACGGTCAGGACCCCCGTACTGCCATCGGCAAATTGGAACGAACTCAATTTGATAATATTGGTACTGTCCTGAAGTCCCAATGGGACTTTAAGCAGCACGGAGAATGCGGACATTGGATCAGTTCGCTCTTTCCTCACCTTGCTGGGGTTGCCGATGACTTGGCGATGATCAAATCCATGACCTCACCCTTTGCCGAGCATACCTCGGCCAATTTCTTTCTTCACACGGGTTCGGGTTTTCAAGGTCGTCCGAGCATGGGGGCCTGGTTTGGTTATGGATTAGGCTCGGAAAACAAAAACCTTCCTGGGTTCGTGGTGCTAAATGGAGGACTCATTCCTCCAGGTGGTCTCGATTGCTTCGGCTCCGGTTTTTTGCCTGCAAGCTACCAGGGTTCGGTCTTTTTACCTTCGGAAAATCCGATTGCCAACGTCAAGCGATCGGAACCTAGAGATTCTTTGCAACGCAATAAGCTTGATCTCATTCGCAGCCTTGACGAGAAGACCGTGGCCCACCTGCAGGGCGACCCTCAGGTTGAGGCGGCGATCCGCAACTACGAGACCGCTTATCTCATGCAGAGCGCGGTGCCCGAACTGACTGATCTGCGGGGAGAGAGCGAAGCGACCAAGAAACTGTATGGATTGGATTCGACTTTCAATAACACTCGGACTTTTGGCAAACAATGCCTGATAGCCCGTCGCTTGGTGGAACGTGGAGTGCGGTTTATCGAACTTACCTGCCCGGGAGGAAATGGAGACCGTTGGGATCAGCACAAAGATCTGGTCGATGGGCACAATAAGAACTGCCTGACCATCGATCAACCGATCGCCGGACTAATCAGGGATCTCAAGGCCAGAAGCATGCTCGATGAAACCCTCATCGTATGGTCCGGAGAATTCGGCAGAACACCCTTTGCCCAGGGATCCAATGGCAGAGACCACAATCCGTTTGGATTTACCGTCTGGATGGCGGGCGGCGGGGTGAAGGGCGGATCAAGCGTGGGCAGAACCGATGATTTCGGATACAAGGCTATTGAGGATAAGTGGGAGATTCATGATCTTCATGCCACCATGCTTCATCTGCTTGGAATTAATCACACCAAAAGCACCTTCCGTTTCAGTGGTCGTGATATGAGACTGACCGACGTGCACGGTCACGTCATTCATCAAATTCTTGCCTGAACTCTTTGATATGAAATTCTTTTGGGCGTTTCTTCCTTGTTTTCTCTTGGCGCTGCCCCTTTGCTATTGCGAAAAAGAAATCCCACCCGATCAATTGACTCCCGAAGAGTCCGAATTCTTCGAATCCAAGGTGCGTCCATTACTCGCCGAACATTGTTATGACTGCCACTCCAATCATGCAAAAAAACTGAAAGGCAAACTTTTTCTCGATTCCAAGTGGGGATGGGCGACCGGAGGCGTCGGGGGTCCTGCGATCATTCCCGGAGACCTTATGGAAAGCATGGTCATTGATGCGGTTCGTCAGACTGAAGAACTGGTCGACGCCATGCCCCCGAAGTACAAGCTCAAAGACGAGGAAATCGCAGTCTTTGAAAAATGGGTGAGGATGGGAGCTCCCGACCCCCGTGCAAAAGAGGAACCCCAAGAGGGTTTGGTGGAGGTTTTTGATCTGCAAAAACGGTTTGAGGAGCACTGGAGTTGGAGACCTGTGAAAACTCAAACCCCTCCCGTTTCCACTGGTCTAATATGGGGGAATTCTCCCATTGATCAATTCATCCTTTCCAAGATTGATTCTGCCGGATTGTTGCCGGCCCTGCCCGCAGACGACCGCACCTGGATCCGTCGGATTTATTTTGATCTCATCGGCCTGCCTCCCACACCCGCTGAAATTGCTGAAGCCCTGCAAATTTCCCGTACCGCACTGGTGGACAAACTGCTTG
>JAYOEB010000138.1:0-6779 GCA_038116775.1 Opitutia bacterium | reverse complement strand
GTGGATTCCTCCCCTCCAAGCACCAGGGCATTAAGTTCCGCTCCGCGGGTGATCCCGTGCTCTATCTTTCCAACCCCAACGGTATCTCAAAGAGTATGCGTCGGGACATGCTCGATGGCATCGCCGAGATCAACAAGCACAAGAAACTACAGTCAGGAGACCTGGAAATTGATGCCCGCATCGCTCAGTACGAGATGGCCTACCGTATGCAAACCAGTGTACCCGAACTGGTGGACTTGAAGGAAGAGCCCGATCATGTCCTCGATATGTATGGCCCGGATGCCCGTAAAAAAGGCACCTTCGCCCACAACTGTCTGATTGCCCGCAGGCTGGCAGAGCGCGATGTGCCCTTCGTACAACTCTTTCACCGCGGATGGGACCAGCACGGCAACCTACCCAATGCAATCCGCAACCAGTGCAAGGACGTGGACCAACCCGCCGCCGCCCTGGTCAAAGATTTAAAGCAACGCGGGCTGCTCGATGATACCATCGTCATTTTCGGCGGCGAATTTGGGCGTACGGTTTACTCCCAGGGAAAGCTGACCAAGGACAGCCACGGGCGCGACCACCACGGGCGTTGCTTCTCCACCTGGGTTGCAGGCGGCGGATTCAAGGCAGGAATGGAATACGGCCTTACCGATGATTACTCCTACAACATTTTGGAAAACCCCGTGCACGTGAACGATCTGAATGCTACCGTGCTCAAGGCTCTCGGAATCGATCATGAGCGCTTTACCTACCGCTACCTTGGTCTTGATCAGCGTCTTACTGGAGTAGATCATCCTAAAGTGATCAAGGACCTGCTCGCCTGATCATTTCTGGGCAATTTTCATCCACACCCAATTAGCACTTGAAAGTGAGCTTTTTCCATAGGCTCACTCCCTTGTTTTTGCTGGTATTTTTGCTCAGTAGTTTTTGTGCTGCGAGCGAAAAGCGACCCAACGTCATCCTCGTGTTCATCGACGATATGGGATGGGCGGATTTTTCCTGCTTTGGAAATAAGGATGCGAAGACACCCAATATTGACCAGTTGGCAAACGAGGGCATACGATTTGAGCAATTCTACGTAAACTCTCCCATTTGCTCCCCCTCCCGGGTGGCGATTTCCACCGGTCAGTATCCCCAGCGTTGGAAAATCTCCTCCTACCTTGGTCATCGCGCCCAGAATGAAAAGCGGGGAATGGCTCAGTGGCTCGAACCTAAGGCGCCCATGCTCGCTAGGTTTTTGCAGAAATCCGGCTATGCCACCGGACATTTCGGCAAGTGGCACATGGGAGGTCAGCGGGATGTGAAGGACGCCCCTGCCATCACCGAATATGGATTTGATCAATCCCTGACCAATTTCGAGGGAATGGGTCCAAAGCTGCTACCGCTCACCCTCAAGCCCGGACAGGACCCAAACAAGCCCGGTCGTATCTGGCACCATGCCGAACATCTTGGTAAAGGATATAAATGGATGCAACGTTCTGAAATCACCGGTGGGTTTGTCGATGCCGCCCTACCCTTTATCGATCAGGCTCAAAAGGACGGAAAGCCCTTTTATCTCAACCTCTGGCCGGATGACGTCCATAGCCCCTACTGGCCTCCGGTTGATAAGTGGGGAGAAGGGGAAAAGCGAGCTCTTTACCTCGCCGTTCTCCAAGAAATGGACAGCCAACTTGGCAAGTTGTTCGATCATGTGAGAAACTATCCTGAACTGGCCGACAATACCATCATCCTTATTTGCTCGGATAATGGCCCGGATCCCGGGGCGGGATCAGCCGAGCCTTTACGCGGCTACAAAACACATCTTTACGAAGGTGGCATACGCTCACCTTTAGTCGCATGGGCACCAGGTCTTATGCATAAGAAAGTACGAGGCTCCAAGAACAAAACCTCGGTATTTTCAGCAATGGACCTCGTGCTCAGCCTGGCCGATTTATGCAAAGCCCCTATTCCCCAAAAAGTAATTTTCGATGGGGAGGAATTATCCGACGTACTGCTTGGCAAATCGGACAGATCTCGAAAAGAACCCATCTTTTTCGCCCGCCCGCCCGACCGCGACTCCTTCTACGGAGTGAAAAACTTACCCGACCTCGCTGTAAGGTCAGGCAAATGGAAACTCCTTTGTGAGTACGACGGCTCCAATGCAGAGCTATACGATCTTAGCGCCGACCAAAGTGAGTCTGATAATCTGGCCGGCAAACACCCCAAGATCTGCGATCAATTGATCGAACAAGTTACAAACTGGCACAACAGTATGCCTGCAGACAACGGGCCATTCTTATCGGACGACTCCGGAGCTCTTAAGTAATTTCCAAATCAGGAGTCCTTTTTCCCTTTTTTCTTCCTTTGCTCTTTTACCTGCTTGCCCTTTTTCTTGTCACCTTTGGGCTTTGGGGAGTTGAGATCCGCTTCTTCCGAAGCATTTTCCTTGTTTGGAGTCAATCCCGACTGGATGGCGTTTCTGCGTTCTTCCGCATTAAGGATTCCGTCCCCATCGGCATCAAATTTTTCCAGCGTTTCCTTTTTGCGATCCTGCCATGACTTCTTGGCGTCTTCCCGCTCTTCAACGCTCAGTCTTCCATCTCCATCCTTGTCGAATTTCTTGATCAGCAAAGGAGGAAGCAATGGGCGCTTGCCCGCCATCTCTTCACGGGCTGCCTTTCTTTCCTCTTCGCTCAATTTGCCGTCACCGTCCTTGTCGAATTTTTGGAAGAAGGTAGCGCGCTTGGCATCAGGCGGACTGGATTCACTTCCTTCCGTCGATTTGCCACTGGATGAAACAAGCGATAAGATTAAAAACAAAGGTGCGAAGTGGTAGGTTTTCATGAGAGAAGGAGGTTGATGGATGATGGTCGATTACATTAAACACTTCTCCAAACCGATTCGACGAGAAAAAGTATCACTTCCATTCATTTTTTTTCGAGTTACCGAGAACCTCAAATAGAGGAAAAGGAGAGGAAATCGTCTGCCCAAAATCTCGCTCTAAAAAAAAAGATCGGCGCTTTGCCCAAGCGCCGATCTGTTTTGTGTTTCGAGTAGGTGAACTTCACCTGACTCAATTGCCCTATTTCCATACACTACTGATCTTTCTCCCGATTTCCAATAAGATCGTGCAATAATTGCAATGCATTAAATTAATTAAGGGGATCAATTAGGGGAATGAATGACATCAGTCCTTGGTCAGTGGATCGGAATATTTTTGCGTCATTGTTTAATCGACTTGATTTTCGACAACGAGAAAGCGTAATCAAAAGTCCGATCTCTGAGATATTTCAGTCAAAACTTGTCAAGACCGACGGATTTGGAATATTCAAGAAATGATGATGAACCATTGGTACGTATTCTTTTTTTGGCTCTTAGCATCCTTTGGTCTCCAAGACTTGAAGTCCATGGAACTCGGAGGCAGTCGCCCTAACATAATCTTTTTGCTTTCTGACGACATGGGGTGGAACGAACCCGGATTCAATGGGGGAGACCACGACTGGACGCCCAACCTCGACCGATTGCGCGACCAAGGTGCAAGCCTCTCCCAGTTTTACGTCCACGCGGTTTGTTCTCCCACCCGAGCCGCCTTCCTGACTGGACGCTACGCCTTCCGAACCTGGAGCGACTGGAGAACCGAAGATTACGGGAAACCCACATATTTGAAAAAGCTTGGGCTGAAGGTCGCTCAAAACGAACAGGGGGACGAAACCCGCATGGTCGTGGGAATGGACACCAAGGAACGAACCATAGCCGAGGCCTTGAAAAGCGCGGGGTATTTTACGGCCATCGCCGGGAAGTGGCATTGCGGTGAATGGCTGCCCGAACACCTCCCAATGGGTCAGGGTTTCGACCACCAGTACGGGCACTATGGTTGGGGCATTGATTACCATGGCCATTATATCCTCCACAATTCCCCTGCACGATACGCCGTTTTTGATTGGCACAGAAACCAAAAACCGGTCCGTGAACTGGGATACAGCACCGATCTGATCGCCAACGAGGTGGTCCGGTTGCTATCCGAACACCGGGATAGAAACGGAGGCAAACCATTCTTTTACTATATTCCTTTCAATGCCGTTCACGGACCACTGGAAGAAATCCCAAGATATACCGATCGTTACGATAAAAGGTTAGCCGCCCTCAAATGCATGGATGATGCCATCGGCAACATCCTCGGAGCCGTGGACCAATTTGGATTTGCGGAAAACACCTTGGTTGTTTTTTGCAACGACAACGGCGGATTGCGCCAGGAGCACAGCGATCCTTATCGAGGAACCAAGAACACCAATTACGAGGGAGGGGTACGCGTGCCTTGTCTGCTGCGATGGCCAGGCAAGCTCAAGCCAGGATCCTCAAACAACGGATTGATGCACGTCACCGATTTCTTTTCCACCTTCATTCACCTTGCCGGCGCTTCGGCTAAACAGGAACGCAAGCCGGACGGATTGAACCTGTCCGACATGCTCTTCAAGAACGCTGAAAGCCCACGTCGGGAAATCGTATTCGAAGTGTCCGGAAGCGTTCGTTTTCCGGCCATTCGCATAGGCGAATACAAACTGGTCGGTGAGGAATTGTATGACGTGGTGAACGACCCATACGAAAAAACGAACCTAGCGGGAGAATTGCCCGAAGTGGTGGCAAGGCTAAAGAAACGGGTAGAACTTATGGGCAAGGAGAGACCTCCTATGCCGGATCTCTCCCTTCTGATGGATCCTCCCTTACCCTGGGTTTACGGGATGGAGGAAAACGCCCAAACACCCGAATGGCTCAAGGAACACATGAACAAAACGCGGGCTGGACAACCTCATACATGGGCTCCCGGAACCACGCCCTGGCCGCAGGCTCCAAAGGACGGCAAGATTCTCTACACCGGGGATGGTCGCTAACGGCGACACATGGAGATAAATTTCTTTCTTCGTGTGTTACTTGCGAGTCTTTTGAAAAAGGCAATCGCAGGAATCGTTACCTTTCCCGTACAATTTTATTTTTTCAGCATACCCAAGAAGGTCTGAGAATTTCTAAGCTCCCGCTTGAGCCATTCTTACCATAAAGTACACAAAGAAGCCGACCCATGCTCCGCTTGAAAGGCATGCCGCGATCGCAAGAATTTTGGCGGCGGATAATTCATTCCTTCTGGCGTCCCAAATAAACCCGCAACTGCTCGGAAAGCATAGAAAGCAGCAAAGCAATTGAATCATATGATAAGGAGCCTGTGGCTTCCCCTGGCTTTCCAGGTATGAAATCGGAAGGATACAGGCCAAAGCGGCAATCCCTGTGGCCAAAAAAGAATAAAATAAAAACGTCTTTCTCATCTTGTTTCGCCTGCCGTCTTACGGGAGCAGCTAAACATCCAATCGTAAAATTCCTCGCTGTTGTATACTTGCTGGCGGACGTTGTGCCCACCCTCGGGATAGATTTTGATTTTGGCAAGTTTACCTCCAGCCTTCCGGATCTCGTCAACCATCCGCTCGGAGCGATCCGCGGGCACTACCTTGTCCTTTCCCCCGGCAAAGGCATAGACGGGCACCTGAGCCAGGTTGCGCGCCCATTTGGATATATCTGGAGAAATATCCTTGGGCCCGTGAGGACCAATGCCCCCCACCACCGGGGCAATCGCGGCGAATCGTTCCGGACTATGACCACCCCATGCCCAACTACCATATCCTCCCATACTGTTCCCAGTTAGGTACACCCGCTTGGGGTCAATAGGCAGCTTCTCCAGCAACTCGTCCAAAAGAAGGTTTAAGTCCGCTGGTTCCCATGTGGATTTGGCACCGGTTTTCGTTTTTTGGAAACATTGAGGAACGACCACAAAACAAGAGCCCTTTTGGAATGATCTGATACCATTAAGCAAGGAATTTGCCTGCATTCCGAGGCCTTCCAGAGGTGCGCGACCACCACCTGCACCGTGTAAATAAAGAAGTAAAGGTACCTTTTTTTTGGATTTTTCTGCAGGGGGGAAAACCAAATAGTTCGTATTCATGGAGATAACCTCCTCTGCCACAGCAGGAGGAAGCTGATGAACCATGGGGCGTTGAGGTTGAGCCCAGAGTAAACTGGAACCAATGATTAAGGAGAAAAGAGTTGGAATTAATTTCATGGTTTTATTTTTCAGCATCCCTTCGGTCCACGAACTCATCAAATACTTTTTTTTCGTGGTTGATCGCACGGTAGGTGCGGACGTCATTTTCGATCACCACCTCGATCACATGGCGGGTGGGTGATGCCTCGGCTACGTACCATCGGTCCCTTTCGGGAAAGGATCGGGTTTCCACACCCCAGGCGCCGTCCCCGATGTAGAGGGCGCCTGACGGATCCACTTTGCCATCCTTGATCAGGTTGGAGCGTTTGTAAACGTGGTGATCGTTCTCAAAGGCGGCATCCAGTCCGTACTTGTCAAACAAGGGAGTCCAGTGCTTTCTCATACTTTGACTGACTGAATGCTCAAGCCCCCCTTTTACGATCCCATACGCAGGAAAATGGTAGAGAGCAAAGAGGTGTTTATTGTTCTGTCTCTCTTTCAATGCACCCTCCAAAAATTCGGTCTGTGATTCCACCGACTGGGTATGATTGGAATTGAGCACCACCACCGATAAATCCTCGAACAAATCGATCGCATAGGTGGCTGAATTTTCCTCGGGGAACGGAAAGAGGTTGAAAAACAAGGGTGCTTCCTTGGGTGTTTGCCCATATCCGCCGATCACTTCATGGTTACCAATCGCCACCACGAAGGGAATGGATAATCCATCTGCTATTCGGGCATGATCCGCATACTCCTCGATCCAGTCGAGCCAGCGCTTCCAGTCCTG
>JAYOEB010000137.1:3689-6780 GCA_038116775.1 Opitutia bacterium | reverse complement strand
ATTTTAAGCAGGGCAGCCACTTCAAAGAACTCAAGGGATTCACGGATACCAATGACAATTCAATTGGAACGGGAGCTTTTGAGGCACAGACCTGAGGACTGGAAGCCAAGTCATCCGGTATTCCCCAAAGGAGTGCCCAGAGCCCGAACTTTACAAATTGATTTAAAGAAGGCTGGTATTCCATATCAGGACGATATGGGACGATATGCCGACTTTCACAGTCTTCGATACACTTGGGGCACTTATCTTCAAAGAAATGGAGTAAACTCGCGGACGGCTATGGAACTCATGCGTCACTCCGATCGTAAGCTGACCGATAAAATTTACACGGACTCTAATTTACTTCCTGTGGGCGAGGTGATTCGCAACTTACCCGATGACGGACCGTTGACTGAGATATTGACTGAGATTTCCGGGAAATCGGGTCAAAACGGGTCAAATTTTGTCGAAATTGGCTCAGTCAAAAAAGAACCTGAGAACCGCTTGAATCCTGCATTCCTAAAAGGAAAACTGCCTAAAAAGGTCTCTGAAACTTTGGTGGAGGTGGCGGGAATCGAACCCGCGTCCCGCAATCCTTCCCATATGGCGTCTACATGCTTAGTTCTCTCTATGATTTTAGCTTGGTGAAGGAAGGAACACCTATCAAGCCGAGCTTGTCTTCAGCCGTTTAGCCTCCGATAGACAAGCAAACGCTCCGAGGTTTTACCTGCTTTTTAACGCCCCGACCACCCAGCAGGTGTCAGTGGACTGTCGACGTGCAGACGTTATGCTGCAAGAGCTTCGAGCTCAGGCTCGAAGGCAACGATATTATTCTGATTGCCATGTAATGTTTTGATGCATTGTTTGCGAGGCCAAGCATCATCCTCGGCATGCAACCGAATTTTCCACATTGCGGTCGAATCCGGAACACCCCCATCAAAGTTTCAAAGATCAGACGCCATCATAATCCAAACTGTGGGAATGGTCAAGAGGACCGAGGAGAATAATTCTGATTGTCGTTGAGAAAAAGGAAAAGTGAATGCATCATGAAATCAGGATGCCGAGTTCTTCTTCCAGAAATTCCCCCAATTCCCAGATTGAGAAAAAATACTTTAATCGTGAGCTCAGTTGGCTTGCTTTCAACGAGCGGGTACTGGATCAAGCTTTCTCGGAGAAATATCCATTGCTGGAAAGAACGCGCTTTCTTTCGTTCGTGAGCTCGAACCTCGACCAATTTTATGAAATTCGGGTCGCCGGTCTCATGCAAAAAGTCGATGCCGGGATTACCCGTCCGAGTTTGGATGGAAGCGAGCCCGAACACTTGGTGGATGAAGTCAGAGCGCGTGCTCATGCGATGTCGCTGCGCGAGTACGAATGTTGGAGGGAGCGTCTCCAACCGGAGTTGGCGAAGGAGGGCATTACCTTCAAGCCAATAGAGAAGTTGTCCAAGGATGAATTCGTCTGGCTCCGGGCCTATTTCAGAAGAGAGGTCTATCCCGTGCTAACTCCCTTGGCCATTGATCCTACCCATCCCTTTCCCTTGATTGCCAACAAATCCCTCAATCTCTTGGTCGCGCTCAGCAATCGACGCAAAAAGAAGTCCAAGCCCCTGATGGCGATCGTCCCGGTCCCAAGAATTCTTCCGCGGTTGGTGAAAATCGAGACAAAATCTGGCAAGGGGGAGACTTTTACGTTTCTGAGCGAGGTGGTCAGGCATTTCGTCGCCGATCTTTTTCCCGGTCATGATGCGGTGGGAGCCTGGGCTTTTCGAATTACCCGAAATAGTCACCTGTACGTCGATGAAGAAGAAATTGAAAACCTCTTGCTCACCATCGAGGAGGAATTGCACAACCGTAGAAAAGGGGCTGCGGTACGACTGGAGATTGACGATTCGGTGGATGATGGGGTTCTTGAAAACCTTCTTGCCGCGATTAGTTTGAGTCCTCGAGACGTCTTGCGAATTCAGGGGCCGATCAATTTGTATCGATTGATGAAACTGCCTGAAATGGTGGACCGTCCCGATTTGAAATTCCAACCATTCGAGGCCCGCGTTCCGGTGGCTTTGAGTATGAGAAAGAATTTTTTTGAGGAGTTGGCCAAGCGCGACTATTTGCTTCATCATCCCTATGACTCGTTTGCTCCGATCGTTGATTTTCTACGAGTTGCGGCTGAAGATCCGGAGGTTTTCGCAATCAAGTTGACCATCTACCGCACGAGTGGGGATTCCCCGATCGTCCGGGCTTTGATGGATGCGGCCAGAAACGGCAAGCAAGTCACTGCCTTGGTCGAACTGAAGGCCCGCTTTGATGAGGAGGCCAACGTGCAATGGTCACGCAGAATGGAAGAGGTGGGGGTGCACGTCGTATACGGTCTGACTGGATTAAAAACCCATTGCAAGTGCTGTCTGATCGTTAGGAGAGAGAACAACAAACTTCGCCGCTACGCTCATCTGGGAACCGGTAATTATAATCCGAGCACGGCCAAGACTTACACGGATTACAGCCTTTTTACCTCCAAAGCCGGATTTACCTCGGATTTGGCCAATCTTTTCAATACCTTGACCGGCTACACGCGAAAGCCGAATTTCCGAAAGATTCTCGTGGCTCCTTATTCTCTGCACGAAGAGGTGATGCGTTTGATTGGCGAGGAGATGAAAGCGGCCAAGGCGGGCAAGGAATCCCTGATTTTCATCAAGGTAAACAGTTTGATCGACCCCGATTGCATAGACAAGCTTTACGAGGCCTCGCAGGCAGGGGTTCGCGTGGAGTTGATCGTTCGGGGAATTTGCGGTTTGGTGCCGGGCGTAAAGGGATTGAGCGAAAACGTCAGGGTACGCAGCTTGCTTGGACGGTTTTTGGAGCATAGCCGGATCTTTCATTTCCAAAATGCGCCGAAGGGCAAGAGAATCTATTTGGGAAGTCCGGATTGGATGCCAAGAAACTTCTTCAGAAGAGTCGAGGTATGTTTTCCCATCGAAGAGGAGGAAGAGGAAGGCAGGATTCTCGCTTCGATTCAGGCGTTTTTGACAGACAACGAATATGCGGTGGAATTAAAAAGTACGGGCGCTTATGGTAATTTGCCCAAGAGGCGCAAATATTTTTCGGCCCAGGAA
>JAYOEB010000137.1:0-3679 GCA_038116775.1 Opitutia bacterium | reverse complement strand
CCCAGGAACACTTCGTCTCCGAGACCAAAGAGGCCATCGCCCGGCAAGTCAACGCCTCACTCCGAAGAACCCCGGGAAAAGCCGACGACCAAAGCGAAGGAAACAAGGAAAACGCCTAGGCCAATCATCGAATTCTGGGAAACGCATAGGAGGATTCCCAGAATGCAAATAACTGGTGCCACGGGTCTTTTCCAATCAAACTTCATAAGCAAGGGCTTCCTTTCATTGAACTCGAAAAGGTATTTCCAGCGCCGAGTCAAGCCTTCCGCCCGGGGGAGGGCCGAAAACTCCACTGCGACGGGCCACCTCAAGCACGAGCCGGTCGAGAGATGCGTTGCCGGATGATTTGGAGAGCTTGGCCGAAACCAAGGAGCCACTAGAGGAAATTCGAAAACTCAGACGGGCTTCGCCGCCCGAATGAAGGGGCGAATCCAAAAGCAATTGTCTCCAAATGCCTTCCAACCTGCTTTTTACTTTAGCCAAGTATTGGTTCACCGCGCTGGCGGAAATCGCGGAACTTGAATTGGGGCTGGAAGTGACTTTGATCTGGGGGAGCAGAAAATCTTGCGGGTTCAGTCGTACGGGTTGGATTTTCGGAGAAATCGGCGAGGGCTTTGGTGGAGAGGGGAGGTTTTGCTTGTGCCTGAATTCTTGATAGGAGATTGGCTTGGGCTTGGGCTTGGGGGTCGTGGTTGGCTTGGCTTTGGGTGTTTCGGGCTTGGGCGTAACAGGTGGTTTTTTTGGCTTGGGCTTGGGAGTGGGTTGGGTCGGAGTTTGGATGGGAGGAGATTTGGGCAACACCTTGGGCTTTGGCGCAGGAGAGGGCGGGGTGGGTTTCGCTTTAACGAATTCTTCGATCAGGGGAGTTGGAGAAACCGAAGCGAGTTCGAAGACATGGACTTCCTTGGGTTTTTGTTCGCAACTGGGCAAAAAACCGATCACAAAGATTCCTCCCGCCAAAAGGAGATGACCAAGCAGGAAGAGCCTGAAAAACTTATTTTCCCTCTGGCTTAGGCCAAGCATGCCAATCAGTCCGTTGTTCCCTTATTTCCATTTCCAAGACTCATCATGCAACGTATTGCTTCAAGAATCAAGATTTTGAATGAATTCGATTATGCCTCGCTCATACTTTTGCCCCCCAACTTCGCGTATGTTGTTGTGGTTGGCTTCTTCAATTTGCATGAAGGTCTTTGGGTGGGGAAGCGTTTGGTGAAGCTTTTTGCCGTGTCGAAAAGGAACGATCTCATCCCAT
The DNA here is from genome assembly GCA_038116775.1 of Opitutia bacterium. Classification (GTDB taxonomy): domain Bacteria; phylum Verrucomicrobiota; class Verrucomicrobiia; order Opitutales; family Seribacteraceae; genus Seribacter. The sequence goes on along the minus strand of JAYOEB010000137.1, from coordinate 2,427 downwards.
TTTCCGTGGATGATGAGCGAAGGGCATGAAATCGACTCCGCATAGACTAGGTTTCGGAAATAATCCCAAGGAAGGACGGGGATTTCCGTGATAGTTCGAAAAGCCGAAAGAAAAGGCGTTTCCAGAATTAACCCCCCGACCTTTTCCTTCGAGGCCAAGTAACAGGAGGGGCCGGTGCCCAAAGATCTTCCCCAAACCAATATTCGGTCGGGTGATCTTTGCAATTCTCCGGTTGCGTATTGATAAATCGCATCGATGGCCTCCAAGCAATTTTGTTCGCTTGGTTTGCCCTCGCTTAGACCATACCCGGGGTAATCGTAGGCAATGAATTCCCATTTTCGTTCATGCCAGAAACTGAAAATCTCGTGATGGCTTCCCATATCCTCCGCGTTTCCGTGACTGTAGAGAATGGTGCGAGTTGGATTTTCAAGTTCCCCGAAACGGCAAATTGCAACTTCAATGCCTGAGGCAAGCCCAAGAAAATGAATCTTTTCTGTCTTTTCGTAACTGACGGGGGGGATGGGAAACATAACTTTGTTGGAGTAAGCCAAGGCTAGAAAGACGAAAAAGAGATAGACGAATCCGGACAAGATGAGCATGCGGCCCCATGGAATGTTCATAATTTCCTCCATTTGATGTAAGACTATAATCTCCCAAGGATTATCGAATCGCAAGAATGGAAACTTTGCGCTAAGCAAGGAGTCATGAAGATTTGTTGTATTGGAGCTGGCTACGTCGGAGGCCCCACCATGGCCATGATTGCCCTGAAATGTCCGGAAGTGACTGTGACCGTGGTGGACTTGAACGAGAAGCGCATCGCGGATTGGAATTCAGGCGAACTTCCGGTTTACGAGCCTGGTCTTTTGGAAATCGTCGAAGCGACCCGTGGAAAGAATCTGTTCTTCAGCACCGAGATCGATGAAAACCTGAGGGAAGCGGAGATCATTTTCATCAGCGTCAACACTCCCACGAAAGATTACGGGGCGGGTTCGGGGCAGGCTGCGGATTTGAGGTTCGTCGAGTCTTGCGCCCGTCGTATCGCTGAAGTCGGAGGTGGAAACAAAATAGTCGTGGAAAAATCCACGGTTCCGGTCAGAACCGCTCAGATGGTCAATGAGATTTTGCGAGGGGCTGAGAATGGCTTCAGCTACCAAGTGGTTTCGAATCCGGAGTTTTTGGCGGAGGGCACCGCCATGAAGGATCTTGAGAATCCGGACCGTGTGCTTATCGGAGGAGAAACCACGGACGAGGGGAAGGCAGCGGTAGAAAAGGTAGTTGGAATTTATGCAAATTGGGTGGTTCGAGATCGGATCATTACCACCAACCTCTGGTCTTCGGAATTGTCCAAGCTTACGGCGAATGCCTTTTTGGCTCAGAGAATCTCGAGCATCAATGCGATCTCAGCCCTTTGCGAAGCCACGGAGGCCGACGTCGATGAGGTGGCCCGGGCGATTGGCACGGACTCTAGAATCGGTCCGAAATTTCTCAAGAGCTCCGTTGGCTTCGGTGGGTCTTGTTTTCAAAAGGATATCCTTAATCTTACATATTTGTGCAGGCATTATGGTCTGACTGAGGTCGCCGATTACTGGCAGCAGGTGATTGCTGTGAACGATTACCAGAAGGAACGCTTCGTGCAGCGGATGATGAATGCGATGTTCAATACGATTTCCGACAAACGCATAGCCATCCTTGGCTTTGCCTTCAAGAAGGATACCAACGACGTTCGAGAATCGCCGGCAATCTACGTTTGCAAAAGATTATTGGAGGAAAAGGGAAATTTAAACCTATACGACCCCCAAGTGAGCAAGGAATCCGTGCTTGCCGCACTCGGTCATACGGAAGAGGAGTTGGGCGATCGGGTGAAATTTTGCGGTTCCGCTGAGGAAGCCTGCGGCGGCGTCAATTCGATTGCAGTCTTGACTGAATGGGATGAATTCAAAGAGCTCGATTTTCAAGACATCCTTGACCGGATGTCACGTCCCGCTCATCTTTTCGACGGGAGAAACGTCTTGGATCTGCAAAAGCTCAAGGAAATCGGCTTTCGAGCCTTCGGTATCGGCAAGGCTTAAATCGCAGGCTTTCTGATCGGGCGCGCCATTTGCAGCATGGCTTTGTCCAAAACTCCGTTGAGAAATTTTCTGGAGTTGTCGGTGGAAAAGTCCTTACTGATCTCGAGAGCCTCATCGATGATGACGACGGGCGGAACGTCGAGCCGATACTTGATCTCAAAGAGAGCCACTCGAAGGAGGGCGAGCTCCACTTTTCCAATTCTGGAAAATTCCCAATTCTGAACGAGGTCTCGGATGATGGAGTCGTGGATTTCGATTTTTTCCACGACCCCGGCGATGAGCTCATGGGCTTAGGAGAAATATTCGTCGTCCTTTTCCAACCTCGCAAAATATTCCTGCAAATCCTTGGGCAAGTCAT
>JAYOEB010000136.1:0-6810 GCA_038116775.1 Opitutia bacterium | reverse complement strand
CTTTTCGCTAAAAGCAACTGCCCTGCATGTGCTCTTCAAGCGGAGCGAGCTTTCGCTCATCCAATGCCTGATCCGAATAACCGTAAAACAACAGAGCCACCACCTTTTCAATCTTCGGTGACCTGACCCCGACGACGGAATTAAAACTGGGATGATCCCAAACGGGCCCGGTGCTCCACTTGGAGGCAATGCCCTCGGCTTCCATGAGAAGAAGAATGTTTTGAGCAATGCAGCAGCAGGTAGCGTAGTCCTCCTCAAAAACCTCGGGTCTATTCCGGCTAAGCAACGAATCAGGGTCCGTATGTTGCGTAAGAATCAACAAGCCGGGGGCTTCGGCCCATTCCTTGGCCTTCCTGTCACCTTTTTCAAGTAATTCTGGAATTTCGCCGTCGCCCTTGACGACCTCGCCAAACAGCATCCCTATTTTTTGGATTTGTTCTGGGTCGAGAAGATAGAATCGGGCAGGTTCCGTACGATGGTGGTTTGGCGCATGCCGGGCGAAGTCGACCAATTCCCATATGAGAGAGGAGGGCGGAGGAGATTTTTTGAATTGCGAGGGTTTTCGGGTGCGTCTCTTCTTGATCAGATTCGCAACTTGCTGCGTAAGTTCATGATTCATGAAAGAAGAAAAACTCAGACGCGCTGAAAAACCAAGCTGACGTTCGCCCCGCCGAAACCGCTGCTGTTGCTGAGGATATACTCAGCCTGCTCACTTATGGTTGATCGCAAGAGATCGAGATGTTCGATCTCAGGGTCCGGGTCGGTGACGTTGGCGGATCCGGGGAGAAAACCGTCCCTGAGGGCAAGGCAACAGAAAGCGGCTTCCATGATGCTCGAAAGCGACAAGCCGTGCCCGGTAAGTGCCTTGGTGCTGGAGACCTTGACGGACTGGGGAGGAGGAAAGATGGATTTGATGGCCTTGATCTCGGAGGCATCGCCGATGGGAGTGGAAGGAGCGTGGGCGTTGACGTAGTCGATGGATGTGGGGCCGACGGCTGCATCCCTGAGGGCATTTGCCATCGAATCATGCAGGCCGCGTCCCTCCGGGTGTGAAATGGCGACGTTGTGACCGTCCGATGCTTGCCCCCATCCGATGAATTTGGCATAAGGTCGGACGCCGCGTTTCTTGGCCTCGGACTCGGATTCCAAAACCAGGCAAACCGAACCACCGGTGCCCACGAATCCATTTCTTTTCAGATCAAATGGGCGGGAGGCCAGGTTTGGGTCAGTCTCCAATGAAAGAGCCCGCATGCCGCAAAAGGGAACGATGCTTTCGAAATTACAATCTTCGGCACCCACGACCAGCATGCGCTTTTGCCGCTTAAGCCTGATTTCGTCCAATGCCATGCCCATGGCATGACCCGAAGAAGCGCAGGCGGACACCATGCCGGCGGAGGAACCCCTGATGCCCAATGCGGCGACTAGATTAAAGGTCAGGGTTCCGGCGATGGAGGCGACGATGGCAAGGGGATTGCAGGCCATCACGCCCCTTTTGTCCATTTTTTGAAAGTGTTTGTGGATCGATCTCATCGACCCGCCGGATGAAGTGTACATTCCGGACTGCGGGTCCTTTAGGTCATCTTCGCTCAGAAGGGCGTCCCGAATCGCCTGCTGAACCGAGCACCAAGCATAGAGAACGTGCGGAGAAAAACTGCGTAGCGTAGCCCGGGGAACACGAAATTCCTGAGGGTAAACCCAGTCTTCGGGATCCGGAGAATCGACTTCGAAGTCCTTGACCGTTCCGGCAACTTTGACCGGAGATGCGTCCACTGCCAGGAAGTCAGGATTTTCAATGCCATGCCTGAGTTCGAGGAGGTTTTGGGTAACGGTTTCTACAGTTCTTCCGATGCTCGTCACCAGCCCCATGCCGGTTATCCAGATAGATTCCATACGATTAAGCAGACTAAGGAATTATCAAGGTGCGTAAAGCGTAGTTATTCATTACTGCCGCCGGGAACCTCGTTCATCGAAGAGTGAAAGACTTCGCTCTGCAACTTTCCCGCTTGGTCCCAGCTCTTCCAGACGCCCACGGGTTTGCCTGCCGAGTAGTAACGCAGATGCCACTTATTGCCGTTTTCATACCACGATATTTCCTCTCCGTGTTTTTTGCCGCGCCGAAAAGCACCGTTTGCCTTCCTGCGACCGCTTTCATACCACATGCGATAGAAACCATGATTAAGGCCGTTTTCCTTCATCCCTTGCCACCTGGGCTTGCCGTCCGAAAAAAAAGTCGTCCATTCGCCCTCAGCCTGCCCATCCCTGAACCCTCCCTTAAAGACCACTTCCCCAAAATCATTCAGTCCGATGGATTCCTCAAAGCCTTGAGCATTCGCTTTTCTCCTGAATTCCTTGCCGTCGCTGGAAACGGACAGGGCGTGGGATTCCAAAAAATCAGCGGAAACGTCGCCATCACCAAGCCGAAGGTACTCCAAGACCTGATCTTCGAAAGAATCTTTTCCGCAGGATGAGAACAGGACAAGAAGGACCGCAGTTTGCGAGAATGGTAACAATAGCCTTATCGTCATTGCTAAAAAATGGTGGAGCCGATCGGGATCGAACCGACGACCTCCACAATGCCATTGTGGCGCTCTTCCAACTGAGCTACGGCCCCGATTTTTTCAGAGTTTATAGAGTCGCAATCCGACGGAGTCGAGAAAAATGAGAAAATGCGGTCGAAAGCAAAGTCGACTACTTGAGCGGAAACCGCAAAGGCGGGCGAGTCACGCTGCGGGTTTTGCCTAAGGGCGGCCTCGGTAACGGAGAAGGTGGAGAGAGCGGAAGGGCCGATTGCTTCTCCACCTTTGCCATTGCCGGAAGCTTTGGTTTTTTCTTTCCGGATTGCTTCGATCCGTCGTCGAACTTGCCGTCGTATCCCCCGAAGGCGACTTTCCTTACCTGCACCACGCTGACACCGGTTTGACGGGCGATTTTCGCCTTGTTCGCCCCCGGCTTGGCCAGCAGTCCGGAAATTTGATCAAACAACTCGGGATTCATGGATATGGTCTTTCTCCGCCCGGTAGGAGAGGAGTCTTGGATTCTCGCCTTCATCTTGGGACTGGCGAATTCGGCCAAGGCGCGAATCAGGTCGTTGGTTGAGCGAAAAGAAGAGTCCGTATGCTCATTGCTGATTTCGTGCAACTTGGAGAGAAACGCGGCTTGCTTGTCGGTCGAGCCTTTTCTTTTGAGCTCACGCTCGATGCGCAGCTTGATTTCCTGGAAAATAAGATCGGGGTCCTTGTCCAGATCAACACTAAAGGTGACGTTGCTTTTGCTCTTCATAAGTCTGAGAATAACAAAATCGAAGTTGCGGATTGGCAAGAACAATAAGCTCTCGGCTCATCTCTGGAAAGTTCTCACGCATACTCTCAGGTCAATCGTATTCTCGTAAAGGGCTTTGCCGATGATCACGCCTTCGAGGTTCGGGCACTCCACGCTGAGTTCCCGCAACTGAAAGAGGTCGTCCTCGCGGGAGACTCCGCCCGAAGCAATGACGTTGCAGGTCGGCACCTCGAGAGCCATTTCTCTCTGAGCTTCCAAATTCGGGCCTTTCATGGCTCCATCCGTACTGACGTCGGTGTGTATGATCCAACGCAACCCTTTGGCCACCAGAGACCTGGCCAAGTCACTGGCCTTTACCCCGGTCGTCTCCACCCAACCCTGGGTGGCTACCATACCGTCCTTGGCGTCTATCCCGGCAACGATCCTATCCGGTCCGAACTTTTCGATCATTTCGATCATCCATTCCGGTTCGACGCATGCCCTCGTTCCCACGATGATTCGATCAATCCCCATGTCGAGAGCAGCGGAAATCACGGATTCGCTGCGCATTCCACCGCCCAATTGGACCTTCAAGCCTTGCACTTTCAAAATACTTCTCACCGCCTCCAGGTTTTCCGAGTTTCCGGAAAAGGCGCCGTCGAGATCAACGAGGTGGAGATGCGAAGCGCCTGAATCCTTCCAGGCGCGAGCGGGAACTTCGGGGTTTGCGAAGTATAAGGTCTCTTGATCGGCTCTTCCTTGAAAAAGACGAACGCATCGTCCGCCCCGGAGGTCAATGGCAGGGTAAATGGTCATGTAGTCTCTCTATAGTCGAGCAAAAACGAATGAGCGATGAAAAAGATTTTATTTTCGAATTGTCGGCCCGTGAATTATGACTTTGAATTTTCGAATGCCTACGAACACTAAAGCCAAAGCTTCGGCAAAATCAATCACCGCACCTTCTTTTCTCAAAGAACTGCTGGACGCCAGATCCCCCTCCGGATTTGAAGAAGAGGCCCGAGAGGTGGTACGAAAGAGGGTGGGGAAGGTTGCGGATGCATTTGCAGTCGACGCTCTTGGAAGTTGTCACGCCACGCTTGGACCGAAGGGAAGCCCGACCTTGATGCTCGCCGGTCACATCGATGAATTGGGACTGATCATCAAACACGTCAGCGACAAGGGATTTTTGTACTTTGACGCCATTGGTGGACACGACCGCTCGATCATTTCCGGTCGCCGGGTGGATATTTTGACTAAACACGGAGTCATCCGGGGAGTCACCGGAAAACGGGCCATTCATCTGATGACTCCGGAAGACCGCAAAAGGGTTCCCGAGATGCACCAGATGTGGATAGACATCGGCGCCAAGGACCGCGACGAAGCCCTCAGTCGGGTTCGTATCGTAGATGCCGCCGTCTACGACCACGGCTTCGAGCAATTGCATGGTTCCCTGGCCGTATCGAGAGCCTTTGACGACAAGACCGGCGCATATGCCGTAAACGAGGCATTGCTCAGGCTGGCCAAGGGGAGAAAGCCATCCTGCAAAGTAGTGGCCGTGTCCACCGCTCAGGAGGAAATTGGCACTAGGGGGGCGATCACTTCGGCTTACTTGGCGAATCCCGACGTCGCCTTGGCGGTAGACGTCAGTCACGCCACCGACCACCCCGACGCCGATCATCGAAAATACGGTCGCTTCAAACTAGGAGGCGGCCCCATCCTGACCCGCGGCCCCAATATCCATCCCGCGGTCTTCGATCGCTTGGTGGATTGTGCCGAGAAAGCCGACATTCCCGTTCAAATCGAAGCCGACCCACGACCAACCGGTACCGATGCCCGTTCCATCCAAGTTGCCCGAGAGGGCGTGCCGACGGGACTGGTGGGAATTCCCCTGCGCTACATGCACACACCGAGCGAGGTGATCGACCTGCATGACCTGGAGGCGACGGTCAATCTTCTCGTCGCCTTTGCCCGCTCGATTGAAAAGTCTACGAAATTCGTTTGATCTACTAGATTGCCCCCCTTTGTTGCGCCGAAAAGTCCGGCGCGGATCATTCTCCTTTTCTGGGTTTTGGAAAATTATTTCCGAGGCTTGATTCCACAGTTCTTGCCTCCATTTGCGGTCATGGCCCGAGAATGCTGTCGCTTGCTCTATGGAATCAGTGAGAAAATCTCCTTCGGGGATCACCGAAGGCACTTGGAAATCTCTCGATTTTACGAGAAAATCATTTACCGGAAATCTCCAATGATTCTTTGACAAAGATGGAGAATGCGCTCTTTAATGATCGAGTTAAAGTTTCAGTTTAAAAATTTGCTCTAAAATCTAAAAGCTCATGAAGAAATCAACACTGATCGCATCATTGGTGACGTCCGTCACTTTTACTTCAATTCCCCTGGGTGCCGCAAACCACGTCGTGCAGGTGGGAGACAAGATACAGGACAAAGTGTCCGGAGCCTCCTCGGGTGATGTGGTAATTGTCCGCGGGGGCACCTTTCCGGAGCAGGCAGTCACCATTACCCAACCCATGCGTTTGGTGCGGGAGAAAGGGCAGAACGTCACAATCGGTGGAACGATTACCCTGAGCGGCGTAACGGGAGACATCGTGCTGCGTGACTTCGCAATCGACGTAAATGGAAACGGCAAACTGGTCATCAGCAACTGCTCCAAGGTCGGACTCGAAGACCTGACGGATCTCCCTCAGGGGGTTGAGATTTCAAATTCCACCGTGGTCATGCGAAGTTGCCAGCTTGGAAATCTCACCATAACGGGAAACTCGGACGTGCAGGTGATCGACAGTACCCTTGCCAACCTCACCACCACCGGATCCAAGGTGCAGGCGGTGGACAGCGCCATGGCGGTTTTAACGGCCACGGACTCCAATCTTACCCTAGCCAAGTCCACTCACACCACGGGTACGATAACGCGTGGTCAGACGCTGTACCAGGGTTCCACCGCCAATGGAGATGTCTCGATCAATGCATCGGACTGGCGTGCCCACGGTTCCACCTTCAAATCAAACCTGTCCAGCAGCAATGCCCACAGCAAACTGCTCAAAACTACTGTTGAAAAGGGATTTAGTCATATTGGGTCAACCAAGGACTGCGTGGTTTTTCAATCCACGGTGGGGCGAGTCAGTGGACACGCGCTTTACTCGGACGCCAATCGTACCTGGGTGACATATTCGGATATTCACCATGTCGAACAGATAGGTGGAACCGAAGCACATCTCGTAAAAAACCGTTTTCTGACCGATAAAGATAAAAATAAACCATCTCTCAAACTTACAGGTGCAAATTGTATATATTACATAAACAACAACCTTTTTTGGAAAAACGGTTCATCAAATATTGCTGTACAATACGGTCCAGTCCCGAATAACCAATGGAAGCACATAAAAACTCTAAGTGGTGGCATGGTTACAAAAGTGACGAATTCAATTCATATTGGGGGTGATTATTACAGCAGTACCCGTAGTACTACTTGTAAGGTTTCGTTTATTTATTCAGACGGGACAAAGAACGATGTGCAGAAAGCAAGAACAAATGGCTACCGAA
>JAYOEB010000135.1:0-6875 GCA_038116775.1 Opitutia bacterium | reverse complement strand
AATCGGAGGAAAGCCAAACCATAAAGGTCGAACGAGGAGAGGGGAGGGAGGACTATCGGATTCACTTTACGGCAAGGAAGGAAATCACGAAAATTCAATTCTTCAGCCCGTCTTCCTCCGAGATAAGTTCTATTGGCTTGTTCGGCAATGGATTGCCGACAACGCTCAAGTTTGAGAATGAATTATCCACCTTTAGTCAAAGTGGATATCCCGTAGCTTCCGCCGTGGACGGCAAACTGACTCCTCAGGCAAATGGTTGGGCCATTTCACCGCAAATGGGGCGCAATCACTTTGCTTCCTTTCAGGTCAAGACGCCGGTTTCGTTCAAGGGCCCGACTCAGATTCGTATCATCATGAAACAGCGCTTTCAAAGCGGCCAGCATTCGTTGGGACGTTTTCGGGTATCGGTTACCGATGCCCCCAAACCGATCAGTTATGGAATTGCCGAAGAGTTGAGCGGTATATTTGCGATTACCAAAGCAAAGCGTTCACCTCAACAAAAGCAAAAGCTCGCCGATGGCTTCAAAAAGTCTGATCCTCATCGGGTTCGACTGGCCCAGGTCTTGAGCGACGCCAATCGACCGCTTCCGGTCGATTCCAAACTTCGGGGTTTTGAAAATTCTTTGTCGGCGGCCGAAAAACCTCTTTCCTTGCCGCCCGAAGTCACCCGCTTGAGGAGAGCCATTTCCTTGAGTGAGAAACAACTGGCGAACCGGCGAATAATCGCGGCCCAAGACCTGGCCTGGGCTCTAATAAACACTCCCTCTTTTCTTTTTAATCGTTAGAATATTTGATTTTCTTCTTTCAAAATGGGAAATATCTGAAGTAGGCTTGGGATTATGATCGCATTATCGGGAGAATTGGGAAAAGACCTTTGCGACCGCCATCTTTCCATGAGCCGACGAGACGTGCTGAAGGTTGGCGGATCGGGAATGCTGGGGTTGTCCTTGGGGGCAATGCTTCAACTGAAGGCGAATGCATCCGGCGGGAAAAGTGGTGGGCCAGGTTGGGGGCGAGCGAAGAGCATCATCATGATTTATCTGCAGGGAGGACCCAGTCATTTGGATTTGTGGGATCCCAAGCCCGATGCCCCAGAAAACGTACGAAGTATCTTCAAGCCCATTCCTACCAAGATTCCCGGCGTCCATTTTACTGAATTGCTGCCCAACTTGGCGAAAGTGAACGATAGGTTCACCATGTTGCGAGCATTGAGCTACACCCCCAAAGGACTCTTCAATCATACGGCGGCGATTTATCAAATGATGACTGGGTACACCACCGATAAAGTGAGTCCATCCGGTCAACTCGAACCACCGAGTCCCAAGGATTTTCCAAACTTTGGGTCCAACATCGTTCGCCTCCGACCCAATCATGAACCTATGCTTCCCTTCGTCATGTTGCCGAGACCTCTTCAGGAGAGTGGGGTTGTCGGCAAAGGAGGGTCGGCTGGTTTTTTGGGCAAGGCCTACGAACCCTACACGTTGTATCCTCCGGGGAACGACATGGACATGGGAAAAATGGCGAACCTTCAAGTCGATGATCTGGAGATGCGGCCGGATATGTTCGGGGTGCGTTTGAAAAGAAGGGCAATGCTTCGAGATTCCATCAATGAGGCAATGCCCGTAATCGACAGAGCCGTCGAAGGTTATAACCTCGATACTCACTATGATCGGGCCCTTGATCTCATTGTTTCCGGTAGAGCTCGCGAAGCCTTTGATCTTGGAAGGGAAAAGGAAGCGGTGCGTGATTCGTATGGAAGAAACACCTTCGGGCAGAGTTGCCTTCTTGCGAGGCGTCTTGTGGAGGCTGGAACTCGGGTGGTTGAGGTGATTTGGCCGAAGGTGGCTAATTCCGACAATCACTCCTGGGACGTTCACAAGGGTTTGCCTCAGCGGATGAAGGATCAATCTGCTCCGATGTTGGATCTTGGTCTATCTGGTTTACTGACCGATTTGGACCAAAGGGGGTTGCTGGATGAAACCATGGTGGTCTGCGTGGGAGAGTTTGGTCGCAGTCCTGAAAAGGGAGTGAGCACCTCAGGGAACGGAAACAGCGCCGATGGTCGGGATCATTGGCCCTATTGTTATACGGGCTTGATTGCTGGAGCTGGAATCAAGCGTGGGTACGTTCATGGCGAATCTGACAAGACGGGATCTTCTCCGATTGAGAAACCCATTCACCCGCGTGAGCTTCTCGCAACGATCTACCATGGTTTTGGCATCGATCCCGAAACCATCGTTTACAACCACTTGAACCAACCCCGAGAGTTGGTCAAAGCGCAGGCAGTGTCGGAGTTGTTTGCCTGATTTTCAAAACCACAATGAAACCCAGATACGCAACGATCGTTGCGGTAATCCACATATTCTTGGCTTACGGTTGCTCCCGAAAAGTCGATCCCCGAGCGGCCGATTCCGAAGTTCGCAAACTGCTCGAGGACGTCCCTGGATTTGAGTGGTTTCCTCAATCAGATTCAAGGCTTGCCTATGATCATCGAGATGATTTGCCGGTGGCGCCTAAAGACGACGCGGAGTCTCGCCTGATCACTTTGCGAATCCAAAAAGAAGATTCCTACCCAGACGGAAACTTATCCGAGGAGGTGAAAAACCCGCATTGGAAAAAATCTCTTCCTGTCGATGAGAACGGCACGATTCAGTTGAATCTCGAAATGGCCATGGAACTCGCCCTTTTACACTCGCGTGACTTCCAAGAACAAAAGGAGGCTCTTTATCTTGCCGCATTGGACGTCACCTACGAACGATTTCGACTGGGTCCGACTCCCTTTCTGGGAGCAAGAGGGGAGGCGAGTCGGGAAATGGACAGGGAAAGGTCGGATTTCGAGTCTAGGGCAGAAGTTGGATTTAGGGGGGTTGCTGGCAGGGGAGCCAATTGGGTTGCTTCGCTGGCCAATCGTTTAAGCGTCGACCTGAGCGGTGGAGATGCGGAACTGGGCGGTTCGGTGGCCAACTTGACCATCACGCAGCCATTGCTTAGAGGAGCGAGCAGAAGGATTTATCTGGAAGGATTGACTCAAAGCGAGCGTTCGCTGCTGGCAAACGCCAGAAGTCTTGAACAGTTTCGACATGGTTTTTTTCTTAAGGTTGTGCTCGGATCCAATCCCGCTGCCTCTTTGCGCGGTTCGAGCGCAATCTCCCCAATACCTGCCCCTTCGACTGGAGTTTCCGGATTTCTGGGTTTGGTTCAGGACGTGCAAAGAATCCGCAATCAGGAAGCTAACGTCGCCAAACTCAACGACAGCCTTGCCCAACTTGAGGCCGCATTCGAGGCAGGGAGGATAGGGAGTCGCCTGCAGGTGGATCAGGCGCGTCAAGCCCTCTTTAACGGACAAAGTCGATTGCTTGCGGCCAAATCCTCCTTTACGAACAATCTAGACGGCTACAAGTTGTTCTTGGGATTGCCTCCGAACATGCCAATGAAGGTGGTGGACGATTATGTCGAGAGGTTCAGGTTGACGGATGCGGATCTTGTTGCTCTTCAGGAAGAGGTTAGTCTTATCCTCGCATTCGTTCGTGATCCGGAAAAATCCAATGATCTCGAGGGTCTTGTGAGGATATCGGGACGGATCGAGAAATTACTGCCCCTAACCCGGAAATGCATCCGAAAGTTGATTCTGGATTTTGAAAGTTTCAAAAAAGCTTTGCCTGATCGAAAGGCGGGCTTTGCAATCCTGCGCGAGCGTTCCGATCTTCGTGAGTTGGGCATGGGTGTGGATACCTTTGACGATGCGGACCTGGATGGTCTTCTGAATGACTGCAACGGTTCGATATCTCGGTTGAGCAAAGCCCTGGAAGGCTTTGAGCGGAAACTGGAGGATTGGATTGTCTCTTCAGGTTCCATTCAATTGGATGAGGCGAGGGGCAGGTTGTCCGTTCTCTTGAATGCTTTCTCAGGAACTTTGTTGGAACTATCTCTTGCAAAAGCATCCGCCCGCTTGGAATCAATCGTTATGGAGGACGTCGAGATCGTTCCTAAAATAGCCACTCAGGTCGCATCCGCGAATCGCATGGACTGGAAAAACAACCGCTCCCTATTGGTGGATGTCTGGCGAAAAGCCGATCTTGCACAGGAAGATCTAAGGACGGATCTTGATCTTGTCATTTCCGGAGATCTCGGATCGGATGCAAGGAGCGCCGGTCAATTTGAACCAGATGAAAGCAGCGTCCGTGTGGGACTTGAGTTGGACACGCCACTATCAAAGGTTAGGGAAAGAAATAGATACAAGGCTTCCCTGCTCGTCTACCAACAATCCCGAAGAGCTTATCTGGCCTTTGAAGACAGCGTTCTCAGGGCCTTCAGGGAACATCAGCGCCTATCCCAATTATTTCAATTGAACTTCGAATTGAGCAGGGCTGCGGTTCGCGGGGCCATTGCCCAAGTGGACTTGGCCAGAATGCGTCTTGACGAACCACCTCAACCAGGAAGAAATTCCCAGTTTGGGGCAACCACGGCAAGGGATTTGGTAAACGCCCTTAACGATTTGCTTGATGCAAGCAATGGCTTTGTCGAAGTCTGGATCGGATTCGAAGCCATGAGAATGCGATATGCATACGATTTGGGAACCATGGAATTATCGGAGAAAGGACTTTGGGTCGGAACCCGTTGAAAAAGCAATGGCTTCCATACGCTCTTTGATGAGAAGTCCTAACTTGCTCGGACAGAGCTATTGAATAGGATCTTATTCAATGTTTTTTAGCTCAGCAAAACGCGGTTTCGTCTCTACCAAGGTCCTCATAGGCATTGCCGGAGCCGGAGCAATTTCATTTCTTTGGTGGTTCGGCAACGACAAGGATGCAACCGGCGGGGAATTGAAGCCATTGTTTGAAGTCGTCCGAGTTTCTCAATTTGAATTGGAATTCGTTGAGCCAGGTGAAATCGAAAGCGCGGAGAACGTTGAGATTAAGAGCGAAGTCAGAAGTCGCAGTTCAAGTGGGGTGAGCATTTTGGAAATCGTTCCCGAGGGAAGCGTGGTGAAAAAGGGAGACTTTCTGGTTCGATTGGATGACGCGACTTTACAGAAAGACTTGCTGAGGCAGAGGATATCGGTGCATCAGGCAAAAGCTGCCCTTGTCAAGGCAACTGCCGACGTGGAGGCCGCGAAACTGGCTTTGCAGGAATATCTTGCCGGCTCTTTCAGGGAAAACGAAGAGCAACTGGAAAGCGCGGAATTTGTGGCCCATGAAAACCTTAGACGAGCCCAAGAATATCTGGTCTACAGTAAGAAACTCGCAGCCAAGGGGTATGTGTCCGAGGCTCAACTTGAAGCGGATCAGTTTGCGGTGGAAAAAGCGGGTAAGGAGTTGGACTTGGCTCAGACTAAACTCGAAGTTCTTCGAACTCATTCGCGAAAAGCCAGAGTGAATGATTTGAACGCTTCCATCATGACGGCGGAAGCCAGGCTCGAATCGGCCAAAAACTCCTTTGAACTGGAGGAAACTCAGGAAATCGAAATCGTCGAACAAATAAGCAAGTGCAAAATTTATTCTCCCGCGGATGGCGAAGTCACTTACGCCAACAAGAATTCGGGGACTGCGGATGGCGTTTTGATCGAGGAGGGCAAGCAGGTTCGTGAAAACCAAACGATAATTCTGCTGCCCAACGCTTCATTGCTCAGGGTCCGGGCCAAGGTAAATGAAAATAGAGTGGAGTACGTCAAGCCGGGCATGCAATGCACGATTTCAATTGATGCGATGAGAGACCTTGAACTCCATGGCAGGGTGGAGTCCGTAAGTGAATATCCCTTGCCGTCGATCAGTCGATACACTTCTCACATCAAGGAGTATGGAACGGAAATCGTAATCAATGACCCACCACTTGGGGTAAGAACAGGAATGACCGCGAAGGTGACGATCTTGTCTGAGTCTATCCCGGAAGCTTTGCAAATTCCGTTAACCGCAGTTTTCAGAATGGAAGGCGTAACCTTTTGCTTGGTGGGCCAATCCGAAGAGTCAATCAAGCTGCGAAATATCAAATTGGGTTCCAATAACATGATGATGGCTGTAGTTGAAGATGGCTTGACTGAAGGTGAAAGCGTGGTTCTTAACCCGGATCGTTTTCGGGATGCCTTCGAACCGAATAAGCTTGAGCAAATTGCCGGCAATCTGCGTTAAGGCTAAAGTTTCCTTCGGGGAGTAGAGGGACGAAATCCAGCAATGAATAAAATTGCCTTTGAAATCAAGGATTTGTCGAAGATCTATCAAATGGGACAGGCAAAGGTCATGGCCTTGCGAGAAGTGTCTCTTGAAGTGCCGGAGGGAGATTATCTTGCGATTGTGGGACCTTCCGGTTCAGGCAAGAGTACGTTGTTGAACGTGTTGGGTTGCTTGGACAGACAATCTTCCGGTCACTATCGTCTTTCCGATAAACAAGTTGAAAAACTGGATGATCACGAACTCTCGGCCTTAAGGGGAAAGTCAATCGGGTTTATTTTCCAATCCTATAATTTGATTCCCTATCTCAACGTGATCGAAAACATCATTTTACCGGCTAGTTATCGTAAAGATTCGGGCGTAGGGATCGATCTCGCCAAGAAACTTGCCAAGATGGTCGGATTGAGCGATCGCATGGGACATCGTCCCATGCAACTTTCCGGAGGACAGCAACAAAGGGTTGGAATAGCCCGTTCGTTGGTAAACGACCCCTCTTTTATTCTTGCGGACGAGCCAACGGGAAACCTTGATTCAGCCACTGCATCCGAAATCCTTGATTTGCTGGAGGATCTCAATCGAAAGGGGAAGACGATTGTTTTGGTTACCCATGAAGAGGAGGTGGCGAACCGAGCCAGTCGCATCGTTCGAATGAAAGACGGGAGGATCATAGGAGACGACCGTATTCGTGAACCAGTCCATCCAGCCAATGAA
>JAYOEB010000134.1:0-6939 GCA_038116775.1 Opitutia bacterium | reverse complement strand
TCGAGCTCTACAATGCGCATCCCGGAGTGCAAAACTTTGGCACCGCCCATCTTCCCTCGACCGAGCAGCTTTGGGATGCCCTCCTCGAAAAGGGCATGATCATGTGGGGGGTGTCCTCGGACGATGCTCACAAATTGCAAGTCTGGGGAGAAAGGGAAAACAACCCCGGTCGGGGATGGGTGATGGTAAAATCCGATGAACTTACATCCGATGCCATCACTAAGGCGATGTTGCGTGGTGAGTTCTATTCCTCGTCAGGGGTGATGCTCGACAAATTGGTCCGTGGTTCCTCCGGGATCGAGATCTCCGTAAATGAGGACGAAACCGCCTGCGAACTGGCCTCCGAATTTCTCTTCGGCCGGCCCGTTAAGAAGGGTAAGCCCGGTACCTTTATCGAATTTACCGGTCCGGGAGGCGACGTGATCAAAACCGTTGAGGGACTATCCGCATCCTGCGAGGCCAAAGGGGCGTACTTGCGGGCCAAGGTCATCCACCGCGTAAAAACCGAAGATGGACGACTTCTCGAGTACTATGCCTGGTCCCAGCCCGTATTTACCGACGGCCGTTGATTCAATGCCCTAAGCTAGGGTTGTTGGCAATCGAGCCTGTGAACAAAGGGTGAATAGTTTGCGAATAACCATGCCCCAAGGCTCGATCGCATGGCGAGCGAAGCCCTTGAGCAGACCGAGCGTAGTTCGTACGAGCGAGGGCTAGGGTTGCTCCGACCCGGTTTTCTCGCCCTCCCTGACGAAGACCTTGATTAATTTGGGAAAAGGCGTTCGGTCGTAGCAGGAATCGTAGTTGCGCAAAACTTGCAGGAAATGCCTGGTGACGTCGGTTCCCTTGGGAGCCACGAGCATTTCCGTTTCCAGTTTCAAATCCTCGGCCAGTCGCATGCCCACCCGCAAAGCATCGAGGGGCAATTCGTTGATTAGGTAGCGGGTGCGCGACTTGTGAAGCAATTGAGCCATGGCTTCAATGACTTCCCCATCGAACTTGTTGCCCCGACCCTTGAGAGTGGCCAGAATGACTTCCGAATCATGACCCTCGACCTCCATGTAGTCGTATTCGAGGGCGGCAACCAGTATTTGATAGGCCCTGTAGGTGCTTTGTTTGGCTGGGTTTTCGTAGGGCAGAGAGCTTACCATGAGACAGTCGAGGATTTCCCGCACGTTGCCAAGCCTGGGAATATGGCCCAAGAGGTGGGTGATTACCTCGGGAAACTTCCTGACCAGTTCTTCGATCTGGGGGCGTAGACGCTTTCGCAAAAAGACGTTTTCCGCCTCCTCTTCCGGAAGGGTAATCGCCGCGAGTTGGGAAAAAACCGCGGCCGTTTCAACCCGCCAAACATGACCATAATCCAAGCATCTCGCGATTTCTCCGGCCATTCTCCTTACCCGCTGGGCGCGCCCGAAGAACAACGGCTTTACGGTGGCCAGGGTTTCCGTAAGGGCATTGACCGCCCCCACCAGGGTCTCCTGGAGCAACACTTTTTCGGCCTCCATAAGCTCGCGTTGGCGGATGCCCGCTCGGATTGCCTCACAGAGGGTTTGGGGAGAGTAGGGTTTTTCCAGCAGGCGAAAGACGTGACCCTCATTTACCGCCTTGATGGCATCGGAATAATCCGCATGCCCAGTCAACAACATGGTTGAGCAGTAGGGATCGCGGCGGCTGATTCTGGCCAAAAGCTCCGAGCCATTCATTCCGGGAAGGATCTGGTCGGATACGACGATGGTGAAGGGACCTTCGCTTTCGAACTTCTCCAGTCCTTCTTCCGCGGTTTTCGCCAGCGAGGGCCGACAAAGCTCGTAAGCCTGAACTTTGAGATTTTCCAGAACGTCGGTCTGATCATCCACAAACAAAACTTTGGGCAGAGGTTTCATGATGCGAAGAGAGTGGTGGTCGGAGAGGATTTGGCTAAGAGTCTTTCGTATTCAAATGGACATGCAATAAGTTAATTCCGTCGTGGCAAACCCAATGAACGCAGGGCTTGCGAAACATTGCAAGCTTTCCGCAGGTGGGCAATCCATCCGAATTTCGGCAAAAATCATCGGCAACGTGGTGGAAACTGATTTCGATGAGGGAGAAAATACGCAAATTGCGGTTTTCAAAATCGAAATCATCCTGTAAGGAAGTAGGTCCACATCAAGATTACGCCCTCAACCCCCCCGAATCAGTTATGCAATATTTCGACTGCGACAAGATCCAATACGAAGGACCCGGTTCCAAGAACGCACTGGCATTCAAACACTACAACGCATCCGAGGAGATCGGCGGCAAGGCGATGAAGGATCACCTGCGTTTCGGCGCGGCCTATTGGCACGTCATGCGCAATGAGTTGGCTGACCCTTTTGGAGCGGGAACCGCTCAAATGCCTTGGGACGACAAAAGCAATACGGTGGAGAACGCCCTTGCCCGCGTCGACGTCTTCTTTGAGTTTCTGGATAAGATCGGCATTGACTACTATTGTTTCCATGATCGGGACATTGCCCCGGAATTGAATGATCTTTCCGCATCCAACGACGCTCTCGATCAAGTGGTGGCCAAGTTAAAGGAAAAGCAGGCCGAGACTGGTAAGAAGTTGCTTTGGGGAACCGCTTGTTTGTTTGCCCATCCTCGCTATGCTCACGGCGCGGCCACCTCACCCGACGCCAGGGTGTACGCTTATGCAGCGGCTCAGGTGAAGAAGGCAATCGAAGCGACCAAGGAACTGGATGGATTGGGTTATACCTTTTGGGGTGGTCGCGAGGGATATGGATCCCTGATCAATACGGACATGAAGAGAGAGCTCGATCACTTGGGGGCGTTTCTTCACATGGCCGTGGATCATGCCAAGAACATTGGATTCGAGGGTCCTTTCTACATCGAGCCCAAGCCCCGTGAGCCGTCCACTCACCAATACGACAGTGACTCCGCGGCCTGTTTGAACTTTTTGAGGGAATATGGCTTGCTTGATCACTTTAAGCTCAACATCGAGACCAACCATGCGACTTTGGCCGGACATACGGTTCAGCATGATCTGACGGTGGCGGCGAATGCGGGAGCCCTGGGCAGTGTGGACGCCAACACCGGTGATACCCTGATTGGGTGGGACACGGATCAGTTCCCCACCGACGTCTATATGACCACGGAGATCATGATGGTGATTCTGGGGATGGGTGGGTTTACCACCGGTGGCTTGAACTTCGACGCCAAACGCCGGCGCGAGTCGCACGAACCGATCGATTTGATGCATGCTCACATTGGCGGAATGGATGCTTTCGCCAGAGGCCTGAAGGTTGCCCATGCCATTCGCGAGGATGGCCGCTTGGCCCAGTTCGTGCAGGATCGATATTCCAGTTACGACAGCGACGTTGGGGCCAAAATCGAAGCGGGGTCCACTAGTTTCGCCGAGCTTGAACAATACGCATTGAGCAACGGCGAGCCCAGCCTGAGCAGTGGTCGTCAGGAAATGCTGGAAAATCTGATCAACGACTTCATTTGATCGGATTCTTCGTTTTCCCGCGGGTCTAGCTTGCGTTGATGGATTCATCGGAGTCCCTCCGGTTTTCCCAGGAATTTTCAAGCCTGGTCGGGTGGTCGATGGGCGGATATCTTTTCGTTCTTCTTGGGATCAGCTATTACGCAAGCAAAAGGGTACATGGGCCGGAAGATTTTATAGTTGCGGGGAGGCGGTTGGGGTTGGGGTTGGCCACGGCCACATTGCTGGCCACTTGGTTCGGGGCGGGAACCTTGATGGCGGCAGCGGATGAAATTTGCGCCGTCGGCTTGCAGGGGGCGGCTCTTGATCCGTTTGGGGCAGGGTTGTGTCTTATCATCTTCGGGCTTTTTTTTGCGGTGCGGTTGTGGAAGGAAAAGCTCCTCACCTTACCCGAAATCTTTGGCAGGAAATTCGGTCCTTCGGCCCGAAAAACAGGGGCTGCCCTCATGATTCCTCCGTACTTGGGCTGGATTGCCGCTCAATTCATGGCGCTGGCCGGCATCATCACTCTCTTCTTCGACTTGCCTTTCGAGCTGACCTTGTGCCTAGTCGCATGCGTGGGTACGGGTTACACCATTATGGGAGGAATGTGGGCGGTGAGCCTTACGGATGCATTTCAGTTGGGCTTGGTGATTGTCGGGCTTTTGGTTCTGACCCTGGAAGGCCTTGCAGAGGTTGGCGGTTTTGCGAATTTGTGGCATCATCTTCCCGCTGCTCATAAGATCTTTATTCCCATGGATGACTTGGCCGTATGTCTTGGATTTGTGGGAGTGGTGGCGGCGGGAGCCTTGGGCAATATCCCATCGCAAGACGTTTCCCAGCGCGTCTTCGCATCCAAGAGCGAAAAAGTGGCGAAAAAAGCCTGTATACTGGCGGGCGTTCTGTATCTTGTTCTGGGGGCGGCGCCGGTAATTCTCGGATTGATAGGTCACCAGATGGGATTTGCGGATCAACAAGCCACCGTGGTCCAAGTTGCCGGGGCATCGATTCATTCGGGGTTGGTGGTCTTGCTGGTGGTTACCCTGATGTCGGTCATCCTTTCCACCATCGACGGAGCCTTGCTTGCCCCGGCCAGCGTACTCGTCAACGACTTGTTGCCCGCTTCCCGGAGGCCCGATTCCGAACTGTTCAAGTTCAGGCTTGGGGTGGGGTTGATGGGGACCGTGAGCCTGGGCTTGGCTTTGGCTGGTGAAAACGCCTATGCCATGCTGGAGTCAAGTTATGAGTTGGGCATGGTTTCCCTGCTGGCTCCCTTGTGCTATGCTTTGTACGCCAAGAAAGCGTCTGCCCCCGGAGCCCTTTCCTCCATGGCTGCGGGGACGCTTCTGTGGTTGGGTCACTACCTGGTTGACGCCGAATACTTTTTTGGACTGAAGGGCTGTCCCGTCGGGCTGATTTCCATGTTGGTTTCCTTTTTATCCTATCCGCTGGCAATAAGATTCTTCCGAAAATGACGGCCAAGCTTCATTTCTTTCTTTCAGTAACGCTTGGGTTGCCCCTGTGGGCGGGGAAAACGTCTTTCGAGCCCTTTGATCGTTGGTATGAGGTTTTCATCGGCGAGGTCAAGGTCGGGTATTCCCATGACCGGATGTATGCCGAAGGTGAGCAAATCAAAAGCTCGAACGAACTGGTCATGGAAATCAAGCGGGTGGGGCAGACACTTGAGATCACGAACTTCCTGGAAACCCGCGAAAAAGCCAACGGCGAGCTCATTGACTTTGCTACCGAACAGAAGATGGCGGGGATTCCAATGCTCAAAAAAGGAAGAGTGGAGGGAAATCGACTAATCGTCTTTGAAAAGCAATTCCTGACGGGGAAGGAAAGCGCTTACGCCTTTGATCGGGATGCGGGAATGAGTTGGGGACTCCGTAGGAGAATGCTGGAAAATGGCTTCCGGGAGAAAGGCAAAACTTATCAACTGAAGACGTATTCCCCTGATATGGGAATGAAGAAACCGGTCTTCGTAAACGTAGCTTGCAAAGGGAAGAAACGAATTCAGGTGGGCAAGGCGACAATCGATGCCTATGAGGTGGAAATGGAATTGAAGAGTTCGTACGGTTCCATTCTCTCCAAGTCGTGGCTGGATGATCAATGCGTGGCGGTTCGATCCGAAATGAATATGGGCGGAATGAATATTCTCATGATCGAGGTGCCGAAAAAGAAAGCCAGGCAAATGGAGGAGGAAACGCACGAGCTGCTCCTAGGTTCGTTGGTTCCCCTGAATGCGGCCGTGTCTCTGGAGAGAGCAAGCAACGTGTTCGTGATGGAGTCGATCCGGGGCAATTGGGACGTCAAATTATTTGAGGGGCGGACTCAAAGAGTTGAGAAAATCAACCGGCGTTCGGTGCGGGTGGTCGTAACTCGAGAAGACTCGTCGCAAGCCACGCCCGATCCAATTGACAAGACGGCTTTTCTGAAGCCAAGCGTCTATCTCGATTCATCAGACCTGCTGATTCAAAAACTTGCCCGAAAAGCCCAGGGACAAGCTCAGGCACCGAGAGAGATTGCCGAGAACCTGACCTCTTTCGTTCATCGCTACGTTGCTTCGAAGAGTTATGCCGTTGGCTTTGCCAGCGCCAGTGAAGTGGCGAGAACCAAGGAAGGAGACTGCACCGAGCATTCGGTCTTGCTGGCTGCCCTTGGTCGGGCGCTCGAAATCCCGAGCAGGGTCGTCACCGGCCTAGTCTATGCTGATCGTTTTGAAGGCAAGAGGAAGGTAATGGTTTATCACATGTGGACTCAGTTTTATATCGATGATCGGTGGGTGAATTATGATTCGGCTCTTGGCTACGCAAACTGTCCCGCCGATCGCATTGCTTTTACGGTGAGTTCAATGGAAGCAGAGGATGTGATCGAATCCATATTGCCGGTAATGGAGTTGATCAATAATGCGCGGGTAAGGATCGAAAGCTCCGAATAAATACTCTAAGCTCAGTCTTGAATTTCAATCGAATCACAAGGGATGCCTTGACGATTTTGAGCCTGAAACAAAGAATTGCCCCATGATTCGATTCTTACTTCCTTGCTTCCTTGCCTCCTCCTTTTGCGCAGGGGCCAATCGCCCGAACCTTCTCTTTGCCTTTGCGGACGACTGGGGCCAGCAGGCTGGCATTTACGCTGAGGTTCTGGGCGAAGGGGGAGTAAACGACGCGGCGAAGACGCCGAATTTCGACAAGCTGGCCAGGAGCGGAGTCCTTTTCAAAAATGCATTCGTCAATGCGCCGTCCTGCACGCCTTGCAGGAGTTCGCTCTTGTCCGGAAGAAACTTTTGGGAAACGGGCAGAGGAGCGATCCTAAGCGGGGCGGAGTGGGATGATGAAATACCTACCTGGCCCTTGCTGCTGAGGGATTCCGGTTACCACATTGGATTTACTTATAAGGTATGGTCACCCGGAAATCCGAGGGATGCGGGGATTGGAGGAAGGGCCAATCAGTATGGGGGTGGTCGGTTCAATGGG
>JAYOEB010000133.1:6751-7043 GCA_038116775.1 Opitutia bacterium | reverse complement strand
CGCCTCGTAAGTCGCGATCCCAACGGAAACCGCCAGATTGAGTGACCTGAGCTCACTTTGGAATTGAGGAATCCTGATTTTGCTTTCCACGGATTGATGGACGTATGGAGGGGCTCCGTGCCCTTCGTTGCCAAACAACAAGCCATCCCCGCTCTGAAAATCCTCCTCCCAGATCGTGCGTTTTGCATGAGTGGTGAGCAACTTTATCCTGAGAGGCTTTGAGGGCGAACTCCAGAAGTCGTTCCAGTCATCGTATTGGCAAACATCCAATTTCTTCCAGTAGTCCATGCCG
>JAYOEB010000133.1:0-6741 GCA_038116775.1 Opitutia bacterium | reverse complement strand
CATGCCGGCGCGGCGTAGGTTCTTATCGCTTAGTTCGAAGCCAAGCGGATGAATCAGGTGAAGCTTGCAATTGGAGAATGCGCAAATCCGACCAATATTTCCCGTGTTTTGTGGAATCTGGGGCTCGAAAAGAATGATCTCGATCATCTCTTGAGCATGTTTTTCAGAGCCTGATCTGCTTCGCGCTGGGCGACTTGTTTCTTCAAGTCCTGCCTCTTGTCTCGCTGGTTCTTGCCGGTCCCTACCGCTAGCTCGCACTTGATCAGGGCATTCCTGAAGAAAAGTCTTAAGGGAACTATCGTTCTGCCGGCAGCTTCCACTTCCAATCGCAAGCGCTCGATTTCCTTGCGCTTGAGGAGTAATTTTCTAGGGCGTTGAGGGGAGTGATTGTCGGTTCCGCCAAAATCGTATTCCGCAATGTAGGCGTTGAACAAAAAAAGTTCGTTTTTTACGATTTTTGCAAAGGACTCGGAGATCTGGGCATTTCCCAGGCGGATGGACTTAACCTCGGTACCGTGAAGAACGATACCCGCTTCGTATTTGTCGCCCAAAGAGTACTTGTGGCGCGACTTGGTGTTGGAGATTACCGGAAAACCGTCGTTGCCTTTTGGTTTCTTAGGCACGACTTAGGACTTCATCGCCAAATGACAGTTGGCCCTAGGAACGACTAGGAGTCCTCGGAATCGTCCCACTCTTGGTAGGAAATCTTACCTTCAATGATTTCCCTGAGGGCAATGTCCTCGGGCTCTAACTTTTCCAACGACTCAACCAGCGGTTTGTTTCCGTGCTTGAGTTGCTTCGATCTTCTGGACACTACGTTGATGAGCGTATTGGGATCGGTGATTATTTCTTGGGCTTCTTTTAAGTATTCGTCTCTCACGATTTATGGCAATAGATTGATCTGGAGATTAGAGAATTCCAGTATTGTAATTTATTGAATTTAGCAATGTTAAACTATGAAGTATGAATGAAAATAAAGCTTTGAGAATGATTTTGACGACTTTCCCCGAAGAAAAGAGCGCCCTGAGAATGATGCAAAGACTGGTGACGGAGAAAATGGTTGCCTGCGCTCAAGTCGAGGGCCCGATTCGGGCGATTTATCGATGGAACGAAGAAGTGGTGATTGATGAGGAATGGAGAGTCATCCTCAAGACGACAAAAAGCAAGGAAGAGGAACTTCGACTATTGGTGACCACTGAACACCCCTACGAGAACCCCCAATGGATAGCTTTGGACGCTCAAGCCAGCGAGGACTACTCCCAATGGGTAAGGGAATCGGTGAATATCACTCCTCAGGCTTAGTTTTCACCAAAGAGAGCACGCGGTCCCCGTCCTTCCACTGACCACGCTTGCGTAGTAGTTCGACGCGCTCAAATCTTTTCAGAACGTTGCGTTTCTTGGTGCTGCCACCGGGAGGCTTGAAACTGGGATGTCTACTCATAGAAAAATATTCTAACAAAAAGGAAGTTCAATTCAAGAACATAAGGATTCGCCAAGACCGATTTCAGGCGGGAACTCCCGATGGTTCGGCGCTCGGATCGATCTCATCCGCCTCCTTGTTTTCTTTGACGTTCACGGTTTTATCCTCTTCGTGATTCTCCTCCAGTTCCGGTTCCGGGTTAGCTTGAACGATCTCCGAAACGATCTTGCCATGCTCGAGGATTTCGTGAATGTGCTTCCCCTCAATGGTTTCGTATTCCAAAAGAGCAAGGGCTGAAGCGTGAAGAGCATCGATCTTATCATGAAGGATTTGCTTGGCCCGCACATACTGCTCGTCGATGACTTCCTTGATCGCAGCATCTATTTTCTGGGCGGTTTCCTCACTGTAGTTCTGAGCCCGCGACAGTTCTTTGCCCAGAAAAACCTGATCCTGCTTGTCGCCAAAGGAAATCATGCCTAGATCACTCATCCCCCAGTCGCAAACCATGCTTCTGGCAATATTCGTGGCCATGCGGATGTCTCCGGCCGCACCGCTGGTGACGTCGCCGATTTCGATTTCCTCAGCGGCCCGACCACCCATGGCGCAGCAAATCTGATTCAACACTCTCCTCTTGCTGTGATTAAGAATGTCTTTCTTGGGAGTGAACATGGTACTGCCCAAGCTTTGACCACGAGGGATGATGGTGACCTTGTGAATGGGCAGCAGACCGTCGTCGATGACTGCCTGCACGATCGCATGCCCGGCTTCGTGATAGGCGATGATCTTGCGGTCTTCGTCGTCCATTACCCGCCTGCGCTCTCGCCCGAATGAAATTTTTTCCCTGGCGTCATCGAGATCGATTCGTTCGACGGCTTTCTTGCGCCGTCGAGCTGCAATCAGGGCTCCCTCATTGAGCAAATTTGCCAAATCGGCTCCTGAGAAGCCAGACGTTGCCCGGGCCAGTGACTTCAACTCCACGTCATCCGAAAGCTTGATTTTCTTGGCGTGAACCTTGAGAATTTGCTCCCTTCCCTCCAGATCCGGAAGGTCGATGACCACTTGCCTATCGAAACGGCCGGGACGCAAAAGAGCGTTGTCCAAAACATCCGGTCTGTTGGTGGCGGCGATTATGATGACGCCTTCATGGCCGTCAAACCCATCCATTTCCACGAGCAGGGAGTTCAAGGTCTGCTCCCTTTCGTCGTTTCCACCGCCCAGGCCTGCGCCTCTTTGCCTTCCCACCGCATCGATTTCATCGATGAAAATGAGACACGGTGCGTTTTTTCTTCCTTGCTCGAACATGTCTCGAACCCGGGCAGCCCCGACTCCAACGAACATTTCCACGAAATCAGAGCCGCTGATGCTGAAAAAGGGTACTTCAGCCTCTCCCGCTACGGCTTTGGCCAAAAGCGTCTTGCCGGTCCCCGGAGGGCCTACCATAAGGACGCCCTTGGGTATGGTTCCACCGATTTTCCGAAACCTTTTTGGATCTTTCAGGAAATCAACGACTTCTGAGACTTCTTCCTTGGCCTCATCGCAACCGGCGACATTGTCGAAAACAATCTTTTCGTTTTCACGGGTCAGCAGCTTCGCTTTGCTCTTGCCAAAGCTCAGAGCTCCCTTTCCGGCCATTCTAAGTTGACGGACAAAAAGAAAATACAACAACCCGATGATCAGCAGAAAAGGAAGCAGGCTCATCAGGAGATCGGTCCAAATTGTACTGGAAGGCTCTTCCCGAAGGCGACTTCCCAGAAGCTCCCTAAGTTCCTTGTACTCAGTCTCCGTCACCCTGCCCTTAACCAAAAACGGAAGGGTCTTGTATTGATTTTCATCAATTTCGAAAGCGGGGTTGGATATTTTGCCTTGAATGGAGTACCACTCGTCTCCGCCCTTGGGGTCGCTCTGAATGATGGCGGTTTCGATTCTGTCATCCTTGGCCGCAATCAATAATTCATCGACCGATGACAGGGATCTCTGGGTGGGAGATATTTCGCCAGACTGTGCCATCACCAAGCCAATGATGGCGGCCAGAACGGCCAACCAAATCAGGAAAACCTTGGGCTGGAATGACTTTGGTTGCTTATCGCTGTCTTTGTTTGAGCTGTTATCCACATCCTACATCATGTGGCGGTAGAGCCGTAAGTCAAACGGATTACCTTTGTAGACTCAGCTTCTACCTTGCAGGAATGGGACGGAGGAAAGCCCGGAACCCAGAGAATCCGACCTTCTCCCAGCGACACGACCGGCCATTCTTCGCGCTCATCCGCTGGAATCCCAGCATCGATCATCAGTTTTTTCAAACTTTTCGAACCACCGGAACCGAGCTTCCTAAACCTGTCCCCCTTTCTCCTTGACCGCACTTCGAGAAATGAGGATTCAAACTTATCCGCGCAAATCCATGCTTCGGAATCAGGATCGATTTTTTTGCCCCCAATCAGGTCCATGATCTCGGTGCAATTATCTTTTTGGCAAAAGCCTAGGAATCTTCCATTTGGAAAAAAAAGATTTTGCTCGGCAAAGAGTTTGAAAACCCCGTAATTTTCCGTTTTTTTCGATTCGGGCATTAGGATCTTCAATCTTCCGGAACTCTTGCGAACTCGAATTCCTTTTTCAAGGTTCACGAAACCATTTGAACCCGAAGAGATCAATTGGATGATTTCCGTAAGCCTGGCTTGGGAGAACTTGACTCTCTCCTCCGCAAGCCAACGATTCAAAATTCCTCTCTGAACCGCAACCGGCTCGCCGGATAACTTTTTTTCGTCCAAACCGTCGGCGGAGCGCATGCCCTCTTCGAAAATTCGGTCAACCCATTCCTTAATCGCGTCGTTTTGCTCTTCGATCAAGTCCCTGCTTTTTTCCACTCCCTCAAGCAAGTTTCGATCGAGGATTGACTTCCAAAGCGGCACCAAATCATTTCGGATTCTATTTCTCAGGAAGATCCTCGAAGCATTCGTCTCGTCTTCTCTCCACGGGATTTTGAGCTTGAGGAGCGAATTCCTGATCGTTTGTCGATCGAAGGTTAGAAAGGGCCTGAATATTATGAATTCTCGATGATGATGGGTAGGGCGTGGCGAACATAAGCCTTCGGGGCCCGCTCCGCGAGAAATTCTCCACAAAAACGATTCGGCCACGTCGTCTTTTTGATGCCCCTGAATCAAGTACTTCAGGCCTACCTTCTTCAAGTGCCGTCCGTAGGCTTCTAGTCTCGCCGTTCGCAAAGCGCCTTCGGAGCTGGCTTCGAGCTTTCTTAGTTTGATTACTTCACATGGACAGCCTAATTCGCTGCAAAGGTCGAGAACGAATTGGGCATCTTCGGTTGATGAAATGCCCCGCATGCCATGGTCGACGTGCAGGCAATGAATTTTTTCTCCGAAAAAACGCGACGCGAGCAGCAAAGCGAATACCGAATCCGCCCCTCCGGAGCAGGCAACCGAAACTCGCCCCCCTTCGAGCTTAAGTTTCTCAAGGGTAGCTCGAGCATTGGGATGCCAGGAACTGGGGGGGTGAAGATCAAGCAGAAGAGTCGCCTTGCGACCTAATTCCAGTTCGTCGGAAAACTCCGCCATCCCATAGCCTAGGCGGCGAATGAATCATCCGGGAACCACTTCCGCAAGCATTCCGGTATCTTCACGGTTCCATCGACCTGAAGGTTGTTCTCCAAAAGCGCTGCGAGAACTCTCGGAATGGCCAAGGCCGAGCCATTGAGAGTATGAAGATGCGAAGGCTTGCCGTCTTCTCCACGAAAACGGATATTGGCACGCCTGGCCTGGAAATCAGTAAAGTTGCTGCAACTGGAGACTTCCAGCCATCTTTTTTGGCCGGCAGCCCACACTTCCAGGTCATACTGCTTGGAATGCGGGAATCCGATGTCCCCAGCGCAAATGAGCAGAACGCGGTACGGAAGACCGAGCTTTTGCAGTAGGCTTTCCGCGTCCAGTCTCAAACTCTCAAGTTCCTCAAAGCTGTGGTCGGGATGCGTCCATTTGACCAGTTCGACCTTGTCGAACTGGTGCAAGCGATTCAACCCTCTGACGTCCTTCCCCCAACTCCCGGCTTCCCGGCGGAAGCATGGGGTGTAGGCGCATCTCTTGACGGGCAATTGCTCGGACGGAATGATCTCATCCCTGAAGAAGTTGGTGACCGGCACCTCAGCGGTGGGAATCAAGTAGACGCCCTCATTTTGATCGAGATACATTTGGCCTTCCTTGTCGGGCAATTGGCCGGTTGCCGTCGCGCTGTCCGCATTGACAACAATCGGAGAATGCACCTCCTCGTAACCCTTTTTGGCCGCCTCATCCAAAAAGAAATTGATCAATGCCCGGACGAGTTGAGACATTTTACCAAGGTAAAATGGAAAGCCCGCTCCCGCAACCTTAACGCCCCTTGGGAAATCAATCATTTTATCAAACCAAGGGATCTCATAGTGAGGCACGGAATTCGCAAAGCCGATATCCGTCTCGCCCCAATGAGCGACCACTTGGTTGTCCTCCTCACCTCTTCCGTCTGGCACGGAGTCGTGGGGCAGGTTAGGTATGGTCATGAAGGCTTCCATGAACGCCTCATCCGCTTTCTTGGCATGGACCTCCAGTTCCTTGACCTTACCAGCCAACTCCTTCATTTCAGCAACCTTCGCTAAAAACTCCGGAGAGCCTTTGGGCAATTGAGACATTTCGTTATTCGCCGCCTTTTGCCCTGCCCTCGCCTTCTCCGCCGTAGCTATCGCCTCCCGTCGGATGCGGTCAAACTCGACGACTTGGTTCAAGTCACAATCGAATTTCTTTCGAGAGATTAACTCTTTGAGAAGAGAGAGGTCTTCACGCAACAGGGAGGATCGTATCATTGTCTCTAAAAATACAAGTTGTAACCTTATACTCAAGGTTAAGAATGTCAGCGACTCATTAGATGATCTATTTTGCCAAGCGCTTCACTTAGTTCGAGGTCTTCTATTCGTGCAGTCTTCGATTGGATAAGCTCAAAGTCATTTCCCGACTGGGGGTAAGGGCCGTAACTCTTAGGGTTGGTAGGGCCAAACAGGCCCAAGACCTTTACGCCTAGAGCGGAGGCAATATGCAACGGAGCGCTGTCGTTGCAGATGACGATACAAGCCGATTTGATCAATGTGGGTATCTCGTCAAGGGAAAGTTTTCCCCGCAGATCAACGCAGTTGCCGAATTGATCGTCTTGAATCTGGCCAGATACACAGACCACGCATCCGAATCGCGTCATTAATCTTTTCGCGAGAACCTGAAAATGGGGCCAAGTTTTTTCGCTTCTCCTACTCTCAGGAAATAAAACAATGAATTTTTCATTCAGTCCATAAG
>JAYOEB010000132.1:6751-7123 GCA_038116775.1 Opitutia bacterium | reverse complement strand
TCGTTCATGGATTGCATAAAGGGGGCAAAGGCAACCTGAAGGTTCTTGTTCTTAAGCAGGTCACGCAGTTGTTTTTGTATTTCTTCGAGAGGGTTGTCTTCTTCTTTCTTAGGCATTGAATGATAAATTAAAATTGACAGGTCATTGATGTATGGGAATTTATGAAATAGTAATATCCTAACCCCAAGACAACGGTCTTTCAAACAGTTTCCCCATCATGTCCAAAAACCTGACCAAAAGAGAAATCGTTCAAAAAATTTACGAATCGCATAATTTCAATCATCGAGACGTCACCGAGATCGTCCAGAAAACCCTCGACTGCATACTCGAGGGCCTGACCAAGGGAAAGAACGTCGAGTTGCGCAACTTCGG
>JAYOEB010000132.1:5536-6741 GCA_038116775.1 Opitutia bacterium | reverse complement strand
TCTTTGAGCTTCAGTTCAGGAAACAACGCATCGGGCGAAATCCCAACCGCCCCGAAACCGACGTAGTGATTCCCCGTCGGGCCGTCGTCAAATTCAAAGCCGGCAAGGAAATGAAAATCGGTCTGGAAAAGCTCGATCTCGATCAGATTTAATTCTCCGTTCCCCAAGATGTTCGATACCCTTCCGGGCTTTCGGGATTTCCCCCCCGAAGCGTGCTCTCGTCGCAACCATCTGTTTCGGGTCTTCCGGACAGTCGCCAAGGCTTTCGACTTCAAGGAATTCGATGCCCCCATTCTCGAACCTTTGGACCTGTACGTCGAGAAGTCGGGCGAGGAAATCGTCTCTCAGCTCTTTCATTTCGAAGACAAGGGCCAGCGACAGGTCGCCCTGCGTCCCGAGTTGACCCCATCCCTTGCCCGAATGGTGGCATCCCAAGCGAACTCTCTGGCCAAACCGGTCAAATGGTTTAACGTCGGCGAACACTTTCGGTATGAAAGGCCTCAGAAAGGCCGGGGGCGTTCCTTCCATCAATTCAACGCCGACTTACTGGGCGAATCCGAAACCACGGCGGATGCGGAACTTATCTCGATGCTGGTCCTGATTTTCGAAACTTTGGGAATGGGTCCGCAAGACTTCCGCATTCGATTAAGCGACCGCGCCACTTGGCTTGTGCTTTTGGATGGCTTGGGTGTTCCGGAAACGCTCCGCCCCGCCGTCCTCAGCGCCATCGACAAGAGCGAACGCCGCAAGCCCGAGCAAACCATCGAATCCCTTGAGAGCGCCCTTCCCGCCAAGGGCGAAATGCTTTGGAGAGAAATTCAGGCCATCAAGAAACTGGATTCTCTTGATTCGCTGACGGAACGACTCCGGACTCTGGGTGAATCCGCCGAAGCGATCACCCGGCGTTGGCATGAACTGTTTTCTCTACTCGAAGCCCATGGATGCAAGGAATACGTCTCTCTCGACCTTTCGGTCGTCCGTGGTCTCGCCTATTATACGGGTTTCGTCTATGAGGCTTT
This sequence comes from Opitutia bacterium, assembly GCA_038116775.1. GTDB lineage: Bacteria > Verrucomicrobiota > Verrucomicrobiia > Opitutales > Seribacteraceae > Seribacter. The sequence continues at coordinate 5,722 of JAYOEB010000132.1, read as the reverse complement.
CGAGGCCTCCGGTCAAGGAAGGGCTCTGGCCGGAGGGGGGCGATACGATCACCTCCTCAAAAAGCTTTCCGGAAACGTCGACATGCCGGCCTGTGGATTCGCCATCGGAGACATGACGCTGGCGGATTGCCTCCAGTCCAAGGGACTTCTGCCAAACTACCTACTGGCCCCGGATCTCTACTTGGT
>JAYOEB010000132.1:0-5526 GCA_038116775.1 Opitutia bacterium | reverse complement strand
CGGGGAAGAGCAAAGACTTCAGGGGATTTCCACCGTGGCCAAAGTCCGAAAAGGAGGCTTTGCCACCGCTTACTCCCTCAAACCCTCGGGTTTCGGCAAGCAATTCAAGGAAGCCGGCAAATCCGGCGCCCGCTATGCGCTTGTATTAGGCGCGGACGAGGTCGGAGACGACTGCGTCAAAATCAAGGATTTGCGGACCTCTCAGGAACAAAGCGTTCCCCAAGCATCGCTCCTGGAGAAATTGGCCTCATTCGACGCGGAAGGTGGAATTCATGGAGAAGGGTCTTCCTAAGGCATGAGCAATCAGGCTCCTGACTATCATCAAGAGCAGTTGGCCAAAGCCTCAGGACAAGCTCGAAAATCCAACCGAAGGACTTGGTTGGCCAATGCTTCCAAGCTTATTTTTCCCGTGATCGCTGCCGGCGGATACGGTCGCTTCGAATCTGGATGGTTCGACCTCAGCCAAACCAAAATCAGGATTCCCAACCTGCCGAGCAACCGAACCCTCAGGCTTATCCACCTCTCCGACCTGCATTTATCCCAAGCGGTCTCGATCGATCACATTGAAACCGGCTTTGCGGAGGGATTGCAAAGCAACCCCCATGGTTGCATGATCACCGGTGACTTCATCACCGACCGTCCAGACGACGACCAACTCCGGGCCTTGCTTCAATGCCTTCGGAAATTCGCCCGCGAAATCCCCACCTTTGCCTGTCTTGGAAATCACGACGGGGGCATATGGGCCGAGCAAAGGGGCGGATTTCCAAACCCGGAAAAAATCAAGGCCTTACTGAAAGCAGCCAACGTCCGCCTCCTTCATAACGAAAGCGCCAACCTCTATCTAAACGGGATCCCGCTTACCATTACCGGACTCGGGGACGTATGGAACAAGGATTGCCTGCCGCAAAAATGCATGAGGCGGAGCAACGCCAAACTCGGTTCTTCCTCCAGGTTCAATCTCTTGCTTTCACACAACCCGGACAGCAAGTCCATCGTCAGGAACTTCGACTGGTCGCTCATGCTTAGCGGCCATACTCACGGAGGGCAATTCCGCATCCCATTTTCCAATTTCGCCCCGTTGGCCCCCATCTCGGATCTTGCTTTCAACGAAGGGCTTTGCGACTTCGAAGGACGTCCGGTTTACGTCACTCGGGGTGTGGGAAGCTTGTATGGAATTCGCATAAACTGCCGTCCGGAAATCAGCCTGCTGGAACTTTCCCGGACTTAGAAAGGATTTGGGGATGGTGGCTACCCTCTTGGACGAGGACGATCCGCAATGGTTTCCCGACCCCAACGCTTCGGATGACCACGGACTCGTTGCCGTAAGCGAAAGCTTAGGACCTGCCCGTTTGCTGGCGGCCTACGGCAGGGGAATCTTTCCTTGGATGAAACTGGAGGCTCCCCCTCACCTCTGGTGCTGGTTTTCGCCAAATCCGCGCATGGTTCTTTATCCTTCCCAAATGCGAGTTTCCCGCAGCCTCAAAAAAGCGATCGAAAGCAATCGGTTTGCCATTAGAATCGACCAGGATTTCAGGGAGACCATGCGGGCCTGCGCCCGTTCGCCCCGCCCGGCACAGGAATCCACCTGGATTGAAGAGGACATGATCGATGATTACTGCGAACTGCATCGCATGGGAATCGCTCATTCCATTGAAGCCTTCAACGGCGAGCACAGAGTCGGGGGACTTTACGGATTGGCGATGGGAAAAGTGTTTTTTGGCGAGTCCATGTTTCATTTGGAAGCGGAAGCTTCCAAAGTATGCTTGGCGCATTTGGTAAAACTCTCTCTGAAATACGGGATTTCCATGATCGATTGCCAGGCCCGAACTTCCCATCTTGAGAAAATGGGGGCGGTCGAGATTCACAGAGGGGAGTTCAACTGCCGTCTCATGGAATTCCTCGAACCGCCCGATTCCGTAATTCCCTGGCTCAAGCTTAGGGAGACGAGTTAACCTTGCCCGCAGTCAAAAGAATTGAGATAATTGCGCTTCTATGACTATTCAAAACCCCGAGCATGAAAACCTCACCCAGTTGGGAGAAGGCGGAACCCAACCAACGCGGGAGCTTGAAACCTTTCCCAACCGTAATCCCGAACGGGACTACGTGGTGGAATTGCATACCAGCGAGTTCACTTGCCTCTGCCCCAAGACCGGACAGCCTGATTTTGCCGATATTCGCATCCGTTACGTCCCGGGTCACAAGATCGTCGAATCAAAATCCCTCAAACTCTACCTCTGGAGTTTTCGGGACGAGGGGACTTTTCACGAACACTTTGCCAACCGTCTTCTTGACGATCTGGTGGCGGTTCTCGATCCCCGTTGGTGTCGGGTAGAAGTCAACTTCAATGCCCGCGGGGGAATCGGAATCATCGTAACCGCCGAGCACGGAACTCCCCCTGAAGTCGCTTACTCATGAGCGAACAAAATACCATTCAGGTCGGCAATCTTCAGGTCTCTAACGAGCTTCCCTTCACCCTGTTTGGGGGAATGAACGTGATCGAGTCGCGCGAACTTGCCCTTGAAGTCGCCGCTGCCTACAAGGAAATCACCGACAAGCTGGGCATTCCCTTCGTGTTCAAAGCCTCCTTCGACAAAGCCAACCGCTCATCAATCTCCTCCTTCCGCGGTCCGGGCCTTGAAAAAGGATGTGAAATCCTCGCCGAGATCAAGGAGACCTTTGCCGTACCGGTCATCTCCGACGTTCACGAACCGCATCAGGCAAAACCGGCCGCCGAAGTGATCGACGTTCTCCAACTGCCCGCCTTTCTTTGCCGACAAACCGATTTGGTTGTGGCGCTTGCCGAGACCGGTCGCCCCGTAAACGTCAAGAAAGCCCAGTTTCTCGCCGCCCATGAAATGGGGCATATCATCACCAAGTTCAAGGAAGCCGGAAACGATCAGGTTCTGCTCTGCGAACGGGGCAGTTCATTCGGATACAATAATCTGGTGGTGGACCCTTTGAATTTTGGCATCATGAAGCGTACCGGCTGCCCGGTGGTCTTCGACGTCACTCACGCTTTGCAAATTCCCGGTGGCCGCAGCGATTCGGCCGGAGGTCGCCGACAGGCCGTGTTCGAACTCATGCTCGCTGGCATGAGCCAGGGAATAGGAGGTCTGTTCCTGGAATCGCACCCGAACCCCAGCGAGGCCAAATGCGACGGTCCCTGCGCCCTGCCCCTTGACAAACTCCAGTCCTTTCTATCACAGGCAAAGGCCATCGATGATCTAGTCAAGGGATTGGATCAGGTCGAAGTTGAGTAAAATCGATGAGTCAATCCACCGACCCTTGGGCAACCCTACGGGTTTGGTTTCCGGATCTAAAAGAAGAAACTTGGCCAAAATTGCAGGAGTACTGTGATCTCCTACGCGAGTGGAACTCCAAGATTAATTTAGTTTCACGCAAGGACACCGACCGGCTCGAGATCAAACATCTCGCCCATTGCCTTACCATTACCAAATTTCTTCGGCTTATGCCCAAGGCACGCTTGCTGGACGTAGGCACCGGTGGCGGGCTCCCGGGAATACCTTTGGCCATCTGCTACCCGCAGGCGCGATTTACCCTTATGGATTCGATCGGAAAAAAAGTCATGGTGGTCGAGGACATGACCAAAAGACTCGGCCTTGAAAATGCCGAAGTCCGACGCGGACGGGTAGAAGAACTACCCAGAAAGAGGACTTATGATTTTGTGATCGGAAGGGCGGTTACTGCCCTTCCCACTTTCTTTGGCTGGGTGCAGGATAAAATCGCCAAAGGAGGCAGGCACTCCCCCGCCAACGGCATTCTTTATCTCAAAGGCGGTGACTACACCGAGGAGCTGAAAACCTCCGGACTGCATCCCTCAAAAATATGGAATTTGGATGAACTTCTCCCTGAAGCCGAGCTGGGGGAAAAGTTTCTAATCCATTTTAAGATTTAAGGATTCCAGACCTTGAAGAGGGCCTCGGCGATGTGCGATGGTGTCTCGGCCACGGAAATACCGGCGTCCAACAAAGCTTCCACTTTGGCTTCGGCCGTACCCTTGCCTCCTGACACGATCGCTCCGGCATGCCCCATGCGTCTACCCGGGGGAGCCGTACGACCCGCGATAAAAGCGGCGCAGGGCTTGCCGACGTTTTCCTTGATGAATGCAGCGGCTTCTTCCTCAGCGGTTCCTCCGATTTCACCGATCAAGATGATGGCTTCGGTGTCCGGGTCCTCATTGAATAATTTGACCGCATCCAAGTGGCTGGTTCCGTTGATCGGATCTCCACCAATTCCAATGCAAGTGGACTGCCCATGACCGGCGCAGGTAATCTGCCAAACAGCTTCGTAGGTCAAAGTACCCGAACGGGACACAATGCCAACCTTGCCGGGTTTGTGGATATAACCTGGCATGATTCCGATCTTACACTCACCGGGAGTGATGATTCCCGGACAATTCGGGCCGATCAAGCGGGTGTTGGAAGTGGCGAGACGGGCCTTCACTTCCGCCATATCCCGTACGGGGATACCCTCCGTAATTGCGATCACCAAGGGAATCTCCGCATCAATCGCCTCAAGAATCGAATCAGCAGCGAAGGGAGGCGGCACGTAGATAGCGGCTACGTTGGCACCTTCTTTGTCAACGGCATCCTGCACGGTATCGAAAACGGGAACGCTGTCCTGAAATTTCTGCCCGCCCTTGCCGGGAGTTACGCCGGCCACCACCTTGGTGCCATACTCGATGCATTGGCTGGTGTGAAAGCTTCCCGCGCTTCCGGTGATTCCCTGAACCACGAGGCGGGTGTCTTTGTTTACTAAAACGCTCATCTGAAATTCTTTCCTTTCTTGGGTATTAGGATTGGGCTGCCAATTTCACGACTTTTTCGGCCGCTTCGGCAAGGGAGTCCGCAGGCTCGAGGGCCAGGCCACTGTCGGCGAGGATTTGCTTGCCCTGCTCGACGTTGGTGCCTTCCAGCCGAACCACCAAGGGTACTTTCATATCTAGCTTGCGGGCAGCGTTGACGATACCCGTGGCAATGACGTCGCACTTCATGATTCCCCCGAAAATATTTACGAGTATGGCTTTGACCGCATCATCGGAAACCAGAATCCGAAAGGCGTTTTCCACCTGTTCCTCATTGGCTCCTCCCCCGACGTCCAGGAAATTGGCCGGAGATCCACCGTAGTGCTTGATAATGTCCATGGTCGCCATCGCCAGTCCCGCTCCGTTTACCATGCAGGCGACGTTTCCATCCAAAGCGATATAGTTAAGATCAAACTTGGAAGCTTCAACCTCCTTGGGGTCTTCCTCGGTGAGGTCACGCAACTCGACGACGTCGGGATGACGAAACAAGGCATTGGAATCAAAATTCACTTTGGCGTCCAAGGCAAGGACGTCCCCGGAAGGCGTAGTCACCAAGGGATTCACTTCCACCTGGGAACAATCTTTTTCCCAAAAGAAATCATACAGCTTGGTGACGAGCTTCACACACTGCTTGAAGGAGTCTCCTGTCAATTCGAGTCCGAATGCAATCTGGCGAGCCTGATAGGGACGCAAGCCAAGGG
>JAYOEB010000131.1:0-7252 GCA_038116775.1 Opitutia bacterium | reverse complement strand
TCGAATCTATCCCACGATCTCCTCGAGGATTCGAACCTGAGCTTGAGTCTTTCCTTGCTGAACGCTTTCGACCCTGAGGGCGGTTCTTTGAATTGGAGCGTCATCGAGAGCCCGCAAAGCGGAGTGGAGACCCTTGGCCCATCCACTCTGTTTTATCAGCCCAACCCTGATTTTCACGGTACCGATCAAGTCACTCTTCAAATTGAGGACGACGCCTTCCTCACCGCCCGCCTAACCGTTGAGTTTGTGGTTCAACCCGTTAACGACGGCCCGGTCGTTTCCACGGCTTCCTTAATATCCCATCCTGAGAACGAACGGGTCGTTCTTACCCTTGAGGCGGACGACGTCGAAGACGACGACCTTACCTGGCGCTTGATCGGGGGCTTGGATGCGGAACGCTTCCAACTCAGCAACAGCGGCATCCTCAGCTTTATTGCGACGGCTCCTGATTATGAGAATCCGGACTCCAACAGTTCGGATACAAATTACGAAATCCAAGTTTCCGTCTCTGACGGGGAAATTCAGGCAATCCGGAATTTTACGATTGAAGTCATAGACGTCCCCGACAGTCCCCCCGTTGTGCACAACCTCGAAGCTGATTCGACCACGCGCCTTACCGTTCCCGAGGGCCAGACTTTCGTTTTGGATTTGAATTTCTCCGACGTCGAGGACAACAACCTCACTCTTTCTCTCTCAGGCGGCGAGGATAAGGATCTTTTTCACTTGTACCCCTCCGGGAGTCTGATCTTTCTTTCGGCCCCTGATTTCGAGACTCCCATCGATCAGAACGGTGACAACCTTTATTTGGTCGATCTGAACGTTACCGACGGAGCTAACCCAATCCAGCGATCGATCCTAGTCCAAGTGGTAAACGCGAACGAAGAGGAACCGAGATTCGATCAGGACCTCGGTTCGAAGGGCAATCCTTTCATGCATCCCGAAAACCAACCCTTGGTGACCGTGCTGCAAGTCGAGGACGACACCAACGAAAGCCTCTTCTTCAGTTTGGTAGGAGGAGTTGACCAAGATGAATTCGAGATAAACGCAACCAGCGGCGAACTTCGATTTAAGGATGAATTCCTTCCTGATTACGAAGTTAAGGGATCCCTCGACGAAGACAACGTCTACGAACTTAGAATCGAGGTTTCCGACGGTACCTACAAGTCGACCAGCGATATGTTCATCGGTATTTCAAACCTCAACGAACCCCCGGCCCTTACCCAAAGCATTTTCGAAGTATACGAGGACCAACCCAAGGATCTGATGGTTGCCGTTTTTGATCCTGAGGGAGATTCCTTTGAGTGGGATTTCTTGCGATCCCCCAACCACGGGGCGCTTTCCTTGATTGAGGGTGGTTACCGCTACACTCCGAAGCAGGACTACAACGGATTGGACGAAGTTCATTTCATTGCCTACGACGATCAAAACGCAAGCTACGAACTGAATGCTTCGATCGTGGTTCATCCTCAAAACGACGATCCTACGGCGGTAGACGATGAAGTCGATTTCGACCGCAATGCCTATTCGACCCTGAACGTCGGCGTTTTGGGCAACGACAGCAGCGCCCCCGATGAAGACGAGGTTTTGGAGGTTTCCGATTGGTCGAACAAGACCGATTCGACGCTTTCCTTCGATGCGGATAGCCAAAGCTTTCATTTTACGCCTGCGGCCGACTTCATCGGACCCTACGTCTTCACCTACACCCTTTTCGATGGTAGTCGTACCGCAAAAGCCACCGTCACCATCAACGTGGGCAACCGGGCAAGGGCGAGCCTCGACCGAGACCCATGGAAATACGTCTCGGGCTTTGGATACTTTACCGAAAACAAGTATCCGTGGATTCTGCATGCCCAAATCGGTTGGGTTTATCTTTCCGTTCCGGGAGGCGAAAATACGGTCACCTGGATGTGGAACGAAGACATCGGGTGGTTCTGGACCGGACGTGATTATTTCCCTTACTTCTTCGTCGATGACACCCAAAAATGGTACACTTGGGAAGGTGGAATCTACGATCCCAACGGCGTCGCCATCTATGATTTTACCGCCGACACCTACGTTACCCTCGATGATTTCCAAAAGCAAAGAATTCTGACTGTGGTGGGGAATCTTACCGGCAACACGCAAGGCTTGATTGACTTCGTTTCCTCTAGCGATTTTTTCAACAAAGAGGAAGTGGGTAAGATTTTAACGGAGCTTTACTTGAGCGGCCAGTCTTCAACCCTGCAAAATTTACTCAAGTAATCCAAGATGAACCTAAGGCTACCCACCGTCCTATCTCTTGTTTTTGCAATCTTGCTGGGTGCTTTCCCCGCTTTTGGACAGGGAGGTTCTGGGCAGGCGGTGGACCGGGACGAGTATTTCCGCCGCCTCGAACAAAGGGCTCTTTCCCTATCGAAGAAATTCGCGGACTTGTCGGGTACCGAACCCGTCCAGTTGATCACGCCAAGGGCACCCAAGCCATACAAGGCTCCGATCAGCGGATTTAGTTATTCCCCGCAGAGTTCCTTCGACGCCTTGCCGGGTCCAAGACCGGTGGTTCCACCCACGGAGCCCTCCCATGAGCAGATTGAATCTCTCGCTGGTTCGCAGCAGTTCGTTGATCACGAGATGATCGATTATCAACCGACGATGGAAGAAAAAAGAGGCGAGTATTTTCTTCGTCCCTTTGTCGCCCTGCAGTTGCCGAGAGAGCAAAAATTTAATTACAGCGCAAGCTCTTTTCCAGAGTTGGAATCCTATGCCGGGTACTCTCTTGGCTTGCATGCGGGCAGGCGGGTCGAAAACTTCACCGCCGGCTTGCGCTTGGGTTATTTCTACAACGAGATGGCCAAGAGAAATACGAATTTCAGAATTGACGCGGAAAACGAACTGCTGGCCCTTACGGGTACCCTTGGATACTCCGCTCCCATGACGGAGAAACTCAGTTTCGACTTTGGCTTGGGTCTGGGATTTGGAAATCGTCTTAATTCCTGGAAAACTAAAGTATACTCACTAAACCTTACGACTCTCCAGCCAAGTTTCGAAAAGACGGTTTTCACCTATGAATTCTCCTTGCTTTTGGACTATGCCTACTCGGATAACCTATCCGCCTTTGCCGGCTACCGCCTCGTCGGGGCATCCGACAATGGTCCCTTCGACCGGATGATTTCCCATTTAGTGGAAGTTGGAGTGGGCGCCAACTTCTGAGACTGTTTGATTTCTCAGACATATCCTTGACGAATTCATCTCCGATGGATTCCCTATCTGCCAGTAAATGAGCAAAAAGGCCGGAGAGGAAACCCCCATGATGAAGCAATACCGAGAGGCTCGCGATAGCTTGGAGGCGGATACCTTGCTTCTTTTCAGGTTGGGTGATTTTTACGAGATGTTCGAACGGGATGCGGAGCGCGGGGCCGGCATGCTTGGCATTACCTTGACCAAGCGACACGATATGCCCATGGCGGGGATTCCCTTTCATGCCGCTGAGGGGTATTTGACGAAACTGCTCAACGCCGGTCACAAGGTGGCGATTTGCGACCAATTGGAAACTGCCCAGACCGGAAAATTGGTCAAGCGGGGCATCACCCGAATTCTTACCCCGGGAACGGTTTTGGAAGAAAGGCAATTGGATGCCGCGAGCAATCACTTCCTGCTTGCCATGGATGCCGGAGGGAATGGGGTCTGCGCATCATGGATCGATCTTTCCACGGGCAAGTTCGTCTTGATGCAAAGCAAAAGTACTCAGGACTTTCTTTCCGTCCTGAGCTCTCTTTCACCCCGTGAGGTCTTGGTTTCAGAAGATTGGAAGAGGAAGCTGGCCAAAATGCCGAACCCTCAAGGTTTCGAAGACGAACTTCAGCGGGTACTGGGCGAAGTAAGCAAGACCGAGCGCCCCGACTTTGATTTTGATCCCAAGGCGGGAGCGAGGGAAGTGATGGAAAGTCTGGCGGTTATGAACCTGGAGGGCTTTGGTATCGGTCTTGATCATCCGGCTCTTGGGACGGCTGGTGCCTTATTGGTTTATCTGCAGGACGTTTTGAAGGCGAAACCCGGAAACCTTCGCCAAATCGAAGAATTCAAAGAGGACAATTCCTTGATTCTGGATCCCGCCACCCAACGAAATCTGGAAGTTTTCAAAACCTCGGCCCAAACCCGGCGAGGGTCCCTGATTGACTCGATGGACGACACCGTGACCGCGGGAGGGGCCCGCTTGCTTGAGAGATACTTGGGAGCCCCGGAAAAGAACCTTCCCGAAATCAGAAGAAGGCAGGATTTGGTGAGGGAATTCTCACGCCTGCCTGCCTTGGTTCGGGAAGTGAGTGAACTTCTAAGGTCCGGGTCCGACCTTGAGCGCATTCTCGGGCGACTGCGGAATCGATTGGTGAGACCCCGAGAGCTTGGGGGCTTGAGGTCTACGGTAAGAACGCTTCCGAAAATCCGCGAAGTCCTCCTGAATGAAGCCGGCGAACTTCCCTCTATCCGAGTGTTGGGAAGTTCCGTGGAAACCTTCGACGAACTTGCCGGTTTGTTGGAAAGCGCGCTGGAGGAAGACCTGCCCGCGGAGATCAAACTCGACGTCAAGGGAGAGGGGGGGCGGGTGATTCGAGCCGGGTATGATCCGCAATTCGACGAACTTCGTGAGCTCGGAAGTGGGGGCAAACGATGGATTCTGGAGTTGGAGGCGAGCGAACGGGAGAAAACCGGAATTGCCAACCTGAAGGTGAAGTACAACGGAGCCTTCGGCTACTTCATCGAGGTGACCAAGGCCAACCTCCATCTGGTTCCCGAACATTACCTCCGCAAGCAAACCATGACCAACGCGGAAAGATTTTACACCGACGAACTCAGGCAAAAGGAGAAGGAAATCCTCAATGCCGAGGAACGAGCCGTGGCCAAGGAGCAGGAGTTGTTCAAGGAGGTGGTCGAAAGGACCCTCGCATATGCGGAAGCCCTCACCGCGGTGGCACAGGTTCTAGCCGAAATCGACTTGTTTTCTTCCTGGGGGGCGATCTTGAGGAATCGGGACTATTGCCTGCCGGAATTCGTGGAGGACGAAGACCTGCTCGAAATAGAGCAAGGTCGTCACCCGGTGGTCGAATCCGTCCTTAAAAAGGAAAGTCTTGGGCTGGCGGGAACCCATGCCTTTGTTCCCAACGATTGCCGACTGTCCGCCGATCGGGAACAAATTGCATTGATTACCGGTCCGAATATGGCGGGCAAATCAACCTTTATCCGACAGGTCGCCCTGATTACGCTGATGGCCCAAGTGGGATGCGGGGTGCCTGCCAAAAGTTGCCGGCTCAGTTTGGTCGATAGAATCTTTTCGCGGGTGGGGGCGGGAGACGAACTGGCCCGTGGCAATTCCACCTTTATGGTGGAAATGAATGAAACGGCCAATATTCTCAACAACTGCACGCCATCCAGCCTGATCGTCTTGGATGAGATTGGTCGAGGAACAAGTACCTATGACGGCTTGAGCATCGCGTGGTCGGTCGTTGAGCACTTGCATGGAAAAGATGATTGTGGACCCAAGACCTTGTTTGCCACCCATTACCACGAGCTTACCCAACTTTCCGAATCCCTGTCCCGTCTGCGAAATTTTTCCGTCGCGGTGAAGGAGTGGAACGAAGAAATCATTTTCGTGCGCCAGGTAATGCCTGGGGCTTCGGAACGTTCCTTCGGGATACAGGTGGCTCGTTTGGCGGGATTACCGGATGCAGTGGTGGACCGGGCCAAGGAAATTCTGGCTGACTTGGAGACCGGGGATTTGGCCGCCGGATTGGTCAACCCCGCCCTTGATGAGTCTTGGGGGAAGAAGGAACCGATGAAAAATCGTCAGAAACCCGTTTTAAATGGCCCGAACCCCTCCGTTTCGGATCAACCTCCGAAAAACAAGTCTACAAAAGAAAAAGCGGATCCTTCTCAACTCGAGTTATTTTAGAAGGTGAACGACTTGCTTCATTCCGAAGATTTCGGGTGTTCCGACACCCCAAAATTCATATGTTTGCACGGTTTGTTGGGCTCCTCTCGGAATTGGCGTAGCGTAGCCAAAGGCTTGAGCGACCGTTTTCAGGTCTTTGCCTTGGACTTGCGCAACCACGGCAAATCCTTCCATTCGCACGATGCGTCGATTGCGGAAACCTCAAAGGACGTTCTCGATTGGATGGATCGAATGGGGGTGGAGCAGGCAGTGGTTTGCGGGCATAGCTTGGGGGGAAAGGTCGCGATGAGACTGGCCTGCAGTCATCCAGACCGGGTGAGGGCCTTGATTGTCGCGGACATTGCTCCTAGAGATTACCCCCAAGAGCATCACTCGCCGACCTTGGACGCCTTGCTCGATCTGGACTTGGACTCTCTATCCGAGCGAAAAGAGGCCGAGGAATCGTTGTCAGCCAAAATTCCCAACTGGGCTTTTCGCCAATTTTTGCTGACCAACCTGCAGTTCGAGGACGGAAAGGGGCGATGGTTGGCGAACCTATCCGTCCTACGGGCCCAATTATCTTCGATATCCTCAAATCCGCTCGGGCAAGACGATCGTTTCAACAAGCCCACTCTTTTCATAAGGGGGGGGCGTTCCGGTTATGTCAGAAGCGAGCACTTCGATTCTATTCGCGGGCATTTCCCCCTTGCCGCCATTGAAACCGTGAACGACGCGGGCCATGATCTTCATGTTGAGAACCGTCCGGTTTTCCTGAATTTGGTGAGTGACTTTCTTGCGGATAAGCTAGACGGAAAGCCCACCCTGCCCGCAAAGGGCTAGCAAGCCGACCCTTGGCGGTGGTCGCTTTCGGAACGGTAGTGCTTTGTTTTCTTATTTAACGATCCTGGCTTCTCTGAAGATCTTTTGGCGATTTTTAAGGTTTAGGCTTGAGCTCGGCCCTTTTTCTCAGGCGCCAAAAAAAACCCGTGGAATCCCACGGGTTTTTGTAAAAGGGGTATGATAAGGTGATGACCGAAGGATTAGACCGCAGCCTTCAACTTGGCGCCAGCCTTGAAAGAAACTGACTTGGAAGCTTTGATCTTGATCTTTGGACCGGTTGGGTTTTGGGGGTTTACGCCAGTACGGGCCTTGCGGGTCACTTTCTTAAAGGTACCGAATCCGATAACTTGAACTGGCTCCTTCTTTACCGCTTTGGTAATGGCATTGAAGACGGCATTAACGGCAGCCTCAGCGGCAGCTTTGGTGGTGTCTTTTCCCAAGTTCTTTTGTACGGCTTCTATGAGTTGTCCTTTATTCATGTGTGTTTCCTTTTGTTTGGAAGTATGTATTATG
>JAYOEB010000130.1:0-7291 GCA_038116775.1 Opitutia bacterium | reverse complement strand
TGGAAGCCTTTAAGAAACGAAAAGATTCTGAATTTGTGGAGGCTTATGTGCAGGAACTAGAAATGCAGTCGGATGCGAGGAGAAAAAAAGATAATACTTTTAAGTGATTTTTTTTACGAGGTTCAGTAATGAGATCGCGACCAAAATCACCTTCGAAATCACGCCAGGCGGCATGGGCATGGTTTCCTCCGATGTTTTCAAATTCTATAAGGTATTCGTTGCCCAGGATACGAAAGTAGGAGACATACCCTTTCCACGAATACTGGTAGGAAAATTTAAGTGAGGAAGGATCGATAATATTCTTTCGCCCATCGATGAGCAGGGGGGCATCAATGCAGGCATGCAGCCCCGAAAACACTGGAGTCTTTACTGCTCAAAGTTGATTTATCCCTTAAGTTTCGCTTGAAGGTCAAGGAGCCTCAAAAGCTGCCAAACATGGGAGATGAAAAGGGTGCATTCGCATGAAGATTTTCTTTCAAACGCATTAATTTCAATTGATTTCTCCAATTGACTCGAGCCTCAAGGTCGGATTGGATTTTCTCATGCAAGCTCCTTTTTTGTGCGCTAAACGCTTACTTCTTTGGGCAATCTTCATTTTTGCGACCGGACCTTTGCTTGCCCAAAGCGATGACGTCTTCGGAGACTTGATATATAACAAAGACAAGACTTACGATGCCGGGATGGCGGTTATTCTCAGCCTGGAAGATGTAGAGGTTTACACTGCCAAGGTTTTCGTGCCATTGAATACTCCTCCTCCCGACACAACCTACTGGAAGGATTCTCAAACCACCACCACTGAGATTCAGAACTCGAATAATTGGAATGAAACCTTGGCGGAACTTAACACCATCAAGGCCTCCGATGATTACACTCCTGAAAAGTTAGGTGAAGCCGTAAGCGCTCTGGTCGATCCGACGGAAGGTCAATCCGCAGCTTTGACTGCGAAAATGGATTGGTTCGGCCTTCGCTTCGAAAAGGGAAACTGGTGCTTCCATTCCTTGTACGGATGGATCCATCTGTCAGGCCAGGAAAACCTCGAGGAGTTTTGGTTCTTCATTCCCGATGAATCGGGAGATTTACCCGCATCTTGGAATTGGACCTCAAAGGAAAGCTTTCCCTTCGTCTACAACGTCGAACTCGAATGGCTGGAATTTTCAGGTCCTGAATTTTTCGCCATGCAGATAGATCCTCCGCTGGCGCAAACATGGCTGGAAGAGCCAAGCGGGGAGCTTTGGGACTTGGAGGAATTCTGGCTCGACGATTTCGAGAAAGAGCCCTGGGAGGAGGACGTTTGGGGGTGCATTTACCATGATTATCGAGAAGCAAACGATTTGGTCTACCGCCCCATGTATTTTTACGAACCCGGTCAGGCGGTCATCACCAGTTTGGATGACGGGCAAATTTTCACGGCAATCGAGGAAGTCCCGTGGGGGAAAACCTATGACACTTATTCTCCCACCGGTCCGAACGGCAGCAGGTATTGGCGAACGTTCGAAGAGACCACTTCCATCCTCGAAACGGAAAACCCGGCCTTGAGCCTTGGTCCCCCGGCCAACCTGAGCATGCAAGATTTGTATTCCGAATTGGAAAGTTCATTGGGCTGGAGCGATGAAGAGGATTGGCATGATGATGACTGGATCGATCTGCCGGGTTTCTTTTACGACTTGTTGTACGATCCATTGAAAAGTTATCCGCCCGGCGCTGCCGTCTTGCTCGATCCCTGGGAGGGAGAAATTTACCTTTCCAAATCGGAAGTACCCGCAGGCGAACACGGAGAGGACGAGACTTTCTCGCCGATGGGATCGAATTCCCGAGAATATTGGACGACTTCATACGAGAGCTTCCTTACCTTGGATATCAATTTTGATTTCATGGAATCAATGCCTAGAAGCTTCGATGCCAAGGCGCTTTCCAGAGGGATTGCCGAACTGGTCCAATTGGAAAAAGAGGATTTGGCCACGATGGAAGCTCTTTTCGCCGGTCTGAAATACGATCCTTCCAAGGTTTACCTCACTGGGGAAGCGGTCGTTCTTGAAGCCGACGCGGGAGAGATTTTCATCGCCAAACAAAAGGTTCCTGCCGCTCCCGACGGCAGTAATGCTCCCGATGGTCCCGATGGTGAAAAGTTTTGGGTGTCCGGTTTCGAGACCATCGAGGATTTCGAGAATCTCCATGATGACTTCTGGGAGGATCTGCCCGATGGCCTTGACTGGGAATTTCTTCACATGGAGGTTTCCAGGCTCAGTGTTCCCAAGGATCGGGACAGCGATCACGATGGAATCAGCGATTATGAAGAGCTTTTCACTTACAAGACCAATCCGGCAACCGAAGATTCAGATTCCGATGGGTTGCCTGATGACCTCGAAATCGAATTTGGAAGCAACCCGTCGACTTCGGATGCAGAATTGGTGCGATACCTCAAGGGATTGGGTGAAGAGGAAACCATGCTGGCGGTCTTCAATAACCTGAGCGCCTACGGATTGGTTACGCAGAACGAGTATGAAGCAGTTAAAGAGCAAATCGAAATGACTGCAGACACCAACGCCACACCCTACACCTCGGATTGGTTTTACATGCCGGAGCGGGGATGGATGTGGACGGACAAGTCGGTCTATCCCTATTTCTTCGATTCCAACAGCAGTGGATTCTTGTATTTTCAGGCGGGCTTCGACAAGCCTCGCTTTTATGACTTCGGAACCAAGAATTGGTTCAACTTGGAATAGAGCATGGTTTGCATCTCCGGCCTGTTTTGAGCATCGGATGATCGTTAAACGACGACGGGGGCGCCTCGTCCCTTCCTCTCGTCATTTTCCACGTTGATCTCAAGAGGGGGGGGAGAATACCCGCTACCCAAATTTGATGAAAGCTTGCATGAATTGAAAACCCTTGAGCTTTCATCGTACCAAAAAGGATTTGCCCAGGTTGTCGGCAGCCACTCCGTTGAGAAATGCGGGGCTTCCTTGTATGCAAATGGTGTTGATTCGTATGCGCAATTTTGAATTCAAGGCGTAAATGTTCGCTCGTTCGTGTTCGCTGCCGATTTGACCATCGGAGATGACGTATATGGTATCCACCGGCTCGTAGGCGTTCATGAACTGCTCGTAATACATTTTCATGACTAGATAAAGAGGGGTTGGACCGTTCGGAGACTTCTTGTCTAAAAATCGACTAAGTTTTCCGCGAAAGGCACCGTTGTTTTTGGAAAACTCCAGAATCGAATCCTTTGTATTGGCGAATGGAAAAAAGACGACACCAATGAAATGGGAATCTCCCAAAGTCTGCGCCATGTATTTCATCTCTTTTTTGAGCAGATGGAATCGTTTATTCATCGAGCCGCTGCAATCGAGAAAGAAGAGCAAGTTCTTGCCTTCGATGGGTATTCCGTAGAGAGACTTCTTTTTTCGGACTTTGGAAAAGGCGACGTAGGGAACCATGATCGCTGATCCGACCTGGTCCTGTTCGGTTACATTCCCATACCGGTCTCGATAATCATTTTTTCGGGGTTGCTCGAATCGATCGATCAGGGGAGTCGAACCGGTTTTCAAGGAAGAGGCATCGGCAGTGAATTCAGGGTTGTTTTTCAACCAACTTTGCCATTTGGGAACATTCGCTCCGTACTTCAACCCCGTCGCTTCTTGAAGAAGTTCAAGAGCGTAGCTGGATGAGGACTTGTCCTTCAACATCTCGACCAGGAGGGGAAAGATCTTGGACGAGGAAGATGCGATCAATTGTTTCATGCATGCCTGGCGCAAGTAATATCCGTTTTTTTCATTGATTGCCTTTTTGACGAGCAATTCTTCGAAAACGGAGGATTGCAGCATGGAGTCACTCAACATTTCGATTGCCATTTGTTCGACCAAGGGATCTCCGTTTTTCATCAATGCAAGCCAATGGGAATCGTCACCCGGAATCGTTCCACGATCGTAATAGAGTCGAAAGGAGAACTCGTTGTAGGCTTGTGGGTCCTCGGCAGATTTCGCAATCTCCTTCAAGCAATCCTGCGAGTTGCATCCTTGCAGTCCCTCGAGCGCCAGTCTCTTCAATCGGACGTCCTCATAGGGGTCGGCAAGCGCTTTGAGGTAGGCCTTGGCGTCTTCGACGGAAGTTCCCAAGCCCGAGTCTTTGTACAAAAGAGCCTTGCTTTGCCCCAAGGGGTTGGATCTGTCTTGAATTCCCGATCTTGCTTGCTCGAGCAATTGGGATCCTTGCGACGCCTCCAACGGAGGGATCGAAGAACATGGTCCCAAAAACACAAAAAGAATAATCCTGCGTAATGCCAGCATCTTCCAAAGGATGAATCGGAAGAGGCCAATTTGAAAGCCAATTCAAACAAAGGATGGATCGCGATCGAACCGTTATACGGAAATAATTCGTGAAATTCGTTCTAAAAAGGGAAAGCAAGGTTTATAGCTTCTAGCAAAAAAGAGCTAAAAAGAGACTTCCAGTCCAAAGGCAACCCCTTCTCCATCCAAGTTTAATCCTTTCTCGATTTCGTTGTAGCGATACTCGAGGAGCAGGGAAAAACGGTCGTCCAGTTTGTAGGTAAGCTGGGGTTCGATCACCCAGGCATCCTTTTGTGACTGCCGAAAGTTGATGTCCGCAAATCCTGAGATCCACGCCCGCTCATGCAAGGGCAGAAAATAAATCAGGCTTGCTTGCTGCCCGCTACCGTCGGTTTCGTAGGGAAATCCACGCCATTGTAACCATCCTTTGCGTCCTAAAATTTCAGGCAGGGAATGTCGGTAAGTCAGTCCGAACCGAAAGAGGTTGTTTTCCGGTCCGGTTGCGTCGTTGAACTCGGCTTGGAAACCGAGTCCGTCCATCCCTCCGATCCATTCGGCGTCGATCTTGCGGTTCAAGCGATATTCGATGAAATAGCGAGAAAGATCAGTCGAACTACTCTCATGAGCACCATGAAGATCGATAAATCCCCAGATACTAAAGTCGTAGGGCAAGCCAGTCGTACTGGTAAGCAGATTCAGGGTGGTGAAGTCTCTATCGTCCCAATAATAGGACATGCTGGCGGAAGTCTTTTTTGACTTGTCGGCGTCCATCTTTTTTGAAGTTAGGTTCGAAGAGGATACGGAATCCCTTTGCTCGGATTCTCCACTTTTTTGGGAACCCAACGCATTCATGCGTTCCTTGATTTGCGCCCTGCGGTTGACAATGGCCGATTCCTGTTCCTGCAGGTCCTTGAGTTCTTGTCTTAACTCCTCGAATTCCGACGCATTTGATTGAGCAATGAGAAGAGATGACAAGCCGCATTTCAGAAGAAGAATAAGTTTGTCCGAGAAATTTCTCATAACGGATAGATTGAAGGCATCACAGACAATCAAAGTGATTTTTTTCTCAATCAAGAGAAAAACGATTTTTTAAGCAAAAAAAAGTAAAATTTCAAAATTGTTGTTAGGTTGCTTGATGCATGTATTTAAATCAGTGATAAATACGCTGCCTGTAATCGCCTTTGTTTTTTCCGGTATTGCAGCTGGAGCCTTGGACCTTGGCAAAATCGACTCGAAGGATTTCATAGGCGGAAATCCTTACCTGCGTCCAGTAAAAGGCGAGACCACCAAGTCGAAGCCATCGCATCCTTCTGCATATTCGTCGATCGAGAGCCGTTACCAAGGAAGTTCACCTGAACAAGGAGTCGATTCTCAAATTCCAAAATTCAAAACCAACGAGACGAATCTTGTACGGAAGTATCGTGGCACTACCCATGAAGGCGCCCTTGACCGTCAGATTGCCAATTACGGAGAAAGCGCCAAGGAAAACGAAAGAGTATTTGGAGCTCCTTACCGCAAAAGCGCGGATAAGAATAGGACTCCTCCGAAAAATATTTTGGACATGAAGCTGAAGGAACTCTTGGAGTCTGTTGTATTGACCATCATCACCGACGAAACCGGCAAGCGGAAAATCGTGGATAACCGCCGGCAGGACACTTGTCGGAAGTTCCATACAAACTACATCAGCCTTTATTCAATCGATTAAGTTTTCTTCAATTTGGTTCGAGCAAATGCTCGCAATTTTCACCAGGTATTCTTCGACTTCACCGGTTCGCCTCCATCTGGCTGTTTGAATGACTTTTCTATTGGCTTTGAAATTGCCCTGAAATTTTTTTTCGAGAATGAATTTTTTGTGTTGCTCCTTGCAAAAAAAAATCCATCTCAGATTCATCCTATTTCAATATCTTCTCTGGCATGATCATCCCCTGGGTGCAAATCGTATGGATATCGGACGTCAAAGGTTACGGCCTGGTTGCTACCCGGTCCATCCCCAAAGGAACGGTAACCTTCGTCCAAGACGGCCTTGACATCGTCATTTCCGAGGACGCTTACGACAAAATCGATCCGGGATTGCTCGAACATATCGAAAAATATTCCTATGAGGACTACCTTGGCAACCGCATCGTTTCCTGGGACCTGGCCAAATACATGAATCACGACGACAATGCCAATACCCTGACCACGGGTTACGGGTTTGAGGTAGCGGTGCGGGACATTGAGGCGGGAGAGGAATTGACGGATGATTATCGGATATTCAGCACCCATCACGACACCAATTTTATTCATGAGAACCGGAAAATCGAAGATCTGAAACCTTGGCCGGATTCCCTGCTTTTCGACTGGGATAGCCGGATTAAGGAGTCTTTACTCAGGCTTTCCATGACCGAACAACCCCTGCTATCCTTTATTCCGCCGGATACCTGGAATGAATTGCGCAGGTTACCCAGAAAGCCATCTTCTTACCGGAGTGTGAGCGAATCTTTGCCTCTTCGCTACAAAATGCAAACTGCCGCCATGCTCGAGGCTTGTGCCTGAAGGGAGCGGAAGCGGTTAGCAACAGCCTGAATCTGGAGAGCAACAGGACCCGGAGGATTCGGCTACCGATACACTAACTGGTTGGGATTGGGTAATGCCGCACTTGTCCGGGGCGAGGCAGTCAGTTTGTTTTGCAGTTAGGATAAAACGGCCGTTGTCGAATTCCAGACCATACCTACCAATGGTGTCTCCTTGGTATTCCACTTCAATATCAAGGTTTCCAAAACCGAGTGCTTTCTGCACCCGTCCCACAATTCCATAAGCTCGGCAGGGGGCAAGTCGGTGGTCGTAATCATCTGGACTCAACAGCTGAAAACTGATTACATTTTCATCCCACCTCTCGTGCCACTTTCTAAGCGGGTTCTAGTCCGACGCCTTAATCGAAATGGCCAAGGAAATCCATAGGAGGCTGTTTCGGATCATATTTTTAGCTCGGTAATCAGATATTTTCAGAATTTGCGACAGACAAGCTT
>JAYOEB010000129.1:0-7293 GCA_038116775.1 Opitutia bacterium | reverse complement strand
CCATCGGATCGAGGTTGAAATTGACCTCCAATAAATCCCACAGCTTGTTTAAATCGCCTTTCTCAGGGGCGCTGCCGCCTTCCGGTCCGCTGTTATTGTTGCGGCGTGGCTCGTAAGTGCCGGTTACACTTCCCTGAATCAGGGGAAGCGGGTCCTCAAAAATAGCGGTAGGGATACCCGATTTGATGGCAGCGACAAGGTCATCCATCTTCTCGTTATCCAAGGTGCTTGGCTGAACCACGACCAAAGCATCGTAGTCCTCGGGAGAAATCTCGCCACCGGTTACTTCCTGCACGTCGTACTGCTTGTTTAATTCATTGAAAAATTCCCAGGCTGGTGAACCGCCTCCGAGATTGAAACCCATTATACCCATACCCGCGGTTCCGAGAACAGGAGCATCGGTGGCGAACACACCAAGGGTCTTTTTCTTTTGTGATCCACTGACTGCATTGATGGTGCGGACAATCTCATATTCAACCGGTAATCCTTTGTAGAGAAAAGGAATGGTTTGCTGGCCGTTGTCACCCTTGCAGACGACTCCCATGTACAAGTCTTTCTGCCAGGGCACCATCCGTCCGCCTTCCATGACAAATAGAGGAGGGGTTACCCCGTTTTGATTTTCGACCCCGTATTTTTCAGCGGTGGCAGAAGCGTTGTCCTCCGGGGTAATCACATGAATGTTGACAGATACCAATTTGGTTTCGCGGTCGATTTCTCGCAACGCAGTAAGCAGGTTGATCCGAGTCTGAACGTATTGCTCAGGCATGGAGTCTGAAGGCGAAATAAATGCATCTATCTCCACTGGACTTTGCAGTTTTCCCAAAAGATCGATCGATCCCGCGGATAGGCTGCTCAATTGCTCCGCAGTGGCGTCAATTCGAACCACGTCATGATTGCGGAAATATTGGGTAACGGCAAAAGCAGTGACTACAGTCGCAATCACCCGGATGGCGAAGTGAGAATATTTGGACTTGCCGAGAGGGCTGCCCACCCAGTGCCTGCGGCCAATCAGAATGGAGGATAGATAGAGCATCGCAATCGTCAGCCCGACGAAAAAGAAGATGCCGGAAGTACTTATGATTCCGCGGCTAAAATCGAGAAAGTTGGTGGCAATAGCCCATTCAGAATCGGGTAAGAGAGCGAGTGGCGAATTAAAGGCAACGCCAAGAACAAAAGCTACCGTAAGGTTCGCAGTAAGGAAGGATGCAACCATACCGATGGCGATCATGCTGAGGCCCACGAACCAGTATCCGAGGTAAGTGGAGACCAAGAGGCCGAAATCCGGATTTCCCAGCTGGCTGAGCACAAAATAATTGGCAAACAGGGAAATGACCAAGGAAATCGAAAAAATAGCCAGTGCGCCGAGGTATTTTCCGATCACCACGTCAAAATCGCTGCCAGGCAGAGTGAGGAGCAATTCGTCTGTCCCTTGCCTTCTTTCGTCAGCCCATATGCTCATGGTGATAGCGGGGATGAAGCCGAGAAGGATGTGAGGGAGAAAGCGGTTTAACTGATCGAGGTTGGCCAGGTTGGAATCAAAAAACTCTTGCGGCCAGAAAGCGGCCAGTCCGCTGGCAAGAAGGAATGCGCAGATAAATACGTATCCGCTTGGGCTTCCAAAGTAGGCTGCGAGGTTGCGTTTGAATACGGCGAGAACGGCTTTGGAGTTCATGAGAGGATTCGTCGAAATAATTTATGCGGCAAGGGTTTGCTGGTTGAACCAGGAGTCGAGAGAACTTTCTCCCTTCAGCTCTTCCGGTGTTCCTTCGTAAATCAATCGTCCGTTGTGGATCAGAAGTATCCGATCCGCCACTTCGGGCACCTCCTGCAGGATGTGAGTGGACAAGAGAATGGTCTTGCCCAATCCCTTGATGGTTTTGCGAACTTCCAGCACCTGA
Source organism: Opitutia bacterium (assembly GCA_038116775.1). GTDB lineage: Bacteria > Verrucomicrobiota > Verrucomicrobiia > Opitutales > Seribacteraceae > Seribacter. The sequence continues at coordinate 5,395 of JAYOEB010000129.1, read as the reverse complement.
TTCGGGTCAAGTCCTGCGGTGGGTTCGTCCATGATCAGGACGTCCGGTTCATGCAAGAGAACGTTGGCCATGCCCACCCGTTGCCTGAATCCGCGGGAGAGCTTGCCGATTGGTTTGTTGAGAACCGTCTGAAGGGCGCACTGCTCGATTACCTGAGCAATTCTATCCTGCTTGGTCGAGGGATCCATGCTTCGGGCATCACCGAAAAAATTCAAAAGGGAAAGAGGGGTCATCTCCTCGTACAGGGGGCCGTTTTCAGGAAGGTATCCGATGCGATTGGCCACGGCCGATCGGTTGCTGGCCACTTCCAGTCCGCAAACTTTTGCGGTTCCTGAAGAGGGGGCGAGATAACCGGTGAGCATTTTCATGGTTGTGCTTTTGCCGGCGCCGTTTGGTCCTAGGAATGCAACAACCTCCCCCCGGCGTATGGAGAAGTTCAGGTCTTCGACGGCAATGAAATCTCCGTAATATTTGCTGAGGCCTACTGCCTCTATCATGTATTCGTTTGTATCGGTATGGTTCATGGAAGGAAATTTGTTGATGCTGGTGGACGAAGTATTATCACAGGCGTCGGCGCTTTGGGAAATTGTGCAAGGTATGAAAAAATTCCCATCTTTCGAAGCTTTCAAGAAGAAAATCTTTACTTTGTTCGGACGAACACCTTAATATGCATTGTCCCTAGTTGATTACAGTGCCCGTTTTTCGTACTCTTCTGCCAGTCCTATGCCTGTGCATTTATGCTCATGCGTCTTTCTCTGCGGTCTCCTTTCCGGACAAATGGTTCGATTCACCTTTGCTCTTTTCGCCGCATCGCATGGAGCAATTGGAAGGAGATCTGATTGCGACCCTCTCTCGGCGTCCCACCTCCGTTCCTTTGATTTATCCCAAACAAGTGATGATTTTCGATTGGATGGATTCCTCAGCGAAAAGATTCCATTCCCTTAAGGAATTGCTATCCGATCCAAGCTTGCCGAATTTTGCATCCGGGGTTTCAAGACCTTCGAAAAGACTCGACGTCCGCGACCCCGGTTCGCTCGGAGTGGCGGAGCGCGTGAAAAACCTTTTCGATCCATCCACTCTCTTGATTCCCGCCAAATCGGAGCCTCTGCCCTCCGATGAAGCTCTCAGGGCGTTTCTCAACGAGGGCCGACGAGTCCGCGAAGACACGCCTGATGAAAAAGCGATCATTCAATCGTTGCTGACCGACGAATACGAGAAGAACCCGGTTGCCAGTTTGCTCAACGAATCTCCGGAGATTAAGAAAGTTCTTCAATCCCAGGCATTCAATCACAGCAAACCCGGTCTTTTCTCATCTGCCGAGACAGCCCTGCGTTCCCAAGCAGTCCTTGACCCCCGTGATGTTACGCAGGAGGACGCTCGTTCAACGACCGGCCATCGCCTTGTTCAGGAAAGTTCCTTACGACCATCGACCGGGCCCGGAGTGCTCAAGCTCAGGGCCCGCAAGCCCGGACGAGACGGTTCGCTGCAACCCGCTCAGGCATCGGAGATTTACCTCACTACCAGAGATTTGCGTGAATTGCTGAAAGATTTCGAGATGGGATCGGCAGTGCTGGGCGAGGTGAAGTCAGTGGCGGAACTATGGGCCAAGGCGGAAAAAAACGTTTCGAGAAACCCAGAGGTTGCCTTAGGCGTCAAGTCCATCCTGCTGCAAGCCAAGGTCGGACGCGCTCGCACAGACCCGTACGGCCAGGCTTCACTGGAAAACTTGTCTCCGGATGATCAATATTTTCTCATCGGCATAGACAAGGACGTGCAGACGGACGTCGTGACGATTTGGTCCAAGGAAGTGGAGGTGGCGCCTGGTGAAAACACCGTGGAGCTTACTTCCACCGACGTAATTTATCAGGAATAACGACTGTTCCTTGCTCGTTTGCTCCGACCAAGGGCCAAGAATTGCTCGCCAAGGTCGGATAGACTCGTAAAGTACTTCTTTTCAATTCGAAGTTTTATTTAAAAGTTATGCAAAACCAAGAAATTCTTCAGCAAGCCGCCGATCAAGCCCGCGGCTTGGCAATCGACGCAATTCACGCCTGTAGTTCAGGGCATTTGGGACTTCCCCTCGGAGCCGCCGAAGTGGGCGCGGTTCTATTTGGAAAAGATTTAAAGGTCGATCCATCCGATGATCAATGGTTGAACCGCGACCGTTTTGTTCTCTCGGCCGGTCATGGAAGTATGTTCCTTTACGGTTGGTTGCACCTCGCCGGGTTTGATCTTCCCCTCGAGGAGGTAAAGAATTTCCGCCAACTCCACAGCAAGACACCGGGACACCCCGAGTTCGGTGAAACTCCGGGTGTTGAATGTACCACCGGTCCCCTCGGTCAGGGAGTGGGCAATGCCGTGGGCATGGCCATCGCTTCCAAGATGGCTGCCGCGCATTTCAATACCGCAGAGCATCCGATTTTCGATCATCAGGTAATCGCTCTCGCCGGTGATGGTTGCTTGCAGGAGGGTGTGGCTGCGGAAGCTGCCTCCCTCGCCGGTCACCTGGCCCTCAATAACCTTACCATTCTCTATGATTCCAATGACGTCACCCTCGATGCCATGGCCGATGCCAGTCAGAGCGAGAGTGTGATCGACCGTTTTGCCGCTTATGGATTTGCCGTGGAGCGGATCGAGGATGGTCACGACATGGCTGCGATCTCCGACGCGCTCGAGCGCGCCCGCAGCAACAGCGAAAAACCAACCTTTATCGAAATCAAGACCACCATTGCCAAGGGCATTCCCGAAGTGGCCGGCACTTCTGCCGGACATGGCGAGGGTGGGGCGAAATTTGCCGAGGCTGCCCGCCAGGGCCTCGGCCTGCCCGAGGAAACCTTTTATGTTTCCGACGAGGTGCGAGCCTTCTTTGCCGAGCGTAAGGAACAACTCGTTGCCCGGCGCAAGCAATGGGACGAAATGTATGCCGCCTGGCGTTCCGCCAATCCTGAAAAGGCGGCCTCGCTTGATTCCGGACTGGCCCGCGAAGTGCCTGCGGATCTGATGAATAGCGTTCGGGAATTCGCCCAAGATGCCAAGTTGGCAACCCGGGCCGCCGGCAGCCAGATCATCAACGACCTCGCCAAGGCCATGCCCCTGCTGATCAGCGGGTCCGCCGATTTGCACGGTTCCACCAAGAATTACATCAAGGACGTGGGAGACTTTACCAAGGACAACCATTCCGGACGCAACCTTCTCTTCGGTATCCGAGAACATGCCATGGGTGCGATTGTAAACGGTATTGCTTATTATGGTATCTTTCGTCCATCCGGCGCCACCTTTGCGGTATTTGCCGATTACATGCGGCCATCCGTTCGATTGTCCGCTCTCATGGGCTTGCCCATCTTCCATATCTGGACGCACGACTCCGTGGCCGTAGGCGAGGATGGTCCCACCCACCAACCGGTGGAAACCAGCAGTGGCTTGCGGGTCATTCCTAATCTGGACGTCATTCGCCCGGCGGATCCCGAGGAAACCGCGGGCGCCTTCGTGGCCGCTCTTCAGCGTACGGATGGACCGACCGGTCTCATTCTTACCCGCCAGGACGTGCCCAATCTTTCCTCCATTTCCGTGCAGAATCGCCGCGAAGGCGTACTCAAGGGCGGATACGTTGCCCGTAAGGAAGAAGGAGAATTGGAACTGATCATCCTTGCCTCCGGTAGTGAGCTCAACCTCGCCTTACAAGCTGCCGATAAGCTCGGAAACACCGTGCGTGTGGTCTCCGTCCCCTGCATGGAACGCTTCGACCGTCAGGACGATGCTTATCGCGAGTCCGTGCTTCCACGCTCTTGTCGCAATCGTATGGCAGTGGAAGCGGGCGTATCCGACCTCTGGAGGAAGTACGTCGGGTTGGACGGCGTGGTCGTGGGTATCGACCGCTTCGGTATGTCCGCCCCCGGTGGTACGGTTCTTGAGGAACTGGGCATGTCCGTGGACAACGTGGTCAAGCATGCCGCTCTTGCCGGGCTCGGCGCCTAGGATCGCCCCAAGAAGATAAGTTTTTCTTCAATTAAAAAGCCCGTCTGGAAGCAGACGGGCTTTTTTGTGTTTCCCTTTAGGCAATGATGAGAGAAAAAGTAGATCCGTTTGCGAAGCTAGGTATTCGTGGCCTTCTTTCCCAAAAAGAATTGATCGAGCTTTCCCTGGCTCTGTCCAAGGGCAAAAAGGGCATAGAGGCAGGCAAAGAGATTACCCCCCACCAAAATCGCCACTGCCCAGAGCAGTTTGGCAAGGAGCGGATCTTCCCGGATCCATATCCACCCTAGGAAAAGAAAAAAGCCGACATAGACGTCCACGAGGGAAACGATCCCCCACGGGTTGTCCATAAGTTCCCCCCCATCTTCCCAGAAATCTCCCCAGCCAAATCCATAGATCAAGCCGGCAAGCATAACCAAAAAGAGCCCAGATAAGTAGATCCGGGCCCTTAAGTGGTTCATTTTAAAAAGCGATTCCGTTTATGCCGTAGCGATCGCCAGCGCCTGGTCGAGATCGGCAAGCAAATCATCCGCATGTTCGATACCCACGGACAAACGGATCAATTCCGGAGTGATTCCACCTGCTTTTTGCTGATCCTCGGTTAATTGAGAATGAGTGGTGGTGGCGGGATGGATGGCCAAGCTGCGGGCATCCCCCACGTTGGCGAGATGGGAGAACAGTTTTAAATTGTCGATGAATTTGGAACCTGCTTCCGCTCCTCCCTTGATGCCAAAGACCACCATAGAACCGCCCTTGCCACCAAGGTATTTTTGATTGAGGGAGTAATTGGGATCATCTTCCAAGCCGGGGAAGCGCGCCCATTCCACAGAGGCATGGTTTTTCAAATGCTTGGCCACGGTGAGGGCATTTTCGCAATGCCTTTCCATACGCAGGGGCAAAGTCTCGATTCCCTGAATGAATTGCCAGGAATTGTCAGGAGAGATACAAGCGCCCAAGTTGCGCAAGGGAACGGTGCGCATCCGTAAAATAAAAGCGAGCGGGGCGAGAGGCTCGGGCAGGTCATGCCCCCAGCGTAGGCCGTGGTAGCTGGTGTCCGGCTGGTCGTAGAGGGGGAAGTTTCCGTTTTTCCAGTCGAAGGAGCCGGAGTCGATCACTATTCCGCCAATGCCATTGCCCTGACCGCCGAGCCACTTGGTAAGGGAGTGTACCACGATGCTGGCGCCGTGCTCGATCGGGCGGGTGAGGTAGGGGGTGGAGAAGGTACTGTCCACAATCAGGGGGATGCCATGATCGTTGGCAATTTTAGAAATCGCTTCCAGGTCGGCCACGTCGAGCCCTGGGTTGCTCACGGATTCACAAAACAAAGCTTTGGTTTTTGGAGTGATTGCAGCGACGAAATTCTGGGGGTCATTGGGGTCCACAAAGTTTACCTTGATCCCAAGCTTGGGCAGAATGTCATTAA
>JAYOEB010000128.1:0-7319 GCA_038116775.1 Opitutia bacterium | reverse complement strand
TGTCCCTCAACTTGTCCAAGCCCGATTCGAGCTTGGAAATCCTCGCCTCCATTTCATGACTCGCGTTTCTTGCGGCTTCTTCAATTTCATCAGGCTCGTCGGGCGCTTTTCCGAAGCCACTTTCAATTTCCTTGAAGAAAGACTCCAGTTCCCCTTCGAGTTTTTCCAGGGCTTCCTCGTTTTTTTCGTCCGTTGGATCAAGATTTCCAAAAAAGTCATTCTTGCTTTGCCGCAAGAGGGTCTTGAGGACTTCCAGGCGTACTTCATTACGCTCGGCACGGGCTTCGACTCCTCCGATCCGTTGAAGAACCTCGTCTCTCTTCCCTTGACACCTTTCCAAGGCGGCTTCCACCTCCGTATGGTCGTCCTTTAGTTTTTTCAAAACGTCGGAGCCACCAACAATCACCCTTTCCTCATCTTCCAACTCCGCAATCCGAGCCGAAAGTCCCAAACCATCGATATCGGAGAATTCATTGGCGCAAGCCTGCAACTGAGCCCCGGCCCGAAGTTTTGCCCGAACGGATTGTCTCTCGGACTCCGCTTCCCTTATGGCCCGGGCAGCCTGATCCACTTCCTCGCGCCATTTGCTGAGAGCATCGTCCAAAGTCTTCTGCTTGGGATTCACGTCCCAACCCAGTACCCAGCGACTTGCGTCTTCAAGAAAGAAGGAGTCGTCCTTTTCAATGATGAATCCGGCGGTCTTGACCAAACCTTCGATGGTCAGGGCGTTTTCCGATTCTTCGTAATTCTCATCCCTGCTTTCGTGGCATAAGTGGGGAAACTTTTCCGCCAGATGTGACTTGAGCCACCTCAACCTGTTTTTTTGCAGATCGGCCCGAAAGGACAACTTGGCTATTGCGGAATCAAGATTCAGTTTCGGTTCCTTCTGAACGCCGTACGGGGAAATGATCGCCAGGCGATCGCCCAGTTGGCTGGCTTCCAGAAATTCCTCCGCTTTCTTGACAGATTTTGCAGGAACCACAATCGACAAGGCAGTCTCCCGCAGAAGTCTTTCGATGGGTCCCGTCCATTTGCTTTCGTCCGGTACCACTTGCATGATCTCAGCGACAAAGGGAAGCTCGGCCACGTCCCGATCCAAAGCCGATGCCAAAGACTTGCGAAGACGAGACAAATCAGGGGGAATGTTGCTGTTCGATTCCAACAAATGACTTCTTTCCTCCTCCAATTGTTCGACGCGTTCGTTCGCCTTGCGCAATTGATAGGAAATCTCTGGTATCTTTTCATCCAAGGACGCCACCTTGCCCTCCAATCTGGGAAGTTGTGTGTCCAGTTCGCGCCTCAGACTTAGGAAATCATCCTCCGATCCCAGACCAAGTCCCTTTTCCCAGCTCCCCAGATGTCTTTCAAAACTTGCCGCCCGCTTGGTGACCACTTCCCGCTTGTCCCGCAATCTGTCAAGCTCGGCTCCCACTTGTTCGAGCCGACGATTCTCATCACTATCCGACAAGGCTCTTTCCAGTCGATGAAGTTTTTCGCGAAGACGATCCACTTCAACTCTGGCCGTCTTCAAGCGGGCCCGCTCGGCCTCTTCCTGGTGCTTTAATTCGTCGACCCACTCAAGCCTTCTGTCCAACTCCACCTGCGCATAAAAAGGTTCGATGGCCCGTCTGATTCGTTCGGCGTGATTACGATCGGCGACAGCTTGTGAATAAGCAAGGTGAGTGCTTCTTATCTCATTGAGTTGATCGATTTGAAAAGAAGCCGTTTCAATCCTACGATGCGTGCTTCTCAGGTCATCGAATCTTTCCTGCAACGCCAAGAGCTTTTCCTTGGAACCACCGTCGTCAAGCATATGCTCGCGAATGAATTGGGTGAGGTCCTTGACGTCTTTGATGCAGACCGCCTGATTGAAAATCGACATGGGGGAGCGATTCCCCAAGTCGGTTTCCATAAACAACAAGGCCTCGAACTTCTTGTGATAAGCGGTGAAGGAGTCGAAGGTGACCAGATTTCTTTCTTTGATCAATCTACGAATGTTGTCGACGTCGCCGAGATCATTAAAATCCGCCTCAATGCTCAAGCCTCTCTTTTCCACGACGTAGACTTTTTCAATCTTTCCGCTCGGCAGACACCAAAGAACCTGAGCCACGCTCACTTCGGACTTGTAGGCTTCGTTGTAAAATTGAGCGAGTAGAACGGTGTAGGACTCGCCGGGCTTGCGGAGAGTCTCCTTTCTTCCTTGCCCCGTCGTTGCGTCGTGAATTTCCGAGTAGGCGCCCAAGACGTAATCACGCTCATTTCTCTCCCGACTTCCCGCTTGACTGGAGGCCACGTTGTAATTTCTTACGCGGTTGGGTACCAAAAGCGTCAGCAATGCATCGACGATGGTAGACTTTCCGGAGCCGTTGCGACCAGTGATCATGGCCGTCCTGCCGTCGGGCTTCATGGTGTAAACCTTGTCGTGGAAAGTTCCCCAATTGAGCACAGACAAGGAATGCAGGCGATATCCCGCAGTCGACTTGTCGGGCGAAAATTCAAGTTCCAGTTGTGAATCAAACATCCTCTTCCTCCATTTCTTCGGCAAACTCCGGCGATCTTCTTTTGATTTGGTCCCGAACTTCCGCTAACTTGTCGGGCGGTAACTTAGCCTTGATGATTCGTTCTACTCGGTACAAACCATCGTCCTTGTCCCGTACCTTTTTGATTATGCCCCACTCCTCGAATTTGCCGATCATGCCGGAAATCTGACGATGAATTTTCTTTTCATCATGCATTTCCGGGTAGTACGGCATCATGAGTTCTCTCAGATCAAGGGCCGATCGATAAAGGTGATCCCCTTCTTCCTGTTCCTGTTCGAATCGCATGAGCTCCTCCCTGAGTAGGACCATGAAGATGGTTTGGTGGTAGGTAAGTCGCGTGCGTCGCAAAACGCGCGGCAAGGGGGCGCGACCGGCATCCTCCCAATCCTCGAGTTCGTCTTGGGTTTCCTCGGATTGACGAATGAACGCATACCCGGCTGAATCATCTCGGGCAACTTCCAATCCCATTTCAAAAAAATGATTTTTGATTCGATCCCATTCGGCTCCGAGTCGGCCCCAAAGATCCAAATCCTCTTGATAAATCGGACCGTTCAACAAACGAACGATCACGTGACGGTGTGTAATGGCTGGGTTCATAGTGTATCGCGTTGGAAAATCACTTGCTCGACTTCAACGAAGCGAGGTTGGGTCGGGCGGTTCAAGTCGATTTGAACGATCTCGTCATTGATGATCTCATGACGCTCGTTTTCCCCGGCTACGACCCGATAGCATACCACGTCCACCACTCCCCTCTCCAAGGGAAAACGGCGCACCATGTCGGTGAGAGTGACTTTTTCCTCCTCTTCGAGCGCCTGCTCGATTCTCTGCCTGAACTTCTTGAGCTCGAGAGGCTCTCCGACGGAATTGAGAATTTCACTTATCCATTCGTTTTCCTCCGGTTTCGCCGTGGAAATGGGAGCAAATGGCTCCACCGCCTTCGCTTCCCAGAATTCGGATTCCATCAAGGCGAAAATCTGGGGACGGATGTCTATTTCGAAATCCCAGTCCTCTGGGGGTTGTTCTCGGAGAAGATAAGCTTGCTTACGGATACCCATTAGGGTCGCCCTGACTTTCCTCCCCCCGCCTCCGGCATGATCGCCGACGACTTGGCGAAGCTTTCGAGAAATTCTTCCATAAGCCCCATGGGCGGAGTTTGCTTCCCCAAACAAACGATCACTCAGACTCAAAAAGGTCTTGTTCGGATCAAGTCCTCTCTTTCTTGCGATATCTGAAGTTTGATCGGCGAGTTTTCTAAATTGTCTAGCCAGACTGGGGTTGGTCATCATGGAGCGAAAGCCGAAATAGCTTTTGCCTTGATCGCAACTTCGCAGTTCATCATCCGAATCCAAAACGTGTTCGACGATATCGCCCTTGGACGCGTCGCCTTGGGCATGGAGCTTGGAAATTTCCCTCGCGTGATCCTTGAAGAATTCCTCAATGGCCCGAAAATCGGACAGAAAATGCTCGACCAGATCGGATAAGTCGTAGACTTGGTCGCGGATGACGTCCTCACCGAAAATGGGGGCTTCTCCCGTTTCCTGAATTCTTCTAATCTCTTCGTCGATTTCGTCTCTCTTGCGGGCCAATTCTCGGATCCTAGCCTCGGGATCCGCGTTCACTCCTTGCGACAGACTTTCCATCTCGGTGATGATTCGGTTGAACCTGGATTCCGTGGTGGCGTAACCTCGCTGTTGCATGGCGAGCAAATCCTGAAGCCAACTGATGGCCTTTTCGGAATGACGGGTCAGGCGGAAAACGTACTCCTCCTTGTCCTCATCGTAGGTCTTGGTCATGTAGCGATGGCTTTCGTCACACCACTCGTCGAGGTATTCTTGAGGAAGCCGCTTGGGAGCGTCAAAGTCCTCCAGCTCGCGAACTTGCTCGATGTGTTCGGCCAAAGTCGCGGCGAGCTCTTCTTCGGAGGCTTCCACGACTCCCCACTTCTTGAAAGTCTTTATGAAAAAGCCGACGACGAAAGATCCCAGGCGCCCGCGCATCAGACGCAGCGCCGGAGACTCGTCAAAAAGGTGAAGAAAGTCCTCGTCCATCCAAAGTCCTTATTTTTAGGTTTAGACATTACCTTGCCTCCCTAGAACCCTCTGTCAAAGACAACTTATCCACAATCGGTACGGCTTGTTAAAAAGTAAGCCTTTTGGAAAACAAAGGAACCCCGGGTTCAAAAATCGGCTTCGCGGGACGCCGTCCTTTCAGAGTTTGATTTTGGAGACGGACTTTGCACCGCCGACCAGCAAAGAACCTTCTTGAAAGGAAATGTCTCCTGCGAAGTGATTGACTTTTATGGTTTTGAGTTCCGCAGCGGTTCGAAGATCGTAGATTCTTATCTCGCCCAGGCTGCCGAGAGATAGGTACAAAAGATCCTGCTCGTCCAAGGCCATGCCATGGGGGCGAATCTCGGCGGGAGAGAAATCGACCAAGGTGTCGGCCGTTTTCGGCAAGGAAGAATCAGCGAGGTCGAAGCTGAGAACTCGGGAAGCCGTCGGTTCGGAGACCAAAAGCCGCTTCTGCGAAGATTGAAAAAGGAGATTCTCCGCAAAGATTTGCCTATCGTTCAATATTGAAACGTGACCCGAATCAAGATTGACGTTGTAGATGACTCCAGTTGCCGGTGAACTGAGAAAACAATCCCCTTCCGCACCCAATTCTACTTTTGCTATGGAAGAGAACCGATATCCGTCATAGGAATCTGCAAGTACTTCGAGTTTCTTCGCATCGGGGGAAATTCGCAGCAATTTTCCGGTTCCATTTTCGGCAACGACAATTCGTTCCAGTTCATCTATCTTGATACTGGCCACTCGTGGCGCTTTTGTCTGAGTGTCGGAAAACCACTCGCTCAAGTTAAGAAATCCTTTTGATTTTTGCGCATCCAAGTCGTACCAAAGGATTTTGTCTCTCCCTCCCGGAAGGGAATGATAAATCTTATTTTTGCCTCCAAGAGCGAATGGATGTACGCCCGAAACCCCCGCGAGAGAGGTTTGCCTCTCATTATGAACCGTACCTACCTCGCTTGGTACCAACCCAGTCTCATGGTAATGATCGGCAGACCTCACCACACAACCGGAAAACGTCGACAAGGTTGCCGACGACCAAAACAAAAACCATCTGCCTGTCCGTTTCAATTTTACAAAAAGCAAACCGTTCATGAAACTCAACCCATGGGAAAATGAAAGGAAAAAACTCGATTTGACTAAAATTTTGCAATGAAAACGAATGGTGACCCTCTTGAAACGGCGGCGAAACTCATCCGAAACGCCGAGGCATTGCTCATTGGATCCGGAGCAGGCATGGGCGTGGACTCGGGACTTCCCGACTTCAGGGGCCCCGAAGGCTTCTGGAGGGCTTATCCGAGGCTTAGGAAGTTGAACTTGGGCTTTGAGGACATGGCGAACCCAAAGTGGTTTGATACCGACCCAAGACTTGCATGGTGTTTTTACGGACACAGGTACAACTTGTATCGACGAACGGAACCGCATACGGGCTTTAAGATTCTAATGCATTGGATCAGAGCCCTCGAACTGGACCATTTCGTCTACACTTCAAACGTGGACGAACAATTCCAAAAGGCCGGATTTCCAAAAGAAAAAATCTATGAGTGCCATGGATCGCTTATGAGATTTCAATGCTTTGAAGGTTGCGGTCAAAAACCCTGGATTCCCGATCCTTCCTACGAAGTTCCAATAGACTTCAAAAACCAAGTGGCCTTGGATCCCCTACCCTCCTGTCCGGAATGCTTAGGAATTGCCAGACCCAATCTTCTTATGTTTTCAGACTGGGGATGGGATCCCGCATCTTCGCTTAAGCAGGAAAGAAATCTTCAAAGATGGTTGATGAAAAGAGACGAAAGACTAGTGGTGATCGAAGCTGGCGCAGGCACCTCGATCCCAACGGTCAGAATTGCCTGTGAATCGGCAACGAATGATTCCGGAGGCATGCTGATTAGAGTAAACCCCAGGGAATCCGAATCCAAACAGCCTGGAGTATCCATACCTTTAGGAGCCCAGCTCGCTCTTCAGCAAATGGATGCATACTTGCGGCAATTCTAACTTTTTTTGCTTGGGTGGAGGGTTTCAGGCAAATCGTGATTCGATTTGCAGATGAATGACGCCGGGTCTCAGTTTCCCAATTTGACGAGAAACAAATCCTTTATTTTGGCGGCGGAACCGATGGCGTCCAAGTCATACTGGACGTTTCCAGTCTCCAATGCATCTCCTCCCCCATGTCCGGTAAGCTCAAGCAGGTAGTAGGGTTCCTCCCGATCGACCTCGATCAAGCAACTGTAAAGCAAGGAAGGCTGCCCAAGAATTGGATCCGTAAACTCATTATTCGTATCCCCGGGAGCGTTGATCTCTACACAAAGTACAAATTCGTTTCCCTTGCCCAGCTCAAGATAGGGGTCGAGAGCAAAGCGGTGGGCCTCGGTTGCCCCGCTTACTGCATCCACTTCTCCGGATGGATCAATGCCTGACAAAAGGGTATATCGATGCCGCCAAAGCGGAAGAATATGACTACGTTGCGTACGATAATCTTCCCAAAGCGGAGTTTCCGAATAAGCAAGCGACTGCTCCAGGTATAAGGTCTCGATCATCGATCCAACCGTGCTCTCCGCCCAGACTGCAATCGATGGCATTGGTTGAAGATCCTGCTGAAAACTCAGGCTTACCGACAATCCACTTGCCTTGTCATTCAGGCTTTTTCGGACGATGAATTTTCGATGAGGTTCCGGTTGGTCAAAGCCGACTAAGTTGGATGACCGGACAATCT
>JAYOEB010000127.1:5156-7342 GCA_038116775.1 Opitutia bacterium | reverse complement strand
CTAACAACGAATCTTCATTGGACGAACTTTCTTACGAAGATGCTATGGAGAAACTGGAAAAGATCATCGTGACCCTAGAGGAAGGGGAGGTCAGTTTGGATTCGCTCGTATCCGAATACCGGGCGGGCAGGGAGTTGCTGAAGTATTGTAGGGCGAAGGTAGAGACTGCGGAAATTCAAATTAATGAAGTCGAAGCCATTGGAAATCAAGGGGAACGGGCTGCTTCGGATGCATAACCACTCCATTTTATACGGAATCTCAGGTCCTGAGGACTTGAAGCAATTACCGCCTGAATCCATCCAGGGGCTTTGTGAGGAAATCCGCTCGAGGATCATAGACGCCACCTCCAGGAACGGTGGACATATCGGGCCCAACCTCGGGGTGGTGGAGCTGAGCGTCGCCTTGCATCTCGCCTTTGACTCACCAAGGGATTCGTTTTGCTGGGACGTTTCCCATCAGGGTTACGTTCACAAACTATTGACCGGCAGAAGCGACCAGCAGTTCGACCGCATCAGGAAAAAGGATGGTTACAGTGGCTTTTTGTGTCGTGACGAAAGCATTCACGACGCTTATGGAGCGGGACATGCGGGTACGGCTCTATCCGCCGCTTTGGGAATGTGCGTGGCCCGTGACTTGAAGGGGGAAGAGCATCATGTGGTGGCGATTGCCGGGGACGCCGCATTTACCTGTGGAATAACTCTGGAAGCTCTCAACAACATAGCCTGTTCCACTAAAAAGTTCATCCTGATTCTGAATGACAACGAATGGTCCATTGCCAAGAACGTGGGGGCATTGTCGAAATACTTCAACGAGCTGATTTCCAATCCGGTCTACAACAGGATCCACAAGGACGCCGAATCCTTTCTCTCAGCTTTTCCCGGAGGGAAATCCCTGATGAAATTGGTTTCCAAAGCCAAGCGGGACACGAAGGAGTTGCTTGCGCCCTCCTCTATTTTCGAAAAGCTCGGCATTCGCTATCTGGGACCTATCGACGGTCATGACGTAAATTCCTTGGTTCATTTTCTTGAATTCGCCAAGAATTCCGACGAACCTATGGTTCTTCACGTTTTGACGCAAAAAGGGCGTGGCTATCCAATTGCACTAAAGGAACCCGAAAAATGGCATGGTTCGGGTCCTTTTGACAAGGAGACCGGCAAAGCATCCGATACTTCGTCTGGAAATGTCTTGAAGTATCAGGATGCCCTTGGCTTGGCTCTCGCCAAACTCGCCCGCGAAGAGAAGGAAATCGTCGGCATAACCGCGGCTATGCCCAGTGGCACCGGACTTGATATCTTCAAGGAAAACTTTCCCGAACGTTTTTTCGACGTGGGAATTGCCGAAGAACATGCGGTTCTCTTGCCAAGGAATGAAGCCGGTTTGCGCCATCTATTCGACTTTCTTACAGCGGGCCTACGATCCGATCATCCACGACGTCTGTCTTCAGAACCTTCCCGTTACTTTTTGCATGGATCGGGCGGGCTTGTCTCCGAATGATGGTCCCACTCATCATGGATTGTTCGACGTCTCTTACTTGAATTGCATTCCAAACGCCGTCATCATGCAACCTAGGCACGAAAATGAATTGCAGGACATGCTTTACACATCCGTCAGGTGTGGGCAGCCCGCATTCATTCGGTACCCTCGGGGCAACGGCGTCGGCGTTGGACTCAGCGAGAAAGCAAAGTTGCTTGAAATTGGAAAAGCCGAGGTTTTGACCGACGGAGACTTGGGCGCCATCTGGGCTCTTGGAGATTTCGTTGAAGTGGCCCTCGACATCAATTCCAGGTTTTTGAAAAACTACGGACAAGGATTCACCGTAGTGAACGCTAGGTTCATCAAGCCGATTGATGAGGCGCTGCTACTCGAGCATGCCGACCAGTTTGACCGTATCTTTACTTTGGAGGATGGCGTCCTAAAAGGTGGCTTTGGCTCAACGATTCTGGAACTGCTCAGCGAAAACAAGAAAGGCCTGGAGGTAACCCGTTTCGGATGGCCTGATGAATTTATCCCGCACGGAGATTCGGTTGATCAAATACGCGAGGACTTTGGCTTGGATGCAGACGCCCTCTTTTCCAAAATCTCCTCGACCCTGCCGAATAGTTCAAGGAGTCGGCGGTTGTTGGCTTCCTGATTCATTTCAAGAAGACCGACCACCTTTGATCGGAGTAGTCAAAGAATACCGTAGG
>JAYOEB010000127.1:0-5099 GCA_038116775.1 Opitutia bacterium | reverse complement strand
CCTTTTGGGTGGATGAGTAAAGGTAGCCGGAAAGATTGGGTCCGTCCCAGTTTACCGAATTCGTCCAGTACCATCTGCCGTCTTCGGTAAAGAACCAAAGTTCCTCTGGATTTTCGCTTGGCTGAAGCCAGACCCAACCCCATGCGAAGTGGTAGGACCAGCCGCTCTTTGTAGTCGCAAAAGTTCCAATCCATGCAACGCTCCATTCCTCGGGTAAATCCGCTTCATCTTGGGACTCGGAGCCGAAATTAGGCTTGATCAAAAGCGAAACTTGGGTTTCCGACTCAAGCCCGGAGGAATCTTTGGCGAAAATGGAAAAACTTTGGGCCCCCAGCTCATTTGTTCCTGGCGTCCCCTTGATCTTACCCATTCCATTTCCCTCCAAAGTGTAAGACAACCATTCGGGAAGCTCGGGTTTGATGAAAAGAGAGTCGTTGTTCCTGTCGTATACGCGAAATGGGATTTCAAGCTCCTCGAACTGGTGAAAGCTAAAGTGAGCGTCTACGTCTATTTTCGGGGCAAATTCAGAGGATGGCTTTACTTGTAAAGTATCGTTTATTCGGAGGGATTCGTTTAATTCGTTGGTGATGGAAATATTTAAGTCATAGGGGACGGTTTCCGAGTCGCTGGGTGGATGCCCGGATAAGATGAGGGTTCCTTGCGGATTCAATTCGATGCTTATCCAGGATGGTTTTTCCACGGAAATCGTAAAATCATTATTGCCTGAACTCCAAGGACCGGTTCCGATTTCGAAATTAAAAAATGAATTTGAAGAGATGAATGCAGGAAGTTGGCTCATGGAATGGGGGGCGTTGACGGGATTGCCCAGAGATTCGATGGTCAAGGAACTTGTGCCATCTGCGCTTGTTTCCTTGCCGCCGAGGAGGAGGTAATTGGAGCGAACCGCCTTGAATGAATCGATTCTGTTTTCCGGATGATTCTGAAATAAAATCAGGTCTTGCGTAGCCAGGTTCGATGGGTCGAGGCGGGCAAGGAATGAATCAAGAAAGCCTTGGGGTTCCAGAATCTCATCTCCCAAGACGAATCCTTGGCTGAAGGAACCATTCAGATAAAGGTTTCCGTCCCGACCAAAAGACATTTGGGTGACGCGGTCCGTGCCGGTTCCGCCGAGGACCCGGTGGGCTTTGAAGTCTAGCTCAAAACCAAGGGAGAGGACGAACAGATCCAAGGCTCCGGAGGAGGAATACCGAGCTCCGTTCAGGTCGATGGATTTATCGAATTCGCCGGCGAGGTAAATGATTTGATTTTCTTCGTCTAGGCTGAGGTGCTTGCTTTTGGTGTTTCCCGAACCACTGATCGAGCCGATCGAGCCGTCTTCGAGTCCAACGTCCAGCTTTGCGATAAAGGAACTTAATCCAGCCTCCCTTCCGGTAATCTGGTTGCCGAGAAGATGCATGGATTCCCTGAAATTTCCAGTCAGCAGAATTTCATTCGATCGGGTGACTTCCAAATCGGAGATTTCGTCGTCGAGGGTTCCTCCGAATGATAGAAACTTCGAAATGACGGACAGGTTTTCCTTGTTCAGCTTGGCCACGAAGCAGTCCTGGTTTCCGTTGCTGTGGTATTGTTCGGAGTTTACTGGAAAAGTACCACGGAATTGCCCGGCCATAACGATATCATTTCGATTGATCAGTAGACGGCATGCCAATTCATCCTTCGTTCCTCCGCAAGTGCTCAGCCCCAGAAGTTCGCCATCGGATGATAGCTTGGCAATGAACAGGTCATATCCGCCATTGCTGAAAAAAAGACTGTCTTGGACGACCAAGTCGTTTCTAAAATGGCCGAAAACATAAAAGTTTTCTTCGGAATCCATGGAAAATGCCTTCGCCACTACGTCATCCGAGGAAGCAAATTCTACGCTCCGAACGAACTCAAGGGTTTCATTCAAGAAAAGCATAAATGCGGACTTTCCCCCATTTTCGTTCAATTCATTTCCTCGATAGCTCAATTCTCCGACGGCTGTTCCTAGAACCGCAATCCTACCACTTGTCTGGCGATCGATCTGGGAGAGTCTGCCGTTGCCAATGAAACGCTCCTTGGAATGAGGCTGTGGTAGGTGTGAGACCGAACGGAGGGATTCGTTCCCAAGGACCTCGTATTTAATTTCTTGAATCGAATAATCGCCGTTCAAACCGTATGCGCCAAGAAGAAACCCTCCCTCCTGGGCGTCATCGGGCACTCCGCTGATCGTGGCGTTTCCGTCGCCATGATCAATTAACTCAAGCCACTCCGGAGCGCTGACGATGGAATAATTGCAAAAGCTCGAATTTTGAACCCTAATTGGAGATGAGAAAAATTCTCCTTCCTTCAAGGTGAGGATGCCTTCGTCGTAAATTTCAAAGAAACCAGCCGCGGTGAAATCCAAGAGCAGGTACTCGTCTTCTTGGGTGGCTCTTAGATCCGTTCCGTCGACGACGACTCCATCGGTTGTTCTGAACAGAAGGCTCGTCCCGCCGAATTCGTTCACCAAAAGGCTTGCCTCAGACTCATTTCCATCACCTGATATGCTCTTGTTCCAGAGAACCGCTCCGTCCTTTTTTTGTATTCTCAACAAAGTGAGGTCGTCGTTGCCGAGCAAAAGTTGATTTTCCAGTCCTGAAATTCCCGTCGAATTCTGAATCAAGCCCAAGCAATCTCCCGAGGGAAGAGGATGCAAGTCCACGAAATCGAGTGAATTGTCTGATTCGAGTACTTTGATCCAGTTCAAGTCCAAGTCGCTCGAAAATTGCATCAGGGCAGTCGCGTTTTTTTCGGATACGGCGATCAGTTGGTTGCTGATCAGTTGGTTGCTCAGATAAAGATTGCGGGAAAAGGAACAACCGAGGAAGATGTTTCCCGAGGAAGTTGAGACGGCGGTGCAGGAATTTTCAAAGTCCGACTCAAACGATACCCCCGAAAGATTAAAATCTTCGTCCAAAATCATCAGCAAGCCGTATGTTTCTTGCGATTCCTTGGCGACGTCGGCAACCACGACTACCCTCTCATCTCCGAGTGACTGGATGGATAAAAGCGTTTCCTCTCCATTGCCGCCCAGGCTGTCACCAGTGATCTCTCCACCCGTTGACGGAATCGAGGCAATGAAAATATCCGTGGATTGGTCTTGGGAGGTGAGGGAAAAATCATCGCTTAGGGAAAGGCTTCCTTTGAAGCTGCCCCCCAAAAAGACCTTCCCATCCTCGTTGAGGCATAATCGCAAATTGGTGATTTCTTGCTCCGCGTCGAAATATTTTATCCAGTCCACCAAGCCATCCGGTTTGAGTTTGCATAAAAAGTAAGAGTGGTCCGCCTCGGAAAGGTTCGATTTCCCGGAAAGGCTCAATTTGCGTTCGTATCGCCCAACTGCGTAAAAGCCATCGCCAGTCCCATCAAGACAGTGAAGGAATACTTTTTCTCCACTGAGATCGTGATGAATGTGAATTTCGGACGAATTCTTTTGCCAGACGCCGACAAAGGCATTGGATGCGGGAATCGCTGCCTCGTCTTCCGCATTGAGATCCTTGCGGACCGCAAGCTGGCTCAGGTTGGTTGCGCCCAAAAGGTAACCGTCATCGCTCAACCATTTCAAGAGAGGTTTTTGATCGGAAGAAAAATACGACGCTGCGGAGAGAAGCAAGGGACTGTCCTCATAGACGTTGACGTAGCGTTGGACGATGGTGACGCCGCCGTAATCGTCCGTAGCTCTGTAGTTGAGAAGGTATTGACCTGGTTGGCTGAGATCAGCCTCACCTTCGACGACGACCGAATCGCTTATGTCCTTGCCGTGCAAGTCAGTCGCGAACCAACCTGGTTCGGGAAACGAGCTGTCTTTCCTGACGTATGCCAGTTTGTCACCAAGAAGAGTCAGGATGGGAGGAGTGCCGTCGAAGGTCTCCACCGACAAGGAAAAAACCGAAGATTTCCTGCCATCGGATACGACGTAGAATTGCACTTCATGATTTCCTGACATTTGAGGGGTCGTGCCGCTGAGACGAAGCGATTGGTTGTTCATCTTGTTTGCAGATACCCAATCTGGACCTGATTGCAGAATCACCTCATAATCGTCCGAGGCGTGCATGATGCTAAAATCAAAGGCAAAAAACTCGCTTTGCTGGATTCGCCTTGAGTTTTCTCCTTCGATGAGCGGAGCGGATGAGTCTTCAAGCAATTTCATGGAAACCGTGATTTCATCGTAGCCAAAGCCATTGTCTTTCGCGCGCAAGACGAACCGATCCGTCTCCACGGGAGAATACCCCGCGAAGTAGGTGATGCCGGAAATAACCCCTGCGCTCTGCTCCAAGGAAACGATGCCATGCTCGGGCCTTCCCGTTTCAGGGATTTCCCAAGTGATGATCTCTCCCTCTGGGTCCGAAGCCGACAAGGAGGAGAAGTCGAAGGAAATGGGTAGGTAAACCGAAGAGTTATCCTCCCTCACGTTGGAAAACAAAACCGTAAGCTCGCGACCCGCCTGAATGATGGGATTCTGATTGCTCCCCTCGATCGTAAATAGAAAATCAAGGGAATCAAACCTGCCGGTTTCATCGCTGACGGAAAGACTTATGGGAAGAGTCTTGCTTTTTTGATTGAGTCGAGCGTCTCCGTAGATGACGACCGAGTTCGATTGGTTTCCGTCTCTGATCTTCAACCAGGGGTCGTCATCCCAAGAAGGAGTGAACAATTTGAAGCTTAGATTATCCGAATCGTCGTCATACGCCTGAACTTGAATTTCCACCGATTCGCCTATCTCGATTTCAAAGTGATTGCTTTCGGGAGTCTCGAAGACCGGGGGGTCTCCGATGGGTCGAATGAACACTTCGAACTTTAGTTCCGATCTTCTGGTTCCATCCGATGCCGAAATGTAGAATTCATCGTACCCATTGAAGTTTTCCTCGGGGGTGTAACTGAAACTTGCGGGCCGGTCGCCTACCCCGCTCACTTCAATCTGATTGCCCTTCTGAGGAAACTGACTCACATCCCACACCATGCCTTCCGAAGTCTCCGGGTCTGGGTCATAAGCGTAAAACCTGATCGGAAGGGCTTGCAGGCTGTCGATACCCTCATCCTCATCGATGAATACCCGAACCTTATGAATCTCCCTGCCA
>JAYOEB010000126.1:0-7346 GCA_038116775.1 Opitutia bacterium | reverse complement strand
AAAATGTGCGTGTGCTTCGGCGAAGCCAGGAGACCACCGAACCCGATCCAGTAACCGTAGTATCCGACCCGAATGGTAATGCTGTTGTGGTGCAAGTGGGTGATGAGTACGAATGGAGCTCAAACCTTAATGGGGTAACCTTGTGGTCTGTAGACGAATCAGGTGGAGATATACAGCCAATTACCATGCGTTTTGAAAATGGTCGCAACTATGGAAACGAAGGGTTCTACGATTCAGTTGCCTTGCCGCAGCCTTACGACATGCCTTTCGTCATTGATGAAAATGGATACATTAAGGTGACCGAAGACAGCGGTTATCAGTATTATCATGTCGTTAGCGTAGAAAACGGAGTCATTGCCACCCTTGAGGGGGACGAGCAGGGTGTGATCGACGACGGGGTAAGCGAAGCGGACCAATGGTTCTTCACCACCCGTGCGGCGGCAGAAGCATATTATTACTCCAAGGTAAACCCAAGGGACTGGCTGTGGTTCGATCACTACCCATGGGTGTATTCGAGTCAGGACGAAGACTGGTTGTACTTTTTTCCGTCGGGTGGGGAGTTGCTCTACTACAGCAGCAAGGGCCGGGCTTGGAGGCAGTTCAACTAACTGCAGCCTTTGTTGCCGACCGATCCGAATCTCTTAAGGTTGCGTAGCATTCTACCGCAGCGGCAGGAATCTTATAAAATCCTTGCAGTCGCGGAGTTTCCGTTTGCCTGAATTTAGGCAAAGGTAGATATTGTCGGACATGCACTACTTACATTATGCGCTTTTGACGGTGGTATGCTGGGGAACCTACGGGGTATGCATGCACGTCGGGTCAAGCAATATGGGCGACAAGGAAAACGGAAGAATCATGGCATTTCTTTGGGTGGGTCTGGCTTACTTCCTGACCGCGGTGATCGCCCCTTTGATTATTCTTAAACTCAAGGGCGGCAACGTCGCCTTCTGGACCTTTCCAACCAAAGGGTGGCAATGGTCCTTGATTGCCGGTACCCTAGGGGCCATCGGTGCCCTAGGCGTGCTTTTGGCTTTCGGCAAAATGCCTTCTCCCGCTTTTGTTCCCGTGATTATGTCGGTTATTTTTGCCGGGGCTCCCATCGTCAATGCGATCGTGAGCACGACCAAGGAAGGAAATTGGCCCCACGTCAGGTGGCCATTCGTGCTTGGAATCGCCATGGCTGCCGTCGGTGGCTATCTCGCCACCAAGCATGCCCCCAAGCCATCCAAGCCTTCCCCGCCGGCGGAGGTTTCCAAATCCTAAGTCGCTTGTATCGTGAGCAGCCCATCCGGTGACCATGCCGTGGCCGAAAGGTGGGAGGGCAAGCGGTGGAATGATTTCAAGGCAAACTTAGAGAGGGTTTCTGAATCGAATGACTTTCAAAAAAATCATTTTCCCGAGCTGCGATCCTGCGCGGCTTGGCAAGGGTTTTCGGATTTTCTGGCATGCTGTCCGTTTACCGCAAAAGAGGATTTGGCCCAGGACCGACAACAAAATCCTCCTTACGGAACGAACCTGACCTTTCCGGTTTCCGACTACTCGAAGTTCAATCAAACCAGCGGAACGCGGGGAGAACCGATGGTATGGCTGGATACCCCCGAGGACTGGCGTTGGATGCTGGGGAATTGGGACCGCGTGCTCGAAGCCGCGGGCGTCGAAGCCGGAGACCGTTGTTTCTTTGCCTTTTCCTTTGGTCCCTTCCTTGGGTTTTGGACGGCCTACGAATCGGCCGCGCAACGGGGCTGCGTTTGCATACCCGGGGGTGGTCAAGGCACGGCCAGCCGACTGCAGACGATTCTAAAAGCTCGGGCCGAGCATTTGTTTTGTACCCCCACCTACGCCATGAGACTGACGGATGCCGCCAGGGAAACTGGCGTTGATCTGGCTGGGAATCATCTCAAGTCCATTATCGTGGCGGGGGAAACCGGCGGGAGCATACCCGCCTACAGGGAGCGCATATCCTCCTCTTGGGGAGATGGAGTGAGCGTGCACGATCATTACGGAATGACCGAGGTGGGGCCCGTGGCCTACGAAAGCCCGGGTAGCCAAGGGGGCTTGCGCATCATCTTGGACAGCTACTTTCCCGAAGTGATAGATCCGAAGACTGGGGAAGAAATGGAGGGGGGCGAGTCCGGCGAATTGGTTTTGACGACCCTTGGCCGCGTGGGTTGTCCGGTCTATCGGTATCGTACGGGTGACTTGGTCAGGGCCAAGAGGGGATTCGACGCCGATGGGTTGCCGACCTTTGATCTCGAAGGTGGGATCTTGGGACGAGTCGATGATATGGTCGTGGTCCGGGGAGTGAATCTTTTTCCCTCTGCCGTGGATGCCGTCATGGCCTCCTTTGCGGAGGTCGTCGAATACCAAGTGGTCTTCGAAAGGCACAAGGCTATGCTGGAAGCAAAAATCAGAGTCGAAGCGACCCGAAATCTCACCAAGCGCCTCGAGCGGGCCCTGCAGGAATCATTTGCCCTCCGAATCCCGGTGGAAATGGTAAAGGAAGGAACGCTTCCCAGGCACGAAATGAAAGCGAAGCGGTGGATCAAAAACCTATGAGTAATCTTTTTCATAACAATGATTGAAACGACGAGTCTTTGCAAAAGCTACCCTTCCCCCGATGGAGAGCTGACGGTACTTTCGAAGGTAAACCTGAAGGTGGAGAAAGGGACATCGGTGGCTATCCTCGGACCTTCGGGCTCCGGAAAGAGTACCTTGCTTAACCTGATCGGGCTTCTGGACAAGCCGACCCGTGGACGGGTCATGGTGAATCAAAAAGACCTGAGCGCTCTTTCGGAAGAGGAGACAGCGAGATATCGAAACCAAACCGTGGGCTTCGTTTTTCAATCTCATCACTTGATTCCCTCCTGTACGGTGTTGGAAAACGTCATGATTCCCGCATTTGCCGGATTCGGAGAATGGAAGGGCGAGAATCTGAGAAAGAAGGCTACGGAACTTTTGGAGGAAGTCGGTCTGATGGAGAGAGCGAATCATTTTCCCAGTCAGATATCCGGCGGTGAAAGACAAAGGGTGGCGGTGGCCAGATCTCTGATCAACGAACCGGAGGTATTGCTGGCGGATGAACCAACCGGCGCCTTGGACCGAAAAAATTCCGATAGGTTGATCGCTTTGCTAGGACATTTCAATGAAAGTCGAAATCTCACCTTGATGATGGTGACGCATTCTGCGGATGGAGCCGATTTGATGAAGCAAGCCTATCGCTTTGAAGAAGGAAGCCTGCAGCGGGAAAGATAATGAGCTTATGGAGGATAATCGGAAGAAACCTGATTTTCTTTCGCCGGCAAAATATGGGTGTCTTCTTGAGCGCAACCCTCTGTGGGGTGGTGTTGACCGGTGCCTTGACCGTGGGGGATTCCATAAGTTCGAGACTGAGGGAAATGGCGTCGAAGAGAATCGGCAAAGCCGATTTGGCCTTGCTGTCTCCGGATGGATTCTTTGAGGAGGATCTGGCCGAAAGGATTGCTTCCAAGCTACCGGACGGAGGGGCTTTGGTGGCCCCTATGGTTGTTACCCGCGGGACCCTGTCGACGCCAGATGGTTCCGTCAAGGTAACCAAGGTGCAAGTCCTGGGCGTGGACGAAAGGTTTTGGTCGCTGGCCCCGGATCCATCGAGCTCGCCTATGGGAGGAGAATGGGCCAAGGAGGGGGGAGCCTCCAGGAGAGTGGAGGAGGTTTTCTTTGCCAATCAAAGATTAGCCGAGCGACTGAGGGTCGATCTTGGAGAGAGGCTGATTCTGAGAATGGAGGAGCCTAGTCTGTTCTCGCGGGACGCCCCCTTGTCGGGTGAACGCGACAATAAGTTCGTGACCCTGAACCAACCTTTTAAGGGGATCATCTCCGCGGAGGGTTTCGGTAGTTTCGGATTGCAAGGCAATCAAAAAGAACCGCTTTCGATTTTCGTACCCCTGAAAACACTCCAGCGGAAATTGTTTCGCTCGCTTGACGAGGCGTCTGGAAACACCGGATACGCGAATTTTTTGCTGATGGGGATGCCCGCAGAAGGAGAACTGAAATCAAAGGATGGGCAAGCCGCGCTGGATGAGAGCTGGACCCTGGCCGATGCTGGAATTGAGATAAGGGAATTGAGGGACTCCAAGCAATGGAGCGTGAGAACCAGACAAGTTTTTTTATCCGACGGGCTTGCCGACAAAGCGCGAAGCCTGAGCCCCGCAAGCGCGGGAGTTCTTACCTATCTGGTAAATTCATTGGAAAGACGTAACGACGAAAACCAGAGTCTGCTTATTCCTTATTCGATGATGACCGCGGTCGAACCGGACAAAGTCGATTTTTTGGAAAGGGATTGGGCGGATCATCAAATCGCATTGAATGAATGGGCGGCGAAGGATTTGAATGCGTCCTTGAGTGATCGAATCAAGGTGGGCTTTTACACGGTCGGAGAAAGAAGAAGATTGATCGAATCATCCAAAATCTTCGAACTTCGAAAAATCCTGCCCATGCCTTCCGTGGTCCCCGAAGATCAGGAAAGTGATTGGACCCCGAGATTTCCCGGGCTTTCCGATGCTGAATCCTGTGGCGAATGGGATACGGGAATTCCCATAGTTCATGAGGTAAGGGATCGGGACGAGGACTACTGGAACAAGTACAGGGGCAGTCCCAAGGCTTTTGTTTCCTTAAAGGCGGGGCGGGAAATGTGGGGAAACCGCTGGGGGTCGCTGACTGGCTTGAGAATCGGAAAAGAGGAATTGACGCAAGAGGACTTGGAATCCGAACTACGCAAGATCTTGCGTTCCGAAGATGCGGGTCTCGTGCTTAATGAGCTTCGGTCGGATGCCGCGGCTTCGGTGGAGTCGCCCGTAGATTTCAGACAACTATTCCTTGGCTTCAGTCTTTTTATAATGATCGCCGTTCTTTCCATAACGGGCATGACCTTTGCATTCTCCATTGAGCAGAGAAATAAGCAAATGGGAATCTTGGGAGCCGTTGGCTGGAAGATTGGAAGGATCCGCCAAGTGTTTTGGCTGGAAGGAAGCATCGTCGCAGGGTTGGGTTCTTTGCTGGGAGTGTTGCTTGCTTCCCTTTATGGAAAAGTCATCTTGGGGCTTTTGAGCCGACAATGGGAAGGCGCGGTTACGGGAGCCGACTTCAGTTACGAGGCTTCGGCCGGTTCCTTGCTGCTGGGGGGCTTGGGCACGGCGTTGATATGCGTTGCCTCAATGACCTGGGCTACCAGAAGGCAGATCAAGCGCGAACCTCGAGCTCTGCTCTCTTCGGGAGCGGATGGTTTCGATGCCGAGAAATCAAGCTCGAAGGGGAGGGCCAAGTATATTTTGCCGGCCATGCTTTGCCTGTTGCTTTCCCTGGCTTTGGGATGGAAGGTTGGGTTTTCGAGCAAACATTCATCCATCGTCTTTTTCGGAGCGGGAAGCCTTTTGTTGCTGAGTGGTCTGTTTTGGTTTCGGGCAAAGCTCTTGTTTGGGGCCGAAGCGGTCCATGGTACTTCTCTTAAGGCGATAACCAGAAAAAATCTAGGGAGAAGGGCTGGGAGAAGCCTGGTAACCGTCGGGGCTATGGCAGTGGGCTCCTTTCTTGTCGTCGGCACGGGAGCCTTTCGCAAGGAAGCTCCGCAATCCCCCGAAAGTTTCAAGTCCGGAACCGGTGGATTTGTCTTTTGGGGAGAAAGCGCGGCCCCGATCTATGAGGATCTTCACGACAAGGAAGCGATCCATCTCTTTGACCTGAACGAAACGCTTTTGGGGAAGGCAAAAGTGGTTCCCATGCGAATTCGGGAGGGAGACGACGCCAGTTGCCTGAATTTGAACAAGGCTCTGAGGCCAAGAATCTATGGCGTAAATCCCGCGGAGTTCGAAGGTCGATTTGAGTTTGCCGAAGGAAATTGGTCGCTTCTTTTGCGAGAACTTGAAGGAGGTTCGGTTCCGGCGTTGGTCGACCAAAATACCCTGATGTGGGCGTTGAAAATGGGATTGGGGGATCGGATTGAATTTTTGGATGGGGACGGCAAACCATTTCAAGTTTCCCTGATCGGAGCCTTGAAGGATTCGATCCTGCAAGGAGCCTTGTTCATCGACGAATCCCGCTTTGTGGAAAAATTCAAGCGGCAGGGTGGGTATCAAGCTTTTGCCCTGAGCGGCGAATTGGAAGCGGGGCGGCTCTTGGCTGCCCATCTGGAAGACCGTTTTTACCGGCATGGGTTGGAGTTCCGGGAGTCTTCCCAAAGGTTGGTCGCCTTGCAAAGAGTTCAGAATACCTACCTGTCTATTTTTCAGGGCTTGGGTGGGCTAGGCATGTTGGTGGGAACTCTGGGGCTGGGATTGGTGGTGGTCAGAAATCAGTTCGAAAGAAGTCAGGAAACCGCCTTGCTCGAAGCCATTGGCTATCGTCTGAGACAGATGCGCAGGCAATCCTTCGACGAACACGCGCAATTGGCTTTTTGGGGGTTGTTGATTGGTTCGTCTGCGGCCTTTATGGGAATCGCTCCAGCGATTTTTGGGAATATGACTCAGAAACCAAGCAGTGGTTTCTTGTGGTTTTTCATTGCTTTTGCCGGGCTTGCCTTTTTCTGGATATGGATGGCGGTGAAGCTGACGCTCAAAAAGACTCAACTCTCTTTGCTTCGCCATGAATGAGAGCCCAACGGATTCGAGAAGTCTTGCAAAAGCCAAAGTCTCGGCTGGTCTTTTATTGGTTTTGTGGGCTTCGTCAGCTTGCCTGCCCCAACCCTATCCCCCCGCCCAGAATCTGCTTCCCGGGCAACGAGAGGAAAACAAGGATTTGGATTCGGGCGACTGGCCGATTGTCTTTGCGGAAAACTTTTCCGGTCATGAGATCGGCGCGGAACCGGATACGGTCTTTATCCTGGACGGCGCCTACAAGGTGCATGAATTTTCCCACGATGAAAGATGTCTGATGTTGCCGGGTTCTCCGATTGGGGAGTTCGGCGTTCTCTTTGGGCCCAGAATCAGGGATGAGGGTCTTGAGTTGAGGTTTTCGTTCTTTTCGACCAAAAAAGGAAGAAGAATGCCGGCCATTGCCGCCGCCATCGGCGGAATTCGAGGATGGCAAATGCGGGTGAATCCCGCCTCCCGACGACTGATCCTGTCCCACGACGAAATCGAGAAAGCGCAAGCACCATTGATTTGGGAGGATGGCTTGTGGTGGTCGGTTCGCTTTGCAGTCATGCCCAAGGACGAATCCTTGCAGTCCACCACCGTTCAAGTAAAGCTATGGCCCAAGCAGGAGGCAGAGCCCGAAAGTTGGTTGATCGAAAAAACGGAAAAACTCGCATACGGAGGCGGCAAGTGCGTTCTTTGGGGATTTCCTTATGCCGGGACCCCCATTTTCTTCGACGA
>JAYOEB010000125.1:6377-7353 GCA_038116775.1 Opitutia bacterium | reverse complement strand
CATCCAGGAACTGGAACGATCTTCCCAGTACGTCTTCAGCCATCGACGGCTACGTTCTGGAGACCGAACATGCTCCCACCAATCCCCTGCAATCCGATTCCGACGGGGATGGGGTGGATGATTTGAGCGAGATCAATCAGGGCAGGGATCCCAATTTCGTCGAACTTACGGGCTGGACCTCGATTGGATTGGGAACCTGGAATTTATCCAACGGGGATTTGACGGTCCGCCAAACTGAAAATCAACCGAATTTGTTTTATATCTCCCCTTACGAGGTTCATAACAAAACCGTGACTTTTTCCATGGGAGTCTCCGGTGATACGGATAACGATTGGATTGGCTTTGCGATGGGTTACGAGGATGCGTCGAATTACTATCATTTCCATTGGACCAAGTCGGAAGCCAGCGGAGCAACCGATCCCGCCGACGGTTGGCATTTGAAAAGGGTCGAAAATGGAGTCGAGGCCACCTTGGCAAGCGATTTTTCGAATTACACGAAAGGTTGGGAAGTGGGAGTGGATTACGAGCTTACGGTTTCCTACACCTCAGGCAAGATGAGCATTTTAATCAAAGGTGGGACCTTGGCTTTCGCTGAAGGGGTGACCATTGCCACGGTAAATGACGACTTTCCAAGTGGTCGGTTTGCCTTGTATGGGAGTTCTCAGGCCGGGATGAACTTCAGTTCCCTGCGCTTCGAGCATTTGCATACGCCGGAGATTTCCCTGCTCGGGGATGCCAGCGTGACCGTCGAAGGTGCCACTTCCTATGAAGAGTCAGGCGCCGAGGCCAGCGATTTCGAAGACGGGAACCTGACCGATTCCATTGCGACTAGCGGTTCGGTCGACTTGAGTACGGTGGGTAGTTATGATTTGGTCTATTCCATCACCGATTCGTCCGGAATCGAGGCAAGCGTGACCCGCACGGTGAACGTGGTGGACACCACGAATCCGGTAATCACCTTGACCGGAGAGGCGAG
>JAYOEB010000125.1:5729-6277 GCA_038116775.1 Opitutia bacterium | reverse complement strand
CTTACGTCCTGACCTACGATTACACGGACGCCGCCGGAAATGCCGCGGTTCAAGTCACCCGCGCGGTGAACGTGGTGGACACCACGAATCCGGTAATCACCTTGACCGGAGAGGCGAGCGTCACCCATGAGGGAGCCACGACTTATGCGGACGCCGGGGCGGGATGGACCGATACGGTGGACGGAAGCGGAAACTTGACGGCGGTCGGTGGCGTGGACGTGAACACGGTGGGCGCTTACGTCCTGACCTACGATTACACGGACGCCGCCGGAAATGCCGCGGTTCAAGTGACCCGCGCTGTGAACGTGGTTGATACCACGAATCCCGTAATCACTTTGATCGGAGACGCCAATCTCACCCATCCGGTATGGACGGAATATGAGGACGAGGGTGCGGAAGCGAGCGACAGCCTAGACGGCAACCTGACCGCGACCATCGTCGCCACGAGTACGGTGGAGGTGAATCAACCCGGTCTCTATGCCGTGACTTATGAAGTGAGTGACGCTGAGGGGAACCCGGCGGTATCGGTGACCCGTACGGTCGAAGTC
>JAYOEB010000125.1:4951-5719 GCA_038116775.1 Opitutia bacterium | reverse complement strand
CCCATGCCTGGGTGGAGGAAAACCTGCCGGAGGGAACCGAAGTCGGTAGGTTTTCGACCGAAGACCCCGACGATCCCGCAGGCATCCGCAGTTATCACTATTCGATCGTGGGTGGGTCTGGTCAGGCTTCCTTCGAGATCGATTCGGATGGAATTCTGCGAACCTCGGAGGTTTTCAACTTCGAATCGCAAGCGGAATACGAACTTACGGTTCGGACCACTGATGCGTTCGGTGGGTTTGTGGAGCAGAGCTTCGGCATAGGCGTCGTGGATGGGTTTCATGCGATCGTGGATACGGGAGAAGTGACCGAGATAGGGGCAACCCATGCATCGTTGAGTGGGGAAGTCTTGGATGCGGGTGGGTTGTCTGGAGTTGCGGAGCGTGGATTTTTGGTTTCGGAGTCTCCCGAACCGACCTATGCGGCGTGGGGAGTGTCCCAAGTGTATGGAGGAAGAGGAAGCGGAGCCTTCGACGCCCCGGTCAGTGATCTGAAGGAGGGGCGGACCTATTACGTCAGGGCCTATGCGGTCAATGCGGAGGGTATTTCCTACGGATCGAGCGAAAGGTTTGAAACGCCCGTTTCCGCTCAACCCCTGTTCATCGAGGGGGCTGAGGCCGTGGAGGGATCCGATGGTTGGTGGAACAGTTCCTGGCTGGGAAGCTTTTACGAAGCCCGGAGCGACGGCTGGCTGTTGCACGAGAGCCTGGGCTGGATGTTTGCGGTTTCGGACGCCGAAGAGGGTACCTGGTTCTGGAAGGAAGGATTGG
>JAYOEB010000125.1:0-4941 GCA_038116775.1 Opitutia bacterium | reverse complement strand
GACCGATGAGGGAGTTTATCCCTATTTTCACGCTGACGAATCCAAGGATTGGATCTTTTTTCACGGCAGCGACGGCAAGACCTGTCTGTTTTACGATTATGCCGAGGATGACTGGGTCCTCATCGACGAATAAGCCATGAATACTGGAAGCATACGGATCGTTCTTTTGCAAATTTCTCTGTTTTTTTGCGGATTTGCCAAGGCGGAGCAGGGAGATCAAGGGATGGTCGCGGGAGCCCTGATCGTGGTGGAGCTTGAAAACCCCGTGTCTTTCGTTGATGCGGAGGAGCAGCCTTTGCAGAAAAAGATCGGGATCGGTTCGGTCTTGGCCCCGGGGAACTGGGCGATTGCCCGAAAGGGAGGCAAGCTGACCTTGCTGCTTTCCAACGGCACCTTGGTGACCCTGCTTTCGAACACCAAGATGAGGATTGGGGACTTCCAGCAGGAGCCCTTTGAGGCGGGGGACCGGAAGATGAGCGATCTGACGGGCGAACCGAGCAGCTCCGAGGTGGGTGTGGATCTGGACTTTGGCTCCCTGGTGGTGAAGACCAAGAAGTTGGACAAGAAGTCGAGTTTCGACATTCGGTCTCCGTTGGGAACCGCGGGTATCCGGGGTACCGAGTTTCGGATGGGCTTTGATCCCGGACAGGGCATCGAGTTGGACGTCACGGAATCGACGGTCGCCTTTACGCCTACCGCCGGCGGAGTTGCCACCCCGGTGAGTCAGGGGGGCGGATTGGATTTTTCCGGTTCCGGAACCGTTGCCATCCGAGCGTTGAATCCGGCGGTTGCCCAGAGCATCGCCCAGGTAACCACTTCCGCGGTATCGGCCTCCAACGACATCTCCCTGAGCGCGGTGACGGACGCAATGAATCAAACCGCCGCGCAGGATGCTTCCGACGGAGGATCGGAGGATTCGGAAGGGGAAGAGGGTGAGGGCGAAGGCGACTCGGACGGGGCGGAGGAAAGTGGCGGCGAAGACGGTGGAGACTCGGAAGGCGCAGGCGCCGAAGGTGGAGATGCCTCCGGTTCGTCAGCTGGGGAGGCATCCTCCGGATCGATGATTGATTCGCTCCTCGAATCGGACCCGGACGCCAAGCAAACCCGGGAGACCGGCAAGGTAAGCTCGAACTCCAAGAAGATGGCCGGTTTGCCTTTTTCGAAGGCTCAACTCGATAAGTTCTATGGGTTTTCGGATGGGCTTCAGAACGATTTGCTCGAGATGGAAGTGGAGGATGCGATGCGGTTGTTGGACGTGGATGGATTTTCCCAGTCGCAGGGAGATCTGTTCTTCGAGTACGCGGAACCGACCCGCGAATTGATTCTGGAGTTGGAGGACCTTGCCCTGATCAGTTTGCTGGACGCTCGAATTGAGGAGGAATTGATCGGGTCGGTCTTGAGCGAGGACTCGATTGAATCCGGAAAATCGCAAAACTTACCTACGCAGACTCCCGATTCCAACCTCGACCGGCAAGTGCTGGAATTGGGAGACGATCTGCGGGTCGCCGGCACCGGGGAAGTTTTTGCCCAAGTGGAGGAAATGAACGGCGGATCCTGGAGCGAAGCCTGGATAGAGACGGCCC
Organism: Opitutia bacterium; assembly: GCA_038116775.1. GTDB lineage: Bacteria > Verrucomicrobiota > Verrucomicrobiia > Opitutales > Seribacteraceae > Seribacter. Next base: position 3,358 of record JAYOEB010000125.1, on the reverse strand, counting down.
GCGTGGGCAGCGCGCTTGCCCAGGACTATTCCCTTTCTGCGGATTGGGAGGAGTTGAGCCCGCTTCCTTCGGATCAGGTGATGGACAATCCCTTTTACGATTCCATTTCCAGCATCTACAACCAATTGATCTACGACCTGCTGGACGTGGGCATGAACCCGGTGGTGATCGGGGGGCGCTCCTTGTCCATGGGAGAACAAAGTTATGACTTTTCGGAATTGCTCGGAGACAAGACGAGCCTGTTGATCGGGTCCACGGAAAGCCTGAGCCTGGAGGGAGAGATCGAATTCGTGGGTCTTGCCGCAGAGGGAGTCGAGGCCATGCTCGCCACTGGCGGAGCGATAGAAGTGAGCCCCGGGACCAGCGTAAGGAGCGCCCTGTCCGGCTTGGTGGTTGCGGCCAGGGAAGACGTGCTTTTGCAGGAGGTGGCCCTGGAGAGCGCCCGCGAGGTGGCGGTCCGCAGCCTGCGGGATCTGCAGCTTACGCAGGTCGCGATAACGGCCGCCGACCGGGTCCATCTGCGGGCCAGTCGCAACCTCGAGGTCAACGGCTTGGAACTTAGCCAGTCCCTGCCCAGTCTGATCATGCAGGCCACCACCATCCGCCTGAGCAATATTGATTTTCCAAGCGCCACCGCAGTCCAGCTTAACAGTTTGAAGGGGCCGATCGACGGGAAGTATCCGAATTTCGGAACCGCGATCTCTCTGGAGCAGCAATTGGGACGGGTCAATTTCATCGAGAACGTCCGCTCGGGCGGAAACCTGTTGAACGACCGTCCCAGCTTCGATCAGTTCGGGGGGAATATTTCCATCGGCAAGTTGACCAATCCTTAAAAAAATTCCCTTTGTAGGTTTGACCTTCGCTCCATCCTCCTTTTTGATTCCCAACATGCGAGGGTTTCTTTTTCTGCTTTCGGCCTCTTGTTCGCTTTGCCTGAGTCTTTCCGGACAAGGTTCGCACCTGTTGCTCTTGACGCAAGGCGACGGCGCCGTAAGCGCAGCGGAAGGCGAAAAAGCCAAACCCCTTGCCAAGGCGAGTTTTCTGCCCAAGAACCAGAAAATTTCGGTGCGTCCCCGCAGTGGCGTCGAGACTTTGTCCTCGGGTTTTCAATTCAGGTTCGGTTCGGATACGCGTTTTGCGCTCAATGATGCCGGAATCGAGCTGAACGAGGGTTCCCTAATGGTTCGGTCGCGCAAGATCGACAATTCCTTCACCCTCAAAAGTCCCGAGGCCAAGATGCAAATCCGAGGCTCGGGTTGCTTTCTCATGGAGGTCGAAACCAACGGCGGAATCAAAGCGGTCACGGTTCTTGGGCGTTTGGACTTGATCGATCTGAAGTCCGGCGAAGCCTTTTCCTTATTGCCCGGTGAGTTGGTCTTCGTGATGCCGGGAGGGCGGGGTTTTGGTGAAAAAGTCAGCATCAACTTGAAGAAGCTGATCACGAGTTCATACCTGGTGTCTGGATTCCCCAATACAAGCACTTTTCAAAGTTCCCTGGAGAGCGTGGCCGCTGCCCAAGCCGAATCGATCGGAATCACCTATGGTGCGGAGGTCGGAGACGCCAAGGCATCGGATAGTTTCGAAGTGGTTCCACTTGAGCTCTCCGAGACCGCGAATGAATCAGAAAAGACTGAGTCTTCTTCCTCCACCACGGTCCCCAGTTCCGCCTTGACCTTCAATTCCGAAAGCGATCCTCTGATCGAATTGTTGGGGCGTTCACCCAAGCGCATGCGGCCTCCCAGCGCCCCAAGGATCTCCACGGACGCACCCAGCCCTCCCAAGCCGGAAGCCGAACCGAGCCCCCGGACCGACCCAAGCCCCAAACCCGAGCCGAAGATTGAGCCCAAGCCCCAACCTAAGGCAAAACCCGAACCCAAGCCGAAAGCCGAGTCTTCCAATGAAACCAGACCTTTTCCCAGTCGATTGCTGCGAAGCAAATAGACTACTCCCAACCCCTCGCACTACTACACGATGAACTTTGATTTTTCCCTACCATTGTTTTTAGCTTCCGGCGGAGGGCATGACTACCTCTACGGGCTGTTCTTTCTGATTGTGGCTCTGGTGATCGGAGCGGCCACCCGCCACTTTCTCCAGAAAATCCCTCTGCCTTTTACGGTTTTGCTTTTGCTGATCGGTTTGGCGATGGGGGCCTTGAACCGTGCCTACGGACCTCACGGAGGTCATGGACACGAGGGGGACCATGCCGAACATGCTACCGGACTGTGGGCGAAATTCATCGATACCCTTAGCGGAGCCATCACTTGGGGAGGAAATCTGGACGGACACCTCATTCTCTACGTCTTTCTGCCCATCCTGATTTTTGAGGCTGGATTTGCCTTGGACGTGCATACCTTCAAGAAGTCTTTCCTCAATGCCTTCTACCTTGCGGGGCCCGGAATCGTCACCGCTACGGTGATGACTGGTCTGGCCTTTTACGGCTTCGTGCAATTTTTTGGCGGAGACGGGGGTGTGCTGGAGGAATGGAATTGCGACGCCGGGGCCTTCATATGGCTGGCATCGATGCTTTTCGGAGCGGTGGTCAGCGCCACCGACCCGGTGGCGGTGGTGGCCTTGCTGAAGGAGTTGGGTGCCAGCAAGAAGCTGGGCACCTTGATCGAGGGAGAATCCCTTCTCAACGACGGCACCGCGATCGTTGCCTTCGTCCTCTTGATCGGCGTGGTGACCGGAACCGAAGCCTTTACCGGCACCGGAAGCTTTTTGGGTTCGGCGGCCGTTGGATTCGGACAGATCGGGGCGGCCGGAGGCCTGATCGGGGTACTGTTCGGATTAATTGCCATTCTTTGGGTGCGTAAGGTCTTCAATGATCCGATGATTGAAATCACCGTGGTCTTGGTCACTTCCTACGCGGTCTTCTTCATTTGCGAGCATTTCTTTCACGTATCGGGCGTCTTGGGACTCGTGGCTCTGGGAATCGTGATGGCCGGCATCGGCCGTACCCGCATCAGTCCGGAGGTCGAGCACTTCATGCATGAGTTCTGGGAACTGGTCGCCTTCGTGGCGAACGTCATCATCTTCATCGTGGTTGGCGTGGTCATCGCCCAAAACGCCAACCCGACCAGCATGGATTTTGCCATTCTCGCTTTGGTTTACCTGGCGATTCATCTCGTGCGGGCCATCAACATGGGCGTCTTTTATCCCCTCATGAAAAAAGCCGGTTATGGACTGCCCGGCAAGGATGCGGTCGTGGTCTGGTGGGGAGCTTTGCGCGGGGCGATCGGTCTGGCCCTGGCGTTGGTGGTATACTCTGAGCAAGACAGGTACGAGTTCACGGTTGCCGAGGGAGGTTCGGGTTACGTCGACGGACCCACCTCGGCTTTCGTCGTGGGCAAGACTCGGG
>JAYOEB010000124.1:0-7478 GCA_038116775.1 Opitutia bacterium | reverse complement strand
AGGGAAGAATCCATCTCGTCGAAACCGCTCTGATTGGAATCCCAAGTTGAGTCAATACCGTAAAAATCGGCCATTCTTTGATTCAGGTGAATCTTGTCCATACTAAGAAAGGATCGCCAAGTGCCCTTTTCCTTCCAGACGTTCTTCTCCACCCAAATCATCAGGGATCTTCGTAAATCAAGAGCGAGAGAGGGAGAGAAATCCGGGTATAGTTTTTTATTTAGACTGGGCAATTCCTTGTTTCTCATATCCAGCCATTCAATCATGAAATCGTTGAACTTGGCGGCGGAGCGAGGATCATTAAGCATGATCCTCGCCAAGTCTTGAGCTTGTTTCGGGTTGCTCAACTGTCCCCGGTCGATTCTTTGATGGATGGCTACGCCGGGTATCGAGTCCCAAAGGTAGAGGGCTAATTTGGCGGCCAATACGTAGGGATCCGCATCTTTTTTGGCGAAGGCTTGCAATTCGGGATAAAGAAACCGGGGTGATTTCAGGGTGCGAAGAACCACTTTCTCGACCGAGGTTTGCCAAGGTACTCCCTCGGTAAATTTGGAGCGCGCGTAATCATCCAACTCCTCACCGGAGAGTTTTTCGCGAAAAGCAAGACGAACAAAATTTTCGCATATGGATACAACCTTTTCTTTCTTTTTTTCGTCTTCCTTGATGTGATTGATCATTTGACCGGCAAATTTCTCACCGGCGTATTTGGCTGCTTCGAGGGCGGCAAAAGTAATGGCTTCGTCCCAGGAAGAGTCAACCCGCAAGCCCCTGTCGTATCCGTGAGAAGCATCGTCTGGAGGCAGATTTTGCTGGGGGACAAAGGAAGGAGCGACATTTTGGGTGAAAAAATATTCACGAGGTATGATTTCCCTTTCCCCAAGCGGTGTTTTCCAGCTTAGTTCGATCGATGCGTTCGGATCGTTGAATTTGTAGAAAGATAATTTGACGGGGTAGGGGCGGCCACCGAGCAAATATATTTTTGTACTTTTCTCATCCAAGAAGCCCTTGCCGACTTTTTCATCTATACTATGAGACCCGCCTGGTGAATTGATGGAGAATTGATATCCATTGCAGGATTCGACGTAGAAGTCGTACCAACCGGATTCCCTCGGGAAAATCGAACCCTCCCAGTAAACTGAAAATTTTTGAGGATCCAGTCCATCGAAGGGGGCGGATTGGCCAAAATTAAAATCGATCGCAGGATCCGTCCGTTCCGCAATTTTCTCTTTTCTTTTATTCATTCCTTCCGCCTTGAAATATTGGCCTTTCAGACCATTTTCACTGGTTGCCAGAAGCGGTTGACCCTCAAACTGAGAAAAGAGGTCGGCAACGGACTGCCTGAATTGACGATTGGTCAGGCGGGAAAGGTGAATCTTTTCTTTCTTCGAAAATAATTCAGGCTTTAAATAGAAGCTTTCGTAAACATACCTCGAAACGGTTTCCGCTTCCTTTCCGGTGACCAAATCCGGGTCATAATCGGGCATAGTCTCGTCAACATAGTCGATGAGCTTTTGCAAAGACCAGTCTCCGACGAGAGGCTTGGAATATTCGTCCTCCACGCCTTCCCCCAGTTCTCCGTGACATTCTGCGCAATGCTTCAGGAAAAGATTTCTGCCCGTAGAATGGTCAGAGTTGGCGGATAACCAATGAACCAGGAAGATCCAGGACAGAAAAACTCTCAGGCAAAGAAGTTTGGCTCGACAGGCAAAATTCATAACATGTTTACTTAAACCAATAGAAGCCAGGCCAGATGGTTTTCAAGGCGTAATCACGTCATCAGGAAAAACTAATTCCTGTAAGGATTGTAAAAATCAAGCAGAATTCCCTTAGTGAAATCGCAGGGAGGCCATATTCATCAATCCATTGCTCACGCCGGGATGGTGAAAACATACATAGAGGTCATGGCGCCCCTGGCATTTCTTCAATAGAAAATCCTGATCGGAGTAATCTTTCCAACTCCCATTAGGGATTACCTTCGCTTTGCCGATGATTTCCCCACGGGGTGAACCCAGTTTGAGATGAATTTCGCCACCGGCGCCTCCGCTTGCGACCCTGGCGGATACCTTTCTTACCCCATCCAGGTTGATGTTTTTGAAGGAAATAAAATCGCCGTGTCCAATTTGGCTGACTCCTGCCTTGGATATGGTGACTCCCTGGTGATGATCGGCAGAGGATCCATGCGCGATTTTGCTTCTGAGCCGGATCAATTGAGTTCCCCGAAGCGGCGCTACCGGTAAAACACCCCTGTCCAGATAGCTGGCTTCCAAAAGCAAATGATAGCCGCCGTTTTTATTGAACCCATCAGGCTGTTTTGGGCTTAGCGAACCTGAGTTGCCTGTTTGAGTGACTTGATCCTTTTCGGTCAGAGCAAAAATCCAGTCCACCATTTGCTTTGCTTCAATAAGGTTGTGCTGGGGGTGGGGCATCATCGGAATCTGCCCCCAGACACCTATGGAACCATCAAGGATGCGTTGGGCTGTTTCATTTTTTGCCTTCTTCCCCCCTTCATATCTCATGGCAATTTCGGTGAAGGTGGGACCTACCAGTTTTTGATCGACGGAGTGGCAGTTAAAGCAGTCGCTTTTCTTCATCAGAGCAAGCCCCGGGGCTTGTTCTCCGCGGAGTGTAGTGGGTAGAGGGCCGTCATTTTGAGGGAAAATCTCGTGTTTTAGTGAAACTCGGTTTGAGACGACTTCAGGGTCTTCTTGATCCTTCACTTCGATTTCCCATGCAAGGGGCTTTCCGAATTCAAAAAAGTCCCCGTCCTGAGGATATTTAAAAGTAACCTTGGGTGGGCTGTTGCCTACGGAAACTGGCAGGAAAACTTCGCTGAATCCACCCTTTTGGTCACGCACAGTCAACTTGATTTGATGATTTCCAAAGTCGGCAAAGGTGAGGGTGGGATTTGGCTTTGAGGAAAGGATGGAACCGTCTCCGGGAATCTTTCTCCACTCGTATGAAAGTCGATCTCCTTCATCGGGATCAAAGGTGCCTTTGGTGGAAAAGTTAACCACCAACGGGGCTTTGCCAGCAGTTTGATCGGCAGAAAGCCTAATTTTCGGATTACGGTTCCCCCGTGCATAATCAATACGGACGATTTGAGCATCTATGTTCTTGCCCCAGGTGGTCCCGTATTCGATCAGGTAGAGCGCCCCGTCCGGCCCCAAGGTCAGATCGATCGGACGGATGAACTTGCGGTCGGGCATGAAGCGTTCGAGCTTCACCAAGTTTTCGTTTGCATCGAGCTGTGCTGTAAAGATCCAGTTTCTGGTCCACTCATACACAAACAGAGAATTATCGAAGTGGGAATGAAGCTGGGTCTTGCTTTTCAGCTCCTCATCGTAATGAAAAACCGGACCGGCGCAGGCGGTTCGTCCTCCTGTTCCCAACTCCTGAAACTCGGGTGTTCCCCGGCTGCGGTACCAGATGAAGGCCGGGTGGGCTCGGGGCAGGGTAACGTTTCCGTCAACGTAACGGGAGCGGTTTACAGGCGCCCGAGGATTGTTGGGAGCGGATAATGTCGACGTATTGAAGTCACGGATTGGGTAGGCGAAGTTATTTCCCACGAAATAAGGCCACCCGAAGTTACCCGCTTTTTTGGCCTGGTTGATTTCATCGTGTCCGGCCGGACCCCGCTCGCTTTCATCGTAGGCATCCGGCCCCACATCCCCCCAGTAGAGAGTTCCTGTTTTCTGGTTGACGTTGATTCGCCAGGGATTACGGCATCCCATCACGTAGATTTCAGGCAAACCTGCCGATCCATCGCGGGGAAATAAGTTGCCCTCTGGAATTTCATATTTTCCATCATCCGTGGGGCGGATACGCAAAATCTTGCCGTTGTGACTGAATGGATTGGATGAGGACTTTTCCGCGCTTAAAGGATGTTTTCCCGGGCGGTCATCTATGGGGGCGTAGCCTTTGGAGTCTCCTCCAGGGCTGGTATCGTCACCAGTGGAAATAAAGAGACAACCATCGGGTCCAAATTCCAAGGAGCCGGCATGATGGGCAGACACTCCGAACATTTCGTGAAATTGGATGAGCACCTTTTCGCTGTCCTTCACCAGCTCATTGCCTTGTATGGTGAATCGGGAAGTGCGTTGCGAGGTCATCCCAACAGGAGAATATTGCAGATAAATCCAACCGTTTTTTGAGAAGGCTGGATCCAATGCAAGTCCGATCAGCCCTACTTCTCCACGCCGGGCGACCTCGAACTTGTGAATCAAGACAGCTTCCTTGGAACCGGGCAGGAAAACCCGGAACTCACCGTTCAATTCTATGAAAAAAATCCTTCCATCCTCGGCCACCTCCAACTCCATTGGTTGATCAAGCTGGTCATAAAGCGTGGTTGCGGTGAGGCGACCTGGATCAAACTCCTGCTCCATGGAAAATGCGAACGAACCGAAGATCGAGAAGCATCCCAACAAGAAAGATCTTTTCACAAAATTGGCGGAGTTCGACGCGCTCTTCATCATGCTTCCCATGCAATCGCAAAACTTGAAACTTCTCAACCCATTACGATAATTTCCAAGCGATCTAAGAAGGGATTCCCAAAGACGCGGAGATGACAAGATGACTGAGAAAAAGAGGTTGTGGCGTCCTTACGGCCAAGAGGGATATCGGTGCAGAATTTCAAGGGCCAATCCGTCGTGCGGTTTGGCCGAAATCCGGTTCAGAGGATTTCCAAAAGTTCACACTCAAAGATCAAGGCGTCGCCGGGCTTGATCTTTCCGCCCGGTCTGGGGTTGTCTCCATAACCAAGCTCGCTGGGTATGTAAATCCGGACCTTGCCGCCAACCTGTGTTTTTGTCAATCCAGCCGAGAATCCCTTGATAACTCCATTCATCGGAAAAGAGGCTGGCTGCCCCCGGTCCACCGAGCTGTCAAACACCGTTCCGTCAATCAGGGTGCCGTGATAATGGAGTTTCACCGTATCGCTCATGGTGGGAGATTTTCCTTCACCCTTCTTCAGGATCTCATAATAAAAACCAGACGGGTCTTTGAGCACTCCTTCCCGGGTGGCCAATAAGGAAAAAAATTCCTTCGCCTTGGCTTTGTTCACTTCGGCAGCTTGAGCCATTTCCGCTTGTTGAGCCTGCCTGACTGCTTGCATTTTTTGCATCATGATCGCCTGGACCTTGGGCTGAAGAGCCTTGGCTTCCTCGGGCATATCCTTTAGCTCAAAGCCTTTCTCGAGCCCGGCAAGAATGGCTTTGATCTGAGCTTCAGAAAAATCCATCTTATGCAGGCCTGACCCATGGGCGATCATCATGCCAATCGCTTCATAGGTTGCTTGATCGGGAGCAGTGGTTTCTTCTTCAGCGAATAACTTTGCAGGGGAGAAGCTGAGGAAAAAAGATCCGGCAAGGATGGCGAGGGTAGGGAGAAAGACAGTCTTATTGATCATCTGCCTCACGGTCACAGGTTCTGGATTTTAGTCAAATGATTAGCGGAGACCAATGAATTTAATTTCCCTTAAGGCAGGTTTCTTTGTTGGACAAAATTTCCTCCTGCATTCATCGTCAGATTTTTAACTGAACTGATATGCAGCCCAAAATTCTTCTCCCTTTGGTACTCCTAACGTTGTGTTCGCTTTGCCCGCATGTTTTTGCAGACCGAGTCTTTTACAAGGGTTCGGAAGGCCCCGGTAAAGGCAAGCATTTGGTTCTGGTCGCCAGTGATCACGAATATCGCGCGGAAGAAACGATTCCTGCCCTTGCCCGGATTTTGTCCGTCCATGGCGGGTTTGATTGCACGGTTGTCTTTGGTGTGACCGAACAGGGCGAAATTCAGGCAGGAATTTCCAACCTGCCTGCAATACCTGTCCTGTCGAAAGCCGATGGACTGGTGATGTTCGTCCGCTTCCTCGCACTTCCTCCCGAGCAGATGAAGCACATCGATGACTACTTAAACAGAGGCGGACCCGTGGTGGGTCTGCGTACCTCCACCCATGCCTTCAAGTACGACAAGAACCTGGAAAATGATCCCTATTCCAAGTATGATTTCAAATACGCAGGAAAAGATTTCAAGGGTGGTTTTGGTGAGCAGATTCTTGGGCAGTCCTGGGTGGGCCATTACGGCCAGAACCATAGGCAAAGTACCCGCATCGATCTGATCCCAGAGCAACGGAATCACCCCATTCTTCGGGGCGTGAATAAGGTTCATGTGCAAGCGGGCGGTTACAATGCCGAAGCTCAACCAGACTGGAATATTCTGACCATGGCGCAGCCTCTTATGTCGATGGAACCAGATGGCAAAGACGATCCACAAAAGCCTCCCATGGCAAGTGAGTGGACCCGCGAGTATACCGCCAAGAATGGAAAGAAAGGAAGGGTGTTTACTTCTCTTTACGGTGCCTCGCAAGACCTGCTTAATCCAGGTTACCGCCGGCTGATTTTAAATGGAATTTATTGGTCGGTTGGTTTGGAGAATAAAATCAAAGCTGACTCCAAGATCGATTTTGTGGGTCCCTACAATCCAAGTAAATTTCAGGTCCGGGGAGAAGCGAAGGGGGTCAAGCCAGCGATGTATGCAGATTTGAATAGTCCGATTCCTGCTGACCCCAAGGCAGCGCTCAAAAAAGTGGAGTCTGTTACTGCCAAGAATCAAAATATCAGAAAAAAGGCCCGCTATCTTAGAATTCAAATTCCCGGAGATAATAAAATTCTCACTTTGAATGAGGTTGAGATCATCAGCGGTGGTAAAAATATCGCGCCACAGGGCAAGGCTACCCAATCGAGTGTCGGTGCAGGCGGAGTTGCCTCCCGAGCAATTGATGGAAATAAAAACACGGATTACAACAAAGGAGGGCAAACCCATACCGATGGTTTCGGCTCGACCAACCCATGGTGGGAAATTGATCTGGGCGGTGAATACACCATTGATGAAGTGGAAGTCTGGAACCGCAAAGGCTTTGAATCGAGGCTCGATGGATTCACCATTCAATTATTGGACTCGAACCGGAAGCAGGTTTACAAGAGTGGAAAAACCAAAGGATCTCAGCGGATCAAATTTACTCTGAGATTTAGGACCGTTATTGACTTCTTTCTCTACGATGGCAAACCGGAGCCTGAAATAAAAAAGCCTGCCCCTAAAAGGGCGGAGGTGCCTGCCGACTATAAGGACGAACTACCCTTTGCGTTTCGCAAGGGAGACCGGATAGCTATGTTGGGTAATGGATTGGCCGACCGGATGCAGCATGATGGATGGATGGAAACCCTTTTCCAAAGCGAATTGGCCGGACAGAATGTAAGCTTCCGTAATATGAGCCTTTCGGGTGACCGGCCCAATAATTATCCCCGAAGTTCTGGGTTTACAGCAATGGACGAATATTTGCGTCATGTGGAAGCGGATGTGGTCTTTGCCATGTTTGGATATAATGAATCCTTTGCCGGTCAAAAGGGAGCCAATCAGTATAAGGCACAGCTGATTGAGTTCGTAAAAAAGATCCGGGCTATCCAACCCAATGGAAAAACTTTTCC
>JAYOEB010000123.1:360-7488 GCA_038116775.1 Opitutia bacterium | reverse complement strand
ATACAAATCCAGGGCAAAAAGCGAGGCTTCATTTCCTCCTGCCCCGGCTCTTATTTCGAGAATGGTGTTTCTGCCGGCATCCGGGTCCTCGGGCAACATGGATAGAAGCAATTCACTGGTTTTTGAATGTAATGCCATTTCGAGGTGCTCGACGTCCTCCTTTGCTGCCTCCGCCAACTCTTCATCGTCAAGAAGCTCCTTGCTCAATTCAATTTGGCCACGGATGTCTTCTATTTGCTCAGAAATACTCAGGATACCCTTAAGCCGGTTGTGCTCCTTCGACAGAGTCGAGGCAGTGATTGCATCCCTGAAAATCTCCGGGTCGGATAACTGAACTTCCAGTTCATTGTAGCGTTGCCGAAAGGGTTCTACGTCTGGTATTTTGTCCATACTGATTATTTATCACAAGTTAGTTACTTTCAAAATCCGTAAATTGTAATATTATCCAAGATATGGCCCAGATACATGGACAGAATGTAATAGCGTGCGTTTGGGATTTTGATAAGACCCTAATTCCGGGATACATGCAGTCGCCGTTGTTTGAGCATTTCTCTGTAGACGAAAAAAAATTTTGGAAGGAAGTAAACGAGTTGCCCGGACTTTACGCCCAGCGAGGACTTACGGTTTCACCGGATACGATATATTTAAACCATTTGCTGAGCTACGTAAAAAACGGACCAATGCGCGGCTTGACCAACCAAAAGCTTCTGGAGCTCGGATTAGAGTTGGATTTTTGTCCCGGCTTGCCGGGCTTGTTTGAGGAATTAATGGAAATTGCGAAAGAGCAGGAATTTGCGAGCTATGATTTCAAGTTGGAGCATTACGTCATCAGCACTGGCCTTTCCCAAATGATCAAGGGAAGCAAGATCTTTGATTTTGTGGAGGGAGTCTTTGCGTGTGAATTCATTGAATCACCCGTTCCTCCCAACTTCATGAATCAAAGCGAGCTTTCGTTGCCCTTGGATCTTGAGATTTCACAAGTGGGCATGACGGTGGACAATACCATTAAGACAAGATTCATTTTCGAGATCAACAAGGGCTCCAACAAGCATGCTTCCATTGACGTAAACACTTCCATCCCCCATGAGGACAGACGAGTGCCCATAGACCAGATGATTTACGTCGCGGATGGTCCCAGCGACGTGCCGGTGTTTGCGGTGGTTAAGCAGATGGGAGGAAAAACCTATGCCGTCTATGATCCTCAAAATGAAAGAGAATTCGTGCAGACATGCGAGCTCGTTGAAAATGGCCGCGTACACAACAACGGACCTGCGGACTACACTGCGAATTCCCCGACAACTCTTTGGATTAAGCAGAAAGTGCGAGAAATCTTGCGCAATATGATCAAGAAGAGGCAAAACCAACTGGAGGACAGGTCAGGCAAGCCCCCAAGGCATTTGAGCCCACAAGACGCCATTGGAGATTTTCATGCCGGCAAACAGGAAACGCTTTGGAAATGACTTGGGGAAGAAAATCGTTGCTAGGGCTAGAGGATCTAAGTCCGGAAGAAATTATTTGCATACTGGATTTGGCGGAAGAATTTAAGCAGTTCATCTCCAGCAAAAAAAAGTCTCCCAAAAATCTCAAGGGAAAGAGAATCGTAAATTTGTTTTTAGAACCAAGCACAAGAACGAGAGTCGCCTTCGAATTGGCGGCCAAATCTCTTTCGGCGGACGTCATATCCATAGCCAGTCAGAGCAGTAGCCTGACAAAGGGAGAATCCCTGACCGATACGGCTAAGAACATACAGGCTCTGGGTGCGGATGCAATTGTCATCAGGCATTCTTCTGCAGGCTCGCCACTGTTTTTGTCCAGAACCGTGCCTGTGCCGATTATTAATGCCGGAGACGGATCCCATGAACACCCAAGCCAAGCGTTATTGGACATTTTCACGCTTAGAGAAAAGCTAGGTTCTCTCAAAAAGAAAAAAATAACGATCTTAGGAGATATCTTGTTTAGTCGAGTAGCTCGTTCGAATTTATGGGGATTGCAAAAATTGGGTGCCGAGGTAACGCTGGCGGGGCCCGCAACCTTGGTTCCGCAAAGGTTTGAGGAACTTGGCGCAAGGGTAACGCACGACTTAGAAAAATCACTTTCCGGGGCGGACGCCATCATGCTGCTGAGAATTCAGCATGAAAGGCAAAGCTCCAGTCACTTTCCGTCACTTGATGAATATACGAGGATTTTTGGCCTTAATGCGGCGAGATCAAGCTTGCTCAAGAAAGACGTGGTGATTCTTCATCCGGGGCCCATCAATCGAGGAGTTGAAATTGACTCTTCCCTTGCCGACTCCGAAAATTCGGTCATCTTGCAACAGGTCACCAACGGAATAGCGGTACGAATGGCGATACTTTACCTGTGCGCGAAAACAGCGGAGGAGCAATGAAGAGCCTACTTATTAAAAACGCATTCGTGGTTGATCCCCGTCAACAAACTTGCAGCCGAAGAGATATCTTTGTGCATGAAGGAAAATTTGCGGATGAAAAACAAATAGGGAAAAAGGACCAAGTGGAGGTATTGAGCTTGGAAGGAAAGTATCTCTTGCCCGGATTGATAGACTTGAGATGTCACGCGAAAAACGTTCTTGGAGGGAGTGAGGAAAACATAAAGAGCGTTTCCGAGACTGCCGCCCAATCTGGTTTTACCTCGCTTTTGCTGATGCCGGACATTTCCCCAATAGCGGACAATCCGGGCGCAATCAGATACATTAACGAATGCGCGGAGAAATATGCCGTCGTTAAGATTAAGCCAGCCGGCGCCCTGACCAATCGATTGGAGGGGCAAGCATTGGCGCCGCTCGGATCTCTGCGAGAAGCCGGAGTATCAGCCGTTACCGACTGTCCTCTGTCTGCCCAAAACAACCAAATCTTCATCAAAGGCGTAGAGTATGCCTCCATGTTTAACCTGCCGGTAATTGAATTCCCTAGAGACCATTCTCTATCAAGCGACGGAAACGCCCACGACAGCGTAGTATCACTCGCAATGGGATTGGGCGGCTATCCTAGAATGGCGGAGGAGCTTTTTGTCCAGCGCTCCATTACTGCGTCTAAAAATCTGCACGCTCATATCCACCTGTCTTCGATATCCTCCAAAGGATCCGTAGAATTGATAGAGGACGCTAAAAACAAAGGAATAAACGTTACGGCGGACACAACCCCTCACCACCTATGCCTTACTGACGAGAGCATCCGCGGATACAACACCCATTTTAAAACCCTTCCCCCGCTTCGAGAGGAAGAAGACAGAAAGGCTTTAATTAAAGGACTTGCGAAAGGAACCATTGATTCCATATGCACCGCGCATCAACCACATCAAGATCATTTGAAAAATGCGGAGTACGATATTTCTCCTGCTGGCGTCACCTCCCTCGATACCTGTCTTTTCGCCTGCCTGTCCCTTCTTGGGGAAGAGATTCCCAACCTGCCGCTCAAGATTTCAGAATGGCTGTCTTACAATCCTGCCCAAATTTTAAATAGCGAAAGCGGCACGATCGATATCGGTAGCCCCGCGGATTTCATAATCATAGATTTGGAAACGGACTGGATCTATCAGGCTTCTGAAAGTCCGAGCATGTCATCCAACAACCCTTTTAGCGGCCAACGGTTCAACTCCGTCGTGGAGATGACTTTTGTGGATGGTAAGTTGGCGTTTCAAAAGGGGCCCTAATTACTGATGACTGGGTTCGCCCTATCGGTCGCCATTGCCTTGGTCGGCATATTGGCCCTTTTTTATACCAAGAGCCAAAATATTTCAGCGGATTTGGTTCCTTTGCGAAAAGATCAGGCTGCGGCGAAATATGCCTTGTCCCTGATGGGTGCAGTTGGAATTTTAACGGTAGGGAGCCAAATCATGGTATTGGGGCCAATACTATTCTATGTCTCAAGACAGAACAAGGTCACCGCCCAAGCCGACTTCAGTTGTTTGGCGAGAACAACGTATTCCTTGGTTAAGCAGAGCTTCTTGCCCTTGATCAAGTTTTGGCCGGTAATTTTCATCGCATCCGTTTTTTCTCATCAGGTTCTTTCGGAGTATCCTCGCCAAGAATTGGTTTCCGCCCTCAAGGAGGGAGAGTTGAAGGAGAAGTCCTCGATAATCCTGTCGGCGCTGGTATTGGCACCAATAACCGAGGAGTTTTTTTTTAGAAAATGCCTGTATGCGGCCCTTAAGTCAGACCTAGGCATTTTTTTTGCAGGCCTTGTTAGCTCGTTTTTGTTTAGTGCGATACATCAGAGCGTAAGCGCTTTCCTTATGCTTTTTTTAATCGGTCTGTTTTTGTGTTATTGCTATGAAAAAAGCGGCAACTTATGGGTCCCGATCATTGCGCACGGTCTTTTTAACGGGATTATGATATCATCGATTCTACTTTCATGAAGCCAAACTTGGAGTTGCCCTTTGTATTTGAGAGCGGATCTTCCGAGCAGACCATGGCCTTCGGGCAAGATTTGGCTTCCAGGCTACCCCCTCCGTTTGTTCTTTTTTTGCACGGGAATCTAGGCGTCGGCAAAACGCTGATATGCAAGGGGATCGGAAGGCATTACGGAATAGAGGGAATCGAGAGTCCTTCGTTTGCAAGAATTGCGATCAATGCAGGAGAGGTAAACCTTATTCATTGTGATTTCTACCGAGCAAAACCGGCTGAGGTATTTTACGAAGAGGAAATCTTACCACTTCTCGTCGACCCATGGATCCTTCTCATTGAGTGGGGAGAGGCTGACTTTTGGAGGTTTGAATGTCCGCAGTTCGAACTACATGGTGAGTATATGGGGATGAACGAACGACGCTTTTCGCTTTCAAGCCTTTAATTCAAGGCAATCGTTGAATCACTGTACTCGTTAAGGTATCCCTCTTTGGCCAACCACTTGATCTCAAGCACGACCTTTTTCAAATCAAAGTTTTCTGCCAGAAGAGATTGAATCAATTCTTTCTTGGTAACTTTTGGGCGGGAGCAGATCTCAGAAACGATCTTGGAGGACAATTCGTTGAGGTTGGCGTCATTTATGGGCTTGCGCTCGCCATGGCGAACGAACAAAGCCTCGCGATTCTTAAAAAGACAAAACTTACTTCTTTTGAAATGCACCAAACAAGCCATGAACAATTCTTTCTTCCATTTATGCCGAATTGATAGAAACCCCTCCACCTTTTCCTTCAAAGTCTTGTCGAGAGCCTCTAAGCCGGAGCCGGTCACGACAACGGAGTCGACTCGCTGGAAGAAACGGTCAAAATGTTGGTTTTCAAGGGCGCTTAACAAGCCATGCAGGCTTTCGTACTTTTGTGACTCAAGGCCAGCGAGGCTGTACGAAAAGGTTGGAATGGGGCATTTCAGCCACTCGCTGATCTTATCCTCCTCGGTAACCTTGATCAAAGACGACAGGTATTTTTCATGAGGCATGCCAATACCCGAGGAAAAAGCGTGACGCCGGACCAAATCGTCGAAGTTATGAAAACTCGTCGGGGGCAGAAACGATTTTGTCTTGGGGCATTGAAAGATGTACTGAAAGTTGCCTTTCGGGGCTTCCTCTTTGACGAGGATTAGTTGAATGGGTGACTTTTCCTTTGCGTAAATCAATTCCAACACGGCGTTTCTCTTGGTGGTAAAAAACTTGTTCGTAAGTTTTGACTTCCAAATATAATCGTCATCTCGCTTCGGTCTTATCTTAACTTTTATTCGATCCGTTCTTTCGGCGAAAACCTCCACTATCTCACGAAGGGAATAAGCGAGACCGGATTCCTTGATCTTTTGTTTTATGGTTTGGAGGGCGAGGGGCTCGGGGGAAATGGAAAAGACCCATTCGTGATCCGGCGTATGGCTTTTCTGGGCTCGTGAAGGGGGAGGTTTCGCAGGTCTCTTGTTCTTTTTTCTGCTTTTGGCTTCGGATTGCTTTTGTTGATGGGTGGAGCCCGCATCCTCGTTCGCCCAATTCGGGCTGAAACTAAGATTTTCCAGCGAAGACAAATCTACGGGCTCTTTCTCTTCACTCATTTCTCACGGGTCACGGTAAGGACGTCATCTATGGATGGACTTGCCTTTTGCCTCATGTTAATCTACACGGAAACTAAACAATGCTCAGGTGGCGGAATTGGTAGACGCGCTAGACTAAGGATCTAGTGCCGAAAGGCGTGGGGGTTCGAGTCCCCCCTTGAGCACCATCATCACTTGGTTTTGTCAAAAGTTCTGTGTTTAGTTCTGAGACCATGTTTGTATTCATCCTTAAACGTCTTGTTACCGTATTTGTCAAAGCCCTCAAAAAGTCCGTGTCTTTTATTTTCAAACCAATGCTCAAGAAGCCTGACTTCAAAGGAACCGCCTGCTAGCTTATATTTTGAAATCACCCAATCGTTTGATTTCATAGAGCCGTAATTCTGCAGAAACTTTTTCTTGGCTTTTTCATTAATCTCCATCCACAAGGAGGCATAGGACTCTCCCGAAGGAGGTTGGTAGCTATCGGGGTCAAGAGGTTCTTGGAACCAAAAGATATGAGTGCCGTGTTTTTTCCCGTGAAGATAATCTTTGGAAAAAATCGGAATGCCCCTTTCATTGTACCTGGTGTGCTTGCCATGAATTTGACCTGATAAAAATTGGATCTCTTCAATAATTTGACCGGATTTGAATTTGCTTTCTATGGTTCCGCTGTATGGGCGTTCGTCATTTCCGTGGTAAGCTAGGGGAGTTAGCGACCACTTCGCGGTTTTTCTAATCCCGACTTTGACTATTTTGCCGTTTTCCACCACAACGGGGCCAAGCTCGAAGTCTTCTCCGCCGCTTCCACTAACGCTTGCTAATACTTGATTGGAATAGCCAAATCCGCCAGACGCTACGATCACTCCGACCAGATCATGGTCTTGGTTGAGTTCCGGCTTTGCTATGGCTCCCCTGCCCTTCCAAAAAAGGTGTCGATCGGTGAATAAGACTTCGTTGGCCTCTTTAAAGTACAAGAGGGAAGAGTCCTTTCTTAGTTTTTTGTAGGGACTAAAGGGTATGGAAGAGCTGTCTCGAGTTTTTTGATTCCACCATCTTTCGAAATTATCAAATTTTCCCTCAAACAAAATCACGTAACCCAAAACAGCGGAGAGAAGGGTTATGAGAAAGAACGTCAGCAAGACTTTTTTCATGTAGCAAAAGTTCTATGG
>JAYOEB010000123.1:0-350 GCA_038116775.1 Opitutia bacterium | reverse complement strand
AAAACCTCTTATTTAATGAATTAACCAACTGAAAAGGAAAAATGGGACCATTGTAAATAAAGGAAGTGTAAAGTTGCAACAAAGATGCGCCGGCATCGAGTTTTTTGTGGGCAGTTTCAAAATTGCATATGCCGCCAACACCAATAACCGGCAATCTGTTGCAACTTTCCCTTACAATGAATTTAATTGTTTGCAGCGAGGACTCGCCTAAGGGTTTTCCGCTGAGTCCTCCCGCTTCAAAATCCCTTTGGTCTTTCGTTCGACTCACGGTCGTGTTGGTGGCGATTATGCCAACCACGTGCTGTTCCAAAGCCAGCGAAATTATATTTTACAACACCATAAATTTTTCG
>JAYOEB010000122.1:0-7496 GCA_038116775.1 Opitutia bacterium | reverse complement strand
TTGTACTTTCTCTCTCTCTTTTCTTAAGTTCCTGTCTTGATTTTGTTGGTGATGATATAGAACTGGTTGGAACCGAGATTACTGGCAAAGAAATCAATTATGTTTCAGAGCTGACTGGGCTGACTTTCCCAAATGGCACAGAACCTGTGGGTTACTATTTTCTTGGGTCCGGAATCGATCGAGCTTTGGTCTTGAAAGTAATGATTCCAGATAATCAGAGGGAAGAGTTTCTTAAAAACGAAATTTTTAAAAAAGGGAATGATACCAAATCCAATCATGCCATTGCAACGCAACAGGCATGGTGGAAAGTGGATGAACTTACTGAGAGAATCGATCGAAAGATAGAACTTCCTAAGGCCAAATATTTGGAATGTACCGTTGGCCTTGAAGATGGAAAAACTCATGTCTATGTGACATGGTTTGAAATATAAGAATAGACGGTGATGGATTTTTCTGATTTTGGAAAACGCTTTGCCGGAGAGATAGGCATTGGTGAATTGATGGATGATCTGGGGAGTGCCTTGGTTGCGGATCCTGCGCCTCTGATGCTTGGAGGAGGGAACCCTGCTCATGTCCCGGAAGTACAGGCAATTTTGAAAAAACGGATGGAGGATATCCTTTCGAAGCAAGGAGAATTCGAACGGGTGATTGGAAACTATGACACTCCTCAGGGAGCCAAGGCATTCATCGGCGCTCTGGCCGAGTTGTTCCGGAATGAGTTTGGTTGGGATGTTGGGCCCGATAACCTTGCCCTTACCAATGGGAGTCAGAACGCGTTCTTTTCCCTATTCAATCTTTTTGCCGGCAAATTTGATGGAGCTATTTCGAAACAGATTCTTCTGCCATTGGCCCCTGAATATATCGGCTATGCGGAGGTCGGGCTGGAACCAGGTTTTTTTCGCTCCGCCCGACCCGACATCGAAATATTGAATGATCGGCTTTTTAAATATCGGGTGGATTTCGATCAATTGAAAGTCGATGAAGGGGTGGGGGCGGTTTGCTTTTCACGCCCAACCAATCCTACGGGAAACGTGGTGACGGATCGGGAGGTTTCAAGACTTCGTGATCTTGCAAGGGCACGGGGAGTGCCCTTGATCATCGACAATGCCTACGGCACTCCCTTCCCCAATATCATCTATTCGGAGGCCCGACCCGTCTGGGATGACAACGTAATACTTTGTCTCAGCTTATCCAAGTTTGGTCTTCCTGGTTTGCGGACTGGAATCGTTATCGCTCGCGAGGAAATCATCCGGGTGGTAACCCGAATGACTTCAGTCTTCAGCCTGGCTCCGGGCAGCTTGGGGCCGGCCCTTGCCTACGACTTGGTGAGGACTGGGGAAATTACTCGGGTGAGCAATGAAATCATTCAACCATTTTATCGCCAAAAAGCCGATAGGGCCGTGGCCCAGCTTTGGGAAGAAGTCGGTGAAGAGGTCCCCATGCGAATACATAAGCCAGAAGGAGCTTTGTTTCTTTGGTTATGGTTCGAAGGGCTACCCATAAGCAGTCGGGAGCTCTATCAGCGGCTCAAGCAAAAGGGAGTACTCGTTGTATCAGGGCATTACTTTTTTCCTGGAATGGAGCAAGATAACTGGCCTCACAAAGATGAGTGCATCCGCGTGACTTATGCCCAGGACGATGAGGTCGTCAGAAAGGGTCTTTCCCTCATTGCAAATGAGATTCGGGGGATTTATCGCTCTTCCTGAAAGCGTTGTCTTCAAGATTTCGGAAGATGCCTCCATTCGCTGGATATGCTCGCTACTTGTCTTCATGAAATCCTTGGCTTGCCGACAGGAAAGGCTTACAACATATTCTAAGATGCCCACCGCAATACAAAGAGCCCAAGCCCAAACTTTCTACGTCAGGTTGGAGATTGGAAGTCTAGGTAAAAACAGATGAGGCAATTGCTTGGCATGCGTTTCGCCGTTCTGGGGATTTTGATTCCTTTTTCTTCCTGTATGGAAAAAGAAGCCAATTGGGAAAATGGAGAGGTGAGAAAGGTCTTGGCAGCGACTTCCTGGAAAAACCAATACGTGACCTGCGCTTTCTACAGGTTGGACGATTCTTATGCAGACCCATCCAACGGAGGCAAAGGAGAGCCCTCGTTGCATGGCTATGGAATTCTTTCCGATGAAGATTTTCTAACTTTGGGTCAACGAAGGCAACTTTCCTCGATTTTGGAAAATCCGAATACTTATTTCATACCTCCCGAACCGCCCGATTGTCTCTTCCGTCCGGGAGTTGCGTTCTGTTTTCGCGGTCAAAAAAACAAAGCGGATTTGCTTGTTTGTTTTTCCTGTGATGAGCTGAGGTTCTACTTGAACGGGGGGATTGAAGTTCAAAGCTTCTTCAACCCCAAAGGCTTAGCTTCATTGGTGAAGGAATTGTTTCCGAACGATCCGAAAATCCAGAGTCTGAAGTAAGGGATTGCTTTCCGTTTTTACGTAGCATGGCAAACAAAGGAAAATGATGAGTAAGCAACGCGAGGATCAATTTGAAAGAAAACCCAAAAGACGGACTCTTGCCGTTACCGGAATGATGCTTTTGGCCACAAGCGTTCTTTTCATCGCAGCCAAACCCAATTCACAACACGAAGAGGTTCGGACCAGTGATCTTGAGATTGCAGAGGAACTTCCTCTGCGAAAAAGCGATTCCGGACTTTCCCAAGAGTCGCCAGGATCGATCGGTGGGGATAGGGAGGCTTCTTACCGTGGACAATTTAAGGATGGAATCGAGAGGTTCTACGTCTCGAATGCATCCTTGTCGGATGAGGATGTGGAGAAGGTTCTTGAACTTGCCGAAAAAAGAGGGATTTCGAAAGTCGCGAAAATTTCCACCCATTACCTTCTGCCTTCTTCGTTTCGTTCGATAAAGGTCGAAGGAGCGCCGGTGGAAAATGGACGGGAGATAAGCAGGTCCGTCCTTTCCGTTACCCGGAAGTCCTGGAGTTTTCCAGATGCAAAGCCCGGAAAGGCCGATATCGTTTCAGGTGAGTTTTGGGCAGGCCAGCCCTATCTCCGCAAGCAGGTCATTTTGAGAGTCGGAGCCAAGACTTATCTTTGCAATTCGGTAGACGGCATGAGTTTCGAGGAAGCCGAATCCATCATCGGAAAGTTTATTTCAGGTAGCTACAAAGTTGGAGAAAAAATTCGCGAGAGAGGTCTTGAGCAAATTGATTGGACCAGCCCCACTCATTTCAGAAAGACGGGAGATTCGATTCGGGTCGGATTTCTCGCCGAACGGGAAAGCGACGGATTTTTTGATTTGATCATCAAGACGAATGGTGAGGGTATACGAATCGAGCAATGGATGCAGGCAATGCCCTAAGTTATTCTTTGGCGGAACCTCGAATAATCATTCGCGGCAAGGGTTTGTCTCTTGCCCTGCTTTTGTTTCTTGAGGTCGTGAATTTTAAGATAGCCAAAAGTCGTATCACTCACTTACCTGAAAATGCCTTGCTTTTTCACCTAGCCCCTCATTCCATTGACAATGACCTTGCTTAATTTGTTTTCAGCCTCTTTCCGCACCCCCTTGCTAATCATTTTCCTCTTTTGGGGGGTAAGTTCGTCGTCGGAGACGCGGGCAAATCCAGCGTCGGATAAGCAACGCTTTGAAGTCGTTGCCGACCAACTTGACTTGGGTGGGGTTCTCTTCGGATACGTCAGCGTGGAGGGTGACCTTTCCGGATTGGCTAAGTTTATTAACTCCTTCATGACCGGCATGAAGGAATTTGATAAAGGTGTACCCGACGTCGATATTGAAGCCTTGATGAAAATTTCCGGCTTTGATTCGATTTCCGCATTGGGGCTGAGTTCGATTCGGACTGATCAAGGATTCCGCAACAAGGTTTATCTTCATGCTCCGAATGGGGTGAGAGGATTTCTTTCCATGTTTGGCAAGGAGGCAAAGGAATTTGAAGTTCTCCAGCTTGCTCCTTCGGGTTCGGATATCGTTGTTCAGCAGGAAGTGAAATGGAAGACTTTTTACAATGAGGTCGTTTTGAGAGCGCTCGGCGGACCCCCTGAGCAGGCCGGAACCTCGCCCCTGGGTCCACAGGGTATGATGATGAAAATGATGGTCGATGGCATGATGAAACAACCCATGCCTCCCCCTCTTGCTTTTAACGGGGAAAAAATCATCAAGGACCTGGATACCAACATCATGGTCGTTATTGATGTTGATCCTTCGAAGATGATTCGTTTGGAAGAAAAGGATTTGTCCGTACCCCAAGTTCACGGTGCGATTTTAGTCGATAACCTAGGATGGTTGGCCGAGGAGTTAATCAAAGTGTTTGAATCCGAAGGTTTCGAGGAAGGAAAGAAAATGCCTCCGTTTGAAATATTCGATGATGCTAATTGGATAGGTTTGAAGCTGTCGATGGAATCGGGCAACCTCTCCAAGAGAGAGCGCAGAGAAATCAAACGGTTCGGATGGGAGGATTTCATGCTTGCCCATCATCTTCCAAGCGGCAAATTGATCGCCACTTCCAGTAAAGAATTTGCGGCAAGGATGTTTTCCCCAAAGCCAAAGCTTGCGACGGATCCTGTTTTCCTTGCCAAGTCCAAGGAGCTACCCAAGCAAGGGACTGCCATTTCTTATTTATCTCCTGTTTTGATGACGGAGCTGAGAAAGTTCGTCAAAGAAGCCATTGAGGCTGAAAACCCACCTGAAAAAGAATATAAGCGGGATGATCGTTTTGTGGCCCTGTCCTTGCTTGATTTTTTCCTTCCGGAAGGTGCGCTGGGCGAGGCGATGGTTACAACACCCACCGAAGAGGGAATTCTTTCAGTTGGTACTTCCGCCTATTCTCACAAATCAAAAATCCTTTTGAGCGCGGCGGGTCCCATGCTGATCGGTTTGGGTACCTTTTCCGCCGTAAGAACGGTGGAGCGGATGCGCCCTCGGCAGGAGGTACCGCACTTCGAAGCCCCGGAATAAGCAAGTGTGATCTTCGTTTCTTATCCAGATCATGAAAAAAGAGCAGCCATTTCCCGAGTACGCTAAATTTTTTGCGAGGACTGCATTCCTTATCCCCCTTATGATCCTATGGGTTGGTTTGCAAGGCTCGCTTGTCGGACTGCCTGATCCTGACGGTAAGCCCGCCGACCTATCCAAGCCGGTTCAGGTCTTCGTCATCATGGGGCAGTCGAATACTTTGGAAATGGGGAAGGTCAAGGGGGACGAGGAGGGGTCATTGGAATATGCGGTCAAAAATGAAAGCCTTTATCCCTTCATGATCGATGAGGTCGGTAACTGGACCAAGCGACTGGACGTTCGAAACGTTCATACGCAGGGAAGCGGCGGACCTGATGGGCGCGGTGGAGTGAGACGTAATGATTGGTTGACTGTCTCTGGAGGTAAGATCGGGATTGAACAAGGTATTGGTCACCAACTTGGTAACGCAATGGAAGCGCCGGTTCTTGTCTTAAAGAGTTCGATTGGAAATCGTTCCCTTGGCTGGGATCTTCTGCCTCCTGGCGCGCCCAGACATGAAGTGGAGACTACGGACAAGAAGACCGGCCAAAAGTTGACCTTGGTCACTCCCGCGCACAACGACGAGGTGCGTCATCCCAGTTGGACAAAGGGACAAGTTCCTGCTCCACCTAGTCATACTTGGCATGCCGGTCTGCAATACTTGGGGGACGTGGCCCGCGCCAAGGACGTACTCGAGGATCTTGCTCAGTATTATCCGAATGCGCGCGACTATGAAGTCGCTGGATTTCTCTGGTGGCAGGGCGACAAGGATCGCTACAACGAAGCTCATTCCACTGTTTATGGCAAAAACTTGAAATATCTTTTCGAGGCTCTTCGGAAAGAATTCAATGCGCCGAAAGCCAAGATGGTGGTGGCGACACTTGGTCAGACGAACAAAGATACGGCGACCGGAAATGAGAAGCTGATCATAGACGGAATGCTTGCCTTTGGAGTTTCGCACGAGGGAGAGGCGGCGGTCGTATACACCCATACGATCAGTATGGGATCTTCTTCCAATGCTCATTACGGAGGTAATGCCAAGACCTATATGAACGTTGGGTTAGCCATGGGAAAGGCAATGGTTGAGCTACTTGAAAAATGAATACCAAAAAAAATCCGCGTTACCTTTTGTTTCTAGTAACTTTTGCCGTATTTTTATTTGGATTTGCTCCCATAACAAATGCAGCAAAAGCGTCATCTTCCAAACAACAGTTGGAGACCATTGCCACTCATATTGTAGTGGGTAAGGTGCAAGCGATTTATTCTTACAAGGAGCGGAAAGGAATACCGTTAGTGAGTGGATATGAATATGAGCATAAGATTGCAGAGGTGAAAATCGACAAGGTGGAAAAAGGAAAGATTTCGGAAAATCTGGTTTATGTCCGTTATTGGAGTCGTACATGGAAGGGAATAGGTCTGCCACCACCCGGGGGACAGTCTTTTTCCCCGCAACCTGAAACCGGGCAGTTGTGCCGGTTTTATCTGGCAAAGAATTCCTACGACGGGTGGTCGGAGAAAGATAACCAAGACGGGGGATACAATGTCGTTTACGTTAACGGTGTGGAGCCAATCCAAGAATAAACATATGGATCAAGTAGCTTGATGCTCGACCACTAGGAGAAATCCGTTTTCCCTGATCGACTATGAATTTTAAGCTTTGGGGATTCTTTCTTTTTGCCGGACTCAATCTGTTTTGCTCCGCCAAGCGGCCGAATATTGTTTTTATTTTGGCTGACGATTTGGGTTATGGTGACGTCAAGGCATTTGGTGGAGACAAATCCAGAGTGCCCACCCCTCATTTTGACCAACTTTGCCGCGATGGCATGAAGTTTACCAATGCTCACGTGACGAATTCAGTCTGTGTGCCCAGTCGTACCTCCATCATGACGGGCCGCTATGCCTTCCGTTTCAAAAAAGGGGAGCAAGGCGGACCATGGGGATTTATTGGTCTCCGGTTTCCGAAGAGCCAACATACTCTGGGGGATATGTTTCGATCGGGTGGTTACCGAACCGGGTATGTGGGGAAGTGGCATCTGGGAACCCGCATGACCACCAAGGACGGAAAGATTCAGGGCCCTGACAATACCGACTTTGCCAAACCCATCCAAATTGGTCCCACGGATTATGGGTTTGACGAGTGCTTTTTTCTACCCGGTACTCTGGATATGTTCCCCTACGCCTACATTCGGGGAAAGAAGTGGCAGGGTAACGTGACCGCTCGAAAGGGATGGAGCGCATTCAATCGGGTGGGTCCGGCAGCGGAGGATTTTCTGGATACTGAAGCACTCTCAACTTTCTGCGATGAAGCGGGAAAATTTATTTCTTCCAGTTCGAAAAAGAAGGATCCATTCTTTCTCTTTGTCGCTCTTACCGCTCCTCACACACCATCTTCTCCTGAAGCTGAGTTTGAGGGGAAAAGCGGAATGGGAGTTTATGGGGACTTTGTCATGAATACGGATGCATGTATCGGTCGGGTGCGTGAAAGTTTGCGAAAGGCAGGGATAGAAAATAATACCATGGTG
>JAYOEB010000121.1:0-7633 GCA_038116775.1 Opitutia bacterium | reverse complement strand
GCCCGAACCCGAACCTTCTGCTTTTTTCTCAACGCCCCCGTCAACTGCAAACCTAAGATTTTCAAGAGACGAACTGTAGCATCTGAAGGTGTTTTTAAATTCGATAGTCTTCTCCCACCCTAAGGCAAGATTAGTAAATTCATGATACTTTTTTGGAGATGCCCCTTCATCGCAGATGATAAGTCTGTCAATTGCCCCGATCGCCGCTAAATTCAAAACATTAAGCTTCTGGGCAGCCTTAATCGGGTTTGCGGGAGCAATAATCTCCTTGGTTTCCTCAATTCGTGAAATGGTTTCCCCGGGATTAGCGGAGGGATTTTCCGGGGAGCTAAGGGAATAGATCAGTATTATAATAGACAGAATAAAGGCAAAGATGATGGATCCGTATAGCCATATTTGGGGTAATCCAAAAGATGACTTACGGTTGCGCGCGCGCTTGCCAGCAGCACTCTTTCCAACCTCCATGCCTTCGTTCATATCATTGTTCGTTATGGACCCCAGAGACTTCCTTTGGTTTTTGTTCGGGCGACCAAGTTCTACATCCAAATCTCCAGCAATCGCGTCCGCATCCATACCAAGAAATCGCGCATAAAGACGAACAAACCCCCTAAGATAAACGTCTGGGAGATTTATATCAAAATCTCCAGCTTCGAAGGAAGTTAGGTAGTCACCACGAATCTTGGTGCTTTCGGTAGCTTCACGTATGGATATGCCCTTACGATTACGAGCGTCCTCTAATTTTTGTCCTAAACCCATTGGATGATGATCTTTCTTTGAAAACGGAATTTTTGCAAGCTGAGATTATCAAGACTGAGGATAATTTATAAGTCCATAAGAATTTCTCTCCCCTGCCCCGGAACGTCAGGTCCGACCAAACCACGATCTTCCAAATCATCCATGATTCTCGCCGCCCTATTATAGCCAATGCTAAGTTTTCGCTGCAGGTTGGAGGTCGAGGCTCTTTTCGTTGCCCGAATCACTTCGATTGCCTTTCTAATCATAGGATCTTCATCGTTATTTTCGCCATCCTGCCCAAGAACGTCTTCCTCTCCCGCAGAGTCAATTTGCTCCCTGACTTCTTCAATGATTTGGGGAGGGCCGTTAACTTTTAAGTAATCCACAATTCCATTGATTTCATCGTCACTGACGAATGCCCCTTGAGCCCGTACAAAAGTAGAGCTACCAGGTGGTATGAACAACATATCGCCTCTGCCGATCAAAGCCTCAGCTCCTTTACCGTCAAGAATCGTCTGGCTATCTCGATAGGATGCGACTCTGAATGAAATCCGACTTGGAAGATTGGCCTTGATAACGCCTGTGATTACGTTGACCGAGGGTCTTTGCGTCGCAATAATCAGATGGATGCCAGCCGCCCGGGCAAGCTGGGCTAGCCTTGCTATGCCTGTCTCAACATCTGCCTGAGCGACCATCATCAGGTCTGCCAATTCATCAATTATACAAACGATATATGGAAGCTTGTTTTCAGGGATCTCCAACGCATCGTCATCTCTGGGAACTTGTATGGATGAAAGAGCGGCCCGTTCCTCGGCAGTCATCTCAGCATCCAAAGCTTGGGCCTTCTCCCTCTCCTCTTTATCATGGAGGATTTTTGCATTGAATCCGGCAATGTTGCGCACTCCGATCTTTGAGAAAATTTGATATCTTCTCTCCATTTCGACAAGAAGCCATTTAAGAGCCCCGGGAACTTTTTTTGGTTCGGTGACGACTGGTATCAGCATGTGGGGTAAATCATTGTAGACTTTCATTTCAACGATTTTCGGGTCTACCATTATGAACCGAACGTCCTCTGGGCTAGAATGGTAGCATAGGGACGCAATGATGGCGTTGATGCAAACGGTTTTGCCCGAACCGGTGGAACCTGCGACCAAGAGGTGAGGCATTTTGGTTAAATCAGCCACCAAAGCCCTACCACTCGCCTCCTTCCCAAGAACAATCGGGATTTCAGCTCCCGAATCAGCCCATGCTTTCGACTGCAGGATTTCCTTTAAGCAAACCGCTGCAGGATTTTGATTGGGAACCTCAATACCCACGCACCCCTTTCCGGGAACTGGAGCCAATATTCGCACACTGTCCGCACGTAAGGCCATTGCCAAGTTTTTGTCCAGATTTGCTATTTTTTCCACACGAACTCCTGCAGCCGGATGTACGTCGTACCTTGTTATGACGGGACCGGTATGAACTTCTCCCAACTCAATATCGACTTTGAATTCGGAGAGGGTCTCCTTTAGGTTTTTTGCCTTTATCATATGATCCTCGTCCTCACTGGCTTCTTCTTCGGGAGGATTCATTAGTAAATCCAGGGTAGGAAAATGATAGTCGCCCTTTCTCTCTGGGAATAGATCCGCAGATTTTTCGGTTTTGGCTGCTCTTACTACTTTGAATCCGTCCATAGCCGTGTTGTCGGCAGCATGATCTTTGTCTTCGGCATTTTTATCCGGCTTAGATTTTTCTTCCAGAGTGGATTCGGTCGAAGCCTCTGTTTCATCCGAATTGGCGAAAGGATCTTCTTTGGAGGATAAATTTTGGGAATTTTCCAAACGGCTTTTTTTCAATTCGGGTCTAGTAACCGGAGTGGATGATTCGTTTTCGATTTCCTTAGCCTTTTGGTTTTTGGAAACATCTCCGAATAGCAAATCATCTTCGTTTGCCCTGCTCCCCCCAATTCCAGCAAAAAGGGTCTTTATTTTGAAATCGACCTTCCTGGACTTTACTTCGGAAGTCTCAGGACCATCAGGGGCATCTCCTCGAGTCTCGTCATTTCCACCCTTTTTCACTGAAGTGAAAAAACCAAGGATCAACTTATGCCATTGGTTTAGTGAAGAAAAAGAGAGTGGGACGGAAAGAATTAAAACAGACCATCCAAGAATCGTCGAACCAAGTGGTCCCAAGAAATGACCACAGATTCCAGTTGGAGACTGGTTTGAAAATTGCAAAGGCAAGCCGCCGTATAAGAACTTTCCTAGATATCCACCGCTTCCAGCAATGTGTTTCTGGGGATCACCCATATCGGGAAAATGCAAGTCGGCAAGTAGTGAAACTGAAATGATCGCTAAAGACAAACCACCCAATCTTTTGAACTTAAGTATTTTAGAGGTTGGAAACAGATAAAGGTAGGACGCCGCAAAAAGAAACCATGGAATAATCCAAGAGGAAATACCTCCGAAAGCAAAAGCGTAGTAAGCGAAAAAATTTCCAAGTTCACCCAGCAAGGGAACGGTAATCATCTCAGGGTTGTTTTTGTGGGCAAGAGAACCAGCGGAGTGAAAAGCCCTCGGCTCATAAGTTGCCATTGAAACGAATAGGCAAACGGAAATGGACGCCAAGAAAAAGGCAATCCCCTTCTTACTGCTCACACTAGCCGATAAAAAAGGATTTTTATCATCACTTTTTGAATTTTTTTTCGCCATCTTTTAAAATTTAAACTAGGAAGTATCCCTTTCCCTCCCACTATACTAGCTCAATAGAACATAATTTTATAATGATTTTCAAGTTTGAACCGATTTACAAAGAGAGGATTTGGGGGGGGAGTATGTTCGCAACTTCTTTAAATCGGTCCATTTCTCCTCATTTGAAAATTGGTGAGTCATGGGACGTCTGCGACCGAGAGGAATCTTCCGTTGTCTTGAATTCAGGAAGCAAAGGAAGAACTTTGCGGAATCTAATTGAAGAAGACGCGCATTCACTGCTTGGTCCAAGATGGAAAAAAAACGAAAAGTTTCCTCTTTTAGTCAAGTGGCTTGACTGTTCGGAAAGACTTAGCCTTCAAGTGCATCCTCCTCTTCCCGTGGCAAAAAAATTAAACGGACAACCTAAAACCGAAAATTGGTATGTGGCGTCTTCTTCATCGGATGCAGCGCTTTTTGCAGGGCTCAAGCGGGGGACCACCAAAGAAGATTTCGTCAATGCAATCAACAATCAGAGTCTCGAACAACATTGTCATAAGGTGAGTTCGGAAGCAGGGGACTCACTTCTCGTCCAAAGCGGAAGAGTCCATGCGATTGATGCAGGTAATTTAATTCTGGAGATTCAGCAGAACTCGGATACGACTTATCGTGTCTTCGATTGGGGAAGAAGAGGGCTTGACGGAAAGTTTCGTGAACTGCATGTGGAAGAATCGCTACAATCCATTGATTTTGAAGATTTTGAGCCAACTGTCACAAAGACCTCAAAGGAATTGGGTATTTTCATCATCACCCAATGCGATGAATTCAGGATCAGAAAATTTAACGCCGATGCCAAAGCAGTCATCAAACTAAAGCCCAAATATCAAGATTGTTCCATAATCCACGCCGTCAGTGGTGAGGTGGCGATTCACGGCACCAGATTGCTTAAGGGAGAACATGGTTTAAGCCCATATTCCGAATGCTGCGATATCGTGTGCAAGGAAAGAACCACCTTCTTAGTGACGGACCGATTTATATGACGTGACAACCATGCAAACCTACTAAATTGAAAACAGTGAACGATTCAAAAAAAGACATTGAAGCAGAATTAGATGATGAAAACAAAGTCTCATCATCGAAATTTGAAAACGACAGTGGTGATGGTGACGAGGAAAGCGAGAATAACTTAAGTCAAAAACTTGAAAAAGCCTACCTTGACAACGAATCCATACAAAACAAATACTTAAGATCAGTAGCGGATTATGAAAATCTTAGAAAGCGCTCCATCCGTGAAAGGGAGGAGGCTGCAAATAGAGCAAGAATCCAAATTTTTTCAGATCTTCTACCCGTCCTCGACTCTTTTAAATTAGGTCTTGTCGAAGCAGAGAAAACCGAAAATGGCAAGGAAGTGGCGCAAGGTTTTATTATGGCGATGAGTCAACTGAATGAGAAAATCAAAGAGCATGGCTTAGATATCATCGAAGAAATCCATGTCGATTTTGACCCCAATATTCACGATGCAATCGGCTATGAAGATTGCGAAGACCATCCTGACGGCACTGTCTTGAAATTAATTCGCTCCGGTTTTCGATTGAACGGCAATCTTCTCCGTCCCGCCTCGGTCATTCTTAGCCGAAACAATTCCTCAATTTCCTAAATTCATAACCTACAAATACATAAAATATGTCGGCTAGAGACTACTACGAAGTCTTGGGAGTTCAAAGAGATGCTTCTGAATCTGAAATTAAAAAAGCTTACAGAAAATTAGCGGTCAAGTATCATCCCGATAAAAACCCAGGAAACAAAGAGTCCGAAGAAAAATTCAAGGAAGTCTCGGCGGCTTTTGAAATTCTTAAGGATCCAGACAAAAGGAGGCAATATGATCAATTTGGACATGATGCTTTCCGAGGTGGTGGAAGCACCAGTCAAGGAGTGGATCCGTTTGATCTTTTTCGAGACGTATTTGGAGGCGGAGGAAGCGGTGGATTCGGAAGCATCTTCGAGGATTTCTTTGGAGGAGGTCAGCAAAGCCACTCAAATTCCGGAAAACGCGGTTCCGATTTGCGCGTAGGCATAAAGATTTCCTTGAACGAAGCCGCAAATGGTATTGAAAAAGAGATCAAATACCACCATCATGTAGAGTGTGATACTTGCTCTGGCTCGGGTTCGGATGCGGGTTCAAGCAAAACGATGTGCTCGACCTGTGGTGGAATAGGTCAAGTAGCCTCCAACCAAGGATTCATAAGCATAAGAAGGACTTGTCCAAATTGTGGCGGTTCTGGAGTAAAGATTGAAAATCCCTGCAGATCGTGCAAGGGAGAAGGTAGGAAAAGAGTCTCGGATTCGATCAAAATAGACGTTCCCGCTGGGGTTGACGATGGGAACAGACTTTGCTCAAGAGGAAGAGGAGATGCGGGCATGTTTGGAGGACCCAGTGGAGATCTCTACGTCGACATCAACGTCAGGGAACATGATTTGTTTGAACGAGAAGGAGACGATTTGTTTCACGAACTCCACATACCTTACACCTTGGCAACCCTAGGAGGCCAAGCTTTCGTACCGACCTTAGACGGTAAGGTGTCCCTAAAGATTCCAGCAGGGACACAGTCAAACAAGACCTTCCGAATAAAGCACAAGGGGATGCCCAATTTGAGGGCGAAGGGACGCCACGGAGATTTGTACGCTAGAATAATCATAAATATTCCAACGAAACTAACCAACACTCAAAGAGCCAAGCTTGTCGATTTCGCAAAATCATGCGGCGATCAGAATCTTGATTTGGATGAGGGCTTTATGGAGAAAATGAAAAAAATTCTATAGAGAATGATTCCCCCATCATACATCTCGCTTGAAGAAGCCTTAAGGAAAAGGGAGGATCTCCGTCAAAATGCTCAATCACTTGTAATTACGAACGGATGCTTTGATCTTTTGCATACGGGCCACGTTTTCAGTCTGATGCAAGCCGCGGCACTTGGGGATCAGCTTTGGGTTTTGTTAAATTCCGATCTCAGCGTTAGAAAAATCAAGGGTTCTGCTCGACCCATTATAAATGAGCGAGAAAGATCCTTCATGCTTAAATCCTTATCTTGCGTGAATGAGGTAATACTTTTTGAAAATGAGAACGTCGTAGAAGAAATCAAATGCTTGAAACCAAATCAATATGTTAAATCCTCTGACTACAACCTGGACTCCGTAAACCAAGACGAGAGGAAAGCTTTGGAGGATTGTAATGCTAAAATCAATTTCGTTGAAACTCTGCCCGGACTGAGCACCACTAATCTCCTCAAACGGATTAAACTTTCAACCTACGGAGAATAACTTGAAAATTGCAATTCTCGGATCAGGCAAAGGTACGAATGCAAGAGCAATCCTGCAGCATTATCAGCAACAAAAGTTTCCAATCGTCAGTGAAATAGCTTTATTCACTGATAAAAGAGAGTCATCGTTTTTAGAAATCGCTCGGGAATACAGATGCCATGGGACTTTGATCGAAAACAGCGATCCTGGGGCTAGGTTGTTGAAAAAGGATGAAGAGAGGTGGATCAAAACCCTTGATGAATTTGATCCTAGTCTAATTGTACTGGCTGGATTCATGAGGATTGTTTCAGGTTCTTTTATCAAGAAATTCAACGGTCAAATTATTAACGTTCATCCAAGTCTCCTTCCAAGTTTCAAAGGCAGGGACGCCGTTCGGCAGGCATTTGATTACGGGGTTAAAACCACAGGCTGCACCGTTCACTGGGTTGAAGAATCGGTTGACGGAGGAAGAATCATCGAACAAGCTCCCGTCCGCATTTATCCTAATGACGATCTTTCAAAGCTAAGATCTAGAATCCAAAGCGCAGAGCATCAGTTGTTGCCCAAGGTAATACGAAGTCTTGCCAAAACCTAAGTCGTGATCAAGGCAAGCCATCCTCTAAAAGCAGATGAGGTCGATGAGGTCGATGATCTCCTTAATGAGATAGCTCCCTCACCTTGGTTCATCGTTCAGAACAGCGTTACGCTGGAGGCTGTTCTGGAAGCTTATTTTCCTGACTTACCGGCTTTCATCGAATATAAGTCCGATCAAAACGACGAAATTTCCAGAACGTTGAAATTGCATGAACAATTTCAGGTTTTAGAAATCAAGGAACCCGATTGGGCGGAATCATACAAAAAGCATTTCACTCCTTGGCAACACAAAGGATTTCATTGGATACCCCTTTGGTTGGAAAAAGAGTACGTTCCGC